>JASEIO010000009.1 GCA_030017475.1 bacterium | reverse complement strand
GACAAAATCTAAACAAATTTTTGGATTCTTTGGACTAAACTTCTCCAAACTTTTCCCTGCTATCTCTCTTGCCTCAAAAGAACCTTCGTTCCAAATAGTCTCTAACAAAAGTTTTGCTTCTGTTGGTTCTTTCTGAATAAATCTTCCTATCTCGGCAGCTATTAGTCTCAAAATAGGAAGCGGGACTCCATAAAATTTTCCTATATCTGGAATAAGTCTTTGGTAATTCTTTGTTGCGTCTCTATTCACATAGGATGTAAGGAGTTCCTGTAATCCTTTTGTAAATTCCTTTAGTCTATCTGCTTTTTCAAGCAGTTTCTTTGTCCTTTCTTGAATTTGCGATTTATCCATATTCAGGTAGTAGAGTAGGGGACGCTGGTAAGAAACGCAAGAAATCACCCTAATAGCCTGTCTTTCAAGTCACTTATTGTTGTTAAATATCTTTTCTCCTTTGGCTACTCCTGCATTCACTGCTTGTCGACTGAATGAAGAGAGTGGAGTATAACCAGTCCTTATTTCTCCAAAGATATAATCAGTTGTCCAAGTTATTCCTTCTATTAAATGCATACCAAAGTTAATTAGGCCAATTACAAACATTAGCCCAGCTATGATTTTAATTCCCTTCGGTGTTTTGTTTTGTTTATCCATTTTTAATCTGCCTACCGATTGAACTCACCTGCCCAAAACCTTTGGTAGATAAATTCGGAGTTATAGCAGGATAGATATGGGAGATAGATGGGTAACTAAGAGACAAAAATAGGCAAGAGGAGAAATAACTACCCTCTTGCCTAACCAAAAAATTCTATCTTTAAAATAATAATCCTTGTGGTATATTGATGCCTCCGCTTAGCTTACTTATTTCATTTTGCACAAGATCTTGAGCCCTTCTTAATGCCTCATTTACTGCTGACAATACCAAATCCTCTAACATCTCTATATCTTCAGGGTTGACTACCTCTTTATCGATTTTAACCTCCATAATCTCCCGTTTCCCATTTGCAGTAACCGATACCATGCCTCCACCAGTGGATGCAGTTACAGTCTTGTTCTTTAATTCTTCCTGAAGTTTTATAATTTCAGCACCGATCTTTTGAACCTGTTTTAAGACGCCGTCTAATCTCTTCTCCATCTCTATCCTCCTATCTTAACGATTCTTCCTTTAAAGATCTCCATTGCCTTCTTAACCATTGGCTCTGCCTCGAGGATGGTACTTAATTCGTCTTTCTTATCCAGTTTAAGAGAGGATTTCTCATCAAGCTCCTCATGGATTAGGACAGGTTTAAGAATAAAATCTTTATCAGTCACTTTCCTAATCACTTCTTCAATCAGATCTTTATTTTTCTCTACCATTTGTTTGGAAAAAGAGGATTCCTTGTTGAATCCAATAGTGACCACATTATCAGTAATCTCCACTATCTTAGCATTTCTTAAAACGGATTCTAAAGATGGTTTTTCTTTTTTGATCCTTTCTAAGACCTGTTCCCAAATCTTACTAAATCCCTCTAAATCATACAAAGGGGCTTCTTTTACCTCAACCTTAGACTCCTTATCTCTTTCAGCAGGCACCTTTTCTAACTCTACTCTTTGAAAAAGATCTTGCGAAGGGATTTCATCTTTTATATTATTAAGTCTTATTACCGCTATCTCTAATAGAAACTTAGAATTTGGGGAATTTTGTATCTTTTCATTTACCTCTATCAGATAATCAACGATATTTAATAATCGATTGGAGGTAAATTCAGATGATTGTTTAGTTAGGATGGGAACCAAGGCTTCATCTACATCTATTAGTTCTAAATTTCTTTTATCAATCCTGAAAAAAAGTAGGTCCCTAAAATGTCTTATTAAATCTCTTGTAAATTGTATCAAATCAACTCCATTTTCTACAAGTTCATCAATAATCCTTAACCCCTGGTTTGTATCTCTCGTAAGTAAGGTTTGAGAAAATCGAAACAGCAAATCTTTCTTAATAACTCCTAAGACCGTGGTTACATCTTCGAGGCTTATTTTCCCTCCACTAAAAGAAATAGATTGATCAAGTAAGACTTCGGCATCTCGAAGTGACCCATCAGCATGTTTAGAAATTAAGGAAAGGGTTTTTTTGTCTATTTCCACATGTTCCAGGTGAGCTATAGATTCTAAACGGTTAAAAATATCACCCTCTGTTATTCTTTTAAAATCAAACCTTTGGCAGCGTGATTGAATAGTTATAGGAACCTTTGCGAGTTGTGTAGTAGCAAATATAAATACTACGTGTTTTGGTGGTTCTTCTAAGGTTTTAAGTAAGGCATTAAAGGCAGGTTCAGTCAACATATGGACTTCGTCAATAATGTAAACCTTATACCTCGAGCGTGCCGGGGCATATTTTACCTTTTCCCGAATGTCCCTAATTTCATCAATCCCTCTATGTGATGCACCGTCGATTTCTATCACATCAAGAGAGCTTCCATCATCAATTTCACAACATGCACTACATACATTACAAGGAGAAGAAGTTACCCCTTTTTCACAACTTAAACATTTTGAAAGAATCCGGGCTACGGTTGTTTTTCCTGTTCCCCGAGGGCCAGAAAATAGATACGCATGAGAGATACGGTTCTCTAATATAGCATTAGCCAAGGTGGTAGTAACATGACTCTGTCCAACTACCTCCCGGAAATCTTTTGGCCTATATCTCCTTGATAATACAATATATCCCATTGATTGTCTCGCAATTAGTTATTAGTTGTCAGCCTGAAACAACTACAAAACCCGAAGGGTTTTGTATGGTCGTGCACCTATTCTTGATTCGCTCTTTTGGAGTAAGTGAAGGCTAAATAGCTCCAACCAGGCACCCCCATACGAAGCCTCAAATTACTTACCGCTGCTTCCTTCCAGACCTGACGGGGTTTATAATTCAGAGCCTCTACAGGACCCAATTTTCATCACTATCTAACTTTCCTTAAATCCAAAAGATTTAAACCTCGAAATAGGAATTCAACCCGGCATTTAGCGGATTTCCGGTTACAGGGCACCGCTATCTCCCCATCTAGCACGACCAAATCAGGTAATTTTGCTTTGCAAAATTACATGTGAATATAGAAGAAATCAGGGAAGCCGATTTTAGGCGGAGAGAGTGGGATTCGAACCCACGAGGGCTTTGCACCCCACACGATTTCCAGTCGTGCGCACTCGGCCAAACTATGCGATCTCTCCTGTTCATTTTTTATCGTGTCCATCCGTGGCAAGACGGAGAGGGTGGGATTCGAACCCACGTGAGAGAATACCCTCAAATCGATTTCGAGTCGATCCCGTTATGACCACTTCGGTACCTCTCCATATTAGTTCTTTGTTGTTAGATACTGACAACTAAGAACTATAAGGTGATCCGTAGTAGTTCTTCCACAGTAATTATACCAGCTAAAACCTTTCTTAGTGCTGATTCTTGTAAAGTAATCATTCCAGAAGCTATTGCCGCCTCTTTGATATCTTTTCTTGGTGCTCGATTAACTATCGCCTCTTGAATCTTTTCATTTATTTCCATTACTTCAAATATCCCTGTTCTTCCCTTATATCCAATATTATTACAGCTTTTGCAACCAACTCCTCTATGTAGGATAACCTTTTCTTTTCCTTTCCCTTTTATCTTTATGCCAATATCCTTTAAGGCAGTGTAGGTGACTTCATAAGGTTCTTTGCATTCTTCACAAATCATTCGAGCTAATCTTTGAGTAATACATAATTTTACAGTTGAGGCAATTAAAAATGGCTCTATCCCCATATTAATTAGACGAGTTAATGCCTCCAAAGAATCATTTGAATGCATAATACCAAATACTAAATGTCCAGTTAAAGCAGCATTTATAGCTAATCTTGCTGTTTCTTTATCTACTATCCCTCCAACCATAATGACGTCTGAATCTTGAGATAAGAAAGATTTTAATCCTCTCGAGAATGTCAAGCCGATATCTAAATTGATTTGCTGTTGATTTATCCCGGGTAAAAGGGATTTTATTGGATTTTCAACAGTCATAATATTTTTCTCTGAAGAATTGATAGCGGTTAAGGTAGTATATATAGTAGTGGTTTTTCCACTGGTCTTAGGCCCAGTAAATAAAATAAACCCACTTGATGAGAGAAAACATTTTTGATATAAAGCAAGAGCCTCTTGTTCAAAGCCAAGGCGTGTTATATCTAAGGATCCGGCTATTGGAGTTAAAATCTTCATTACCGTCTTTTCTCCATATACTGTGGGAGTTATAGAAATCTGTAAATCTATCTCTCGATCATCTACCCTTACCTTACATCCTCCTTCCTGAGGAAGCCTGCGTTCAGTAACGTCTAAATGGGCCATAATCTTTATTTGGGAAACAATAGCCTTTTGAATTTCTTTGGGGGGTGAAGCAACCTCATACAACATTCCATCTATTCTATATCGAGTTCTTAACTCCTTTTCATAAGGTTCAATATGGATGTCCGAGGCACGGGCTTTAATGGCTTCAGATAGAAAATGGGTAATCAGATTAGCCGCAGACATCCTTTCTCTCGTCTCAACCCCCTCTTCTCCCATAATAGCCCCTTCTAAGATCTCCATAATTGCCTTCGATCTTCCATAAAATTCCTCGATTGCAGCCGTTACCTCTCTCTCAGAGGCAACCACTGGATTTACATCACACTCACCGATCAGAAATTTTATATCATCGATGGCTAGGATATCCACTGGATCAGCCATAGCTATAGTTATAGTATTTCCTTCTTTAGATATAGGAATCAATAGATGACGTCTTGCAATAAACTCTGGAACAGACCGCAAGACTTCAGGATCGATCTTTTTTATTTTACCTAAATTAATGTAAGGTATCCCTAATTGGGATCCTAAGAAATCTATAATAACACTTTCCCCAACAAAACCTAAATCTATCAATATCCTTCCTAATCTTTTATTAGTCTTCTTTTGAACCTCTAAGGCCTTCTGTAATTGCTCCTCTTCTATAATTTTGGCCTTAACTAACATATCTCCTATCCTTTCTCTTTTTGGAACGGGCATATCTAATACCCCCTAAATATATTTTCTATTTTCTTTCGTTGAACGAATTCTGAGGTTTCTAAAAAAGTTTTGTATCAATGCTTGACATTCCGAAGCCAAAACCCCTCTTGTTACTTTAATCTTGTGGTTAAGTTTTGAGCGATTAACTAAATCCAAGATTCCACCACATGCACCTGTTCTTTTATCTTCTGCACCATATACTAAATAACCTATCCTGGATAGGATTAATGCCCAAGTACACATCGCACATGGTTCTATTGTAACATAAATGGTGGCATTAATCAAGTACTTATTTTTAAGAGATGCACATGCCCTCCTAATTGCCAAAATCTCAGCGTGAGCGGTAGGGTTTTTTAAACCTTCCACTTTGTTATATGCTGAAGCCACAATATCTTCATTTAAAACAACAATTGCACCAATTGGAACCTCTCCGAGATTCGCTGCCTTCTTTGCCTCATTCAGTGCCTGACGCATAAAATACTCATGGTTCGCTACATCTTCCATTATTCATCTAAGGCCTTCAAGTTTTTGAGTAATTTATCCCTTAGATTCACAAGTTCTTCTCTTCTCTCCACCTGTTTTTTCACAATATCTTTCGATGCCTTCAGGACAAATTCTTTATTTTCAAGTTTTTTTTCTACCTTTTTCAGGTCTTCCGATATCTTGTACAATTCTTTATTTAAACGTGTCCGTTCCTTCTTTATATCAATCAGCTCTTTTAAAGGTATATATATCTCCATATCTTTTATACAAGCTACAGCAGAAAATGGAGGTTTCTTTACCTTACCTACTACCAAGTTAGAGACATTGCCTAACAGATTGATATATTCTGAATGATCATTTAAAAGGGTATTTATTAAAGGAATGTCTGTATTTATGAATACACGTACCTTCTTTTTTGGAGGTATTTTCATCTCGCTTCTAATATTCCGTATATTATAAACTACATCCATAATAACCTCCATATCTTTAATTGCCTGATGATCAATCATGCGAGACTTGGATTTTGGCCATTCCGAAATTACAATAGAATCTGTCCGCTGTCCAGTTTCTTCTGTCCGCTGAAGGTATTGCCATAATTCCTCAGTGATAAATGGCATAAATGGATGAAGCAAGCGTAAAATTTTACTGAATGTAGTAATTAACAGATATTGGGTGACATTTCTCCTTCCCTCATTTAATCCGAGTTTCGATAGCTCAATATACCAATCGCAATATTCATGCCATAAGAAGTTATACAAGATCTTTGCAGCTTCATCAAAATTATAGGTTTCCAACCTCCCTGTTACCTCTTCTGTCACTTGATCAATTCTTGATAAAATCCATCGATCACACAACTCTAAGCTATATGTTGTAAGTTGTAACCTATGATCATATCCTTCTAAGTTCATCAATATAAAGCGTGCAGCATTCCAGATTTTATTACAAAAATGGCGATAACCCTCTATCCTATCATAGGATAAAACAACATCCCTTCCTTGGGCTGAAGACACAGCCAGTGTAAATCGCAAGGCATCTGCTCCGTATCTTTCGATTACATGGATAGGGTCGATTATATTCCCAGATGACTTACTCATCTTCTGCCCAGATTCATCCCTTATTAAGGCATGAATGTAAACCGTGCGAAATGGAACATCCCCCATAAATTTTAACCCCATAATAATCATCCTGGCTACCCAAAAGAATATTATATCGAATCCAGTAGATAGGCATGATGTGGGATAAAATGTTTCTAAGTCCTGAGTTTTGCGGGGCCAACCTAAGGTCGAAAATGGCCATAAAGCAGAGGAGAACCATGTATCTAAAACATCTGGGTCTTGCTCAAGATTCGGGCTTCCACATCTCTTACAGCTATCTGGCGTACTTCTTGAAACATTTTCTTTATCACAATCTTTGCAATACCAAACAGGAATTCTATGCCCCCACCATATCTGTCGTGATATACACCAATCTTTTATATTTCGCATCCATTCAAAATAGGTATTTTCCCAGGATTTAGGAACAAACCTGACATGTCCCTTCGCTACTGCCTCTATTGCCTGGTGTGCCAATTCCTTCATATGTACAAACCACTGGAGAGAGAGATACGGCTCAACAATGGTATGGCACCGGTAGCAGTGACCAATACTATAGGAATAATCTTCAACCTTTTCTAAATAACCCTCACGTTTCAGATCTTCAAGTAGACGCTTTCGACACTCGTATCTATCCAATCCCTCATATGGACCAGCATTCTGGTTCATACGGGCATCTGGGTGGAGAATATTTATCTCCGGAAGATTATGACGTTTTCCTATCTCGAAATCCACTGGATCGTGGGCAGGGGTTACCTTGACAAGGCCTGTACCAAATTCTGGCGAAACGAAGTCATCCGCAATGAGCCTAAGTTCCCTCTTCAATATTGGCAAAATAAGGAGTGTGCCAATCATATCCCGGAATCGTTTATCCTTTGGGTTGGCAGCTACTGCTGTATCTCCAAGCATCGTTTCTGGTCGGGTAGTAGCCACAGATAGATATTGGACATTACGGGATGGATATTTGAGGGGATACTTGATGTAATAGAGGTAGCCATTAACACTCTTATGTTCTACCTCAATATCAGAAAGGGCGGTGTGGCAGCGTGGGCACCAGTTGATGATGTAACTACCACGGTAGATATACCCCTCTTCATAAAGTCTGACAAAGACCTCCTTCACTGCTTGAGTGCACGATTCATCCATAGTAAACCTTAATCTTTTCCAATCACAAGATGCACCAAGTCGCTTCAATTGAGTAATTATTGATCCTCCATACCTATCCTTCCATTCCCACATCCGTTTGATAAATTCTGTACGTCCAATATCCGAGCGGCTCAATCCTTCCTTTTGCAATTCCTTTTCTACGACATTTTGAGTTGCAATCCCAGCGTGGTCAGTACCTGGCAGCCATAAGGTATTAAAACCACTCATTCTTTTCCATCTTACCAATATATCCTGCAAGGTATTATTCAAGGCATGACCCATATGTAAAGAACCAGTAATATTTGGAGGAGGAATAACCATTGAAAAGGAAGGTTTTTTGGCATTCTCATCAGCATGAAAATATCCCTTCTCTTCCCACACCTTGTACCACTTTTCCTCTACTTGAGAAGGATCATAAGTCTTTGGTAAATCAATCTTCTCCATTTAAAGACTCCTTATTTTCATCTCTTATTTACTGCTGCCTCCTCATTTTTTAGAAGGATATATTCAATTGAATCAACCAAGGCATGCCAGCTTGCCTCAATAATATTTTCTGATACCCCAACAGTTCCCCATGATCCATTCTCTCCACTTGATTCAATCAATACCCTGACCTTTGCTGCTGTACCTGACTTTGCATCCAAGACCCTTACCTTATAATCGGTTAGATGCACCTTTTCTAATACAGGATAGGTTTTTGCCAATGCCTTACGCAATGCGTTATCAAGGGCATTTACAGGTCCGTCCCCTTCAGCTACCACAAATTCCTCATGTCCTTTTACTTGGAGTTTGACCGTTGCTTCAGAGGTCAATCCCTCTTTTGACATTCTGACAAGAACCCTATATCCTTTAGGATCAAAAAATCTCTTATGGATGCCTAAGTTTTTCCTGATCAAGAGTTCAAAGGATGCATCTGCATCCTCAAATTGATATCCTTCATTTTCCAATCCCTTTAATTGTTTTAATATCTGTGGAAGTTTGTCCTCTTTTACTTTAATATTGTATTCCTCTGCCTTATGTAATATAGTCTTCCTTCCAGCTAATTCACTTACCATGATATGTCGATGATTTCCAACAGAGGAAGGTTCGATATGCTCATAGGTTCGGGGATTCTTCCTCACTGCATCTATATGTACACCACCTTTATGAGAGAATGCCGAGTGTCCAACATAAGGTGAATGATGGTTAGGACTCATATTAGCCACTTCTCTAATAAATCTTGATGTCTCGGTTAACCTTTTCATTTGGTCTCCACTTACACAATCTATTCCAAGTTTCAATTTCAGATTTGGGATGATAGAGCATAGATCAGCATTACCGCATCTCTCCCCATAACCATTTATAGTTCCCTGCACATGCTGACATCCTGATCTCACTGCCATAATTGAATTAGCTACCCCCATCCCTGAATCATTGTGGGCATGAATCCCAAGAGGAAGATGTACCTCTTGTTTCACCTCTTCGATTATCTCCTGTATTTCATAGGGCATAGTCCCTCCATTTGAATCACAAAGTACTAAGACCGTGGCTCCTGATTCCTCGGCAGCCCTTAAGGTGGTTAAGGCATACTCTGGATTAGATTTATACCCATCAAAGAAATGCTCTGCATCATAGATAACCTCTTTTCCCATCTTTTTTAAGTAGGTTATAGTATCCCTTATAATTTCAAGATTTTCTAATAAAGATATCTTTAATACATCTTTTACATGTAAATCCCAGGATTTTCCAAAGATGGTTACACACGAGGTTTCAACTTCTAATATAGCCATGATATTCTCATCATCTTCCACCTTTACCTTAGCCCTTCGAGTTGAACCAAAGGAGGTAATCTTTGCATTTTGCAATCTTACATTTTTTATCTCCTGGAAAAATTTAATGTCTTTTGGATTTGAACCAGGCCATCCACCTTCAATATAATGGACACCCAACTCGTCAAGCTTTTTAGCAATCTTCAACTTATCCTCTATTGAAAAGGATATCCCTTCAGTTTGAGCACCATCCCGTAATGTTGTATCATAAATCTTGACCTCCATCTTCTCCCTCTTGGTATTTTTCAAGAAACGTGCGCTTAAATTTCATAAATCTATCCTCTAAGATTGACATCCTTACCTCTTCTATCAATTTTACTATAAAATACAAATTATGTAAAGTATTTAACCTCGCTCCTAAAATCTCCTGTGAATTTATTAAATGTCGAATATATGCCCTTGAATAATTTTTGCAGGTAAAACATCCACAATCTATATCTATTGGCTTAAGATCTTCTGCATAGCATGCATTTTTGATATGGAGCTCACCTTTCCGAGTTAAAACCGAGCCTGTTCTTCCATGCCGGGTTGGAATTACACAGTCAAACATATCAACTCCCCTTTCTATACATTCCAAGATATCTTCTGGTGGTCCAACCCCCATAAGATAACGAGGTTTGTCTTTTGGTAATATGGAGCACACCCATTCTAAAACCTCATAGGTAATGATTTTTGGCTCCCCTACTGATAATCCACCAATTGCATAACCTGGAAAATCCAACTCCCCGAGTTCGGAAACACTCTCCTCCCGTAAGTCTTTATAAACACTTCCTTGAACAACTCCAAACAAAACCTGGCGTTCGTTGAACGTTGAACGTTGAGTGTTGAATGTATGCAGGGATCTTTTAGCCCATTGGGTGGTTCGATCTTTTCCGCGTTTCGCACGATCATATGTCACTGGGTAAGGGATACACTCATCCAGTACTACGATCAAATCTCCGCCAAAGGCTATTTGGAGTTCTATTGAGCGTTCAGGGGTTAGGAGATGATAAGAACCATCTATATGGGATTGAAATTCCACTCCTTCATCGTTTACCTTTCTTAAGGCATCTAAACTGAATATTTGATATCCACCAGAATCGGTTAAGATTGGCCTTTGCCAATTGATGAATGAATGTAAGCCTCCAGCCTTTGAGATTATATCTATTCCAGGTCGTAAACTCAGATGATAGGTATTATTTAAGATTATCTCTACCCCAATATCCTGCAACTCTTGTTGTTCCATTGCCTTAACTGTACCTTGAGTGCCAACAGGCATAAATACAGGTGTATTCACTACTCCATGGGAAGTTGTAATCTTCCCAACCCTTGCTTTACAGTCCGAGGCTTCTTTAATTAACTCAAAAAATCCGTTCATATCGAATAACGATTAATGACAAATGCCTTCTATATGGCTTAATTCGGTCCCTGGGTAATAATGTTCAAGTATCTCCTTATAGGTATACCCAGCCTTTGCCATTTCTTTCGCCCCAAATTGGCACATCCCTACCCCATGTCCAAAACCATATCCACTGAATAGAATCATATCTCCATGCCTTCTACATGTAAAGCGGGTACTTTTGATTACATCTAACCCTAAAATCTCCCTTAAATCCCTTCCACTTATTTTTGTCTCTCCTTTTGAGTGAGTTATAAGTAATCTCTGAACCCTTCCATATGGAGTTACCTCTAAGATCTCAATTGAGTAAATATTACCAATATTTAATGCCTTACTAATCTCATTAATAGGAATCTCCTCTTGCCAAGTGTAATGAGGAGAATCGTAGCAAAAGCCACATCTTACCCCTCGCAAATAAGGGATATCTTTTTTACCTGACCAAACAAGCTCTGAAGAATCTGTATGTCCACCACAGGTAGAATGATAAGGGGTATCAGCTATCTTCCCATTATAGACTAAAATCTCTCCCTGAGTTTCTCGGACTGCAATGATTGTCCAAATATCTTCTGCCAAAACCCCACCATACATCTGACAATGACAGTTGCTGCATAGGTCAAAATCCCCATGTTTTCCTAAATTTGCCAGGGCAAATGTACGAGACACAACAGCCTGAGCCTTAATTGCTTCAAATGGAAAGGAACCTGGGACCTCCTTTTTTATCACTCCATAAAGGTAATCTTCTAAGTCTATAACATTAATTACCTTTATCCTTCCATCAATCTTTGAGATTTCGATATCTCCACGATAAGGAGAATTATTAACCTTAATCAATAAACTCGATCTTATAAAAATTGGTCCGGAAAATAGGCCAAGATTACCTAATCTTATCTCTTCCCCCACTATTTCAATAGGGTCAATTACCCCACTATACCTTATTTCCCTATGAGTACCTAAATCAAAGATTTCGGAATTGGAGCAGATACTAATTGGCTCACAGCTTGGAGTTATGTCAACCCTTAAGGTAATTCCCCATGAATAATTAGCAAATAACAAGGTCGATAAAATGATAATTAATCTCTGCAATTTCACCTCCTTGAGAAAAGAAAGAGTAGTAAAGATAAAAGGATACTTATCAAGATACATGTTGTAATGGGAAAATAGAAACTGAAAGATCCTTTTTTTATATAGATATCCCCTGGCAGCTTTCCAATTCCAGGTATCTTATTTAATAGTAGAATCACTCCCCCTATTATGATTAAAAATATACCCAAGCCGATTATAACCTTAGCCAAGTCAACCATCAATCAATACTCCACAAAGTTGATTTGGATTTAAGAGGTATTTCCGTGATTTGTAAGTTTCTTATCTTTTGATTTCGCAAATTCAATCCTTTCTTTAACCATTCTTTTAATTTCGGCTAAATCAACTGGAGCACTAACCATCTCCCTTTCGTACTTTATAAGACGTCCTTCAAATTCCTTTGCTGAAATGCAAGGAATCCCGAGTGACTTTGCCTTTTCTAATTTTGAGCCAGCCTTTTCTCCAACAACTAAGAAATCTATCCTTTTTGAGACCGATGAGGAAGGTGTACCCCCGAGTTTTTTTACAAGATCATAGGCCTCATCTCGAGAGTAATGTTCTAAACTTCCAGTGATTACCAAAGTCTTACCCTTAAATTCAGACCCTACAACCTCTCTTGAACTTGTCCTAACTCCCCTTTCTTCTAATTTCTTGATAAATTTGCATGTCTCAGGCTGTTTAAAAAATGTATTTATTGAATAAGCAACCTTTTCTCCAATACCATCGATTTCCATCAACTTTTCATATGTAGCCTTTTTCAATACGTCCAATGAACCATACCTTTGAGCCAATAAATAAGCCGTCTGTGAACCAACATATGTAATTCCCAATGCATTTATTAACCTATCAAGAGACTGGTATTTTGAGCGTTCAATATTAACCAGTAAATTTTCAGCTGATTTCTCTCCCCATCCTTTTAAGACGATCAATCTTTCTGGTTCATCGATCAATTTATATAAGTCAACCAGTTCCTTTATTATTCCTTCTTCGATCAATTGATCTATCAATCTTCCACCTAATCCTTCAATATCCATACAATTACGTGATACAAAATGTTCAATCCTTCTTTTTAATTGGGCAGGGCAGGCAAAACCTGTACAGAAATTCCTTGCCTCCCCAGGAGGTCTCATAACAGGTGCGCCACAAACAGGACACATTCGTGGAAAATGAAATATCTTTTCTGTTCCATCCCTTTTACCTTTAATAATCCCAATTACCTTTGGAATAACATCTCCTGATCGTTCAACCAAAACCGTGTCTCCAATTCTTATATCCTTTCTCTTTATCTCATCCTCATTATGTAAGGTTGCTCGATGTATTGTTGCCCCTTTTATTCTGACTGGTTTTAATATACCAACTGGAGTTAAGGCTCCTGATCTTCCAACCTGAATCTTTATATCCAGTAACTTTGTCTCGCCTACCTCTCCTTTGAATTTATAGGCAATTGCCCATCTGGGTGCCTTAGCAGTTTGACCAAGTTTCTCATGGCTCAATAAGTCATTGATTTTTACTACCATTCCATCAACCTCATATGGAAGGTCCTTATGTTTTTCTTCCCAGGATTTGTGATAATCAATAACCTCTTCTATATCCTTGCATAACCTTGTTTCAGGATTTACAATAAATCCAAGCTCTTTAAAGGTCGTTAATGCCTCAAAATGTGTCCTAAATGGATTCTTCTTGATGAAACCCGTCGAATGAATGAATATCCGTAAAGGTCTTTTTGCAACCTCTCTTGGATCAAGGAGTTTTAAAGATCCTGCGGTTGCATTCCTCGGATTTGCAAAGAGAGATTCTCCATTCTTTTCCCTTTCTTTGTTTATCTTTCGAAATCTCTCTATTTCCATATAGACCTCTCCTCTTACTTCTATGTTTAAAAACCTTTCGTCAGAGGTATTGAGTCTTAAAGGGATCTCATGAATGGTCTTTAAATTCTGAGTTATGTCATCACCAACCTCTCCATCCCCCCGAGATGTTCCTCTCACAAATACCCCATTTTCATACTCTAAACTCGCCGAAACACCATCAATCTTTAATTCAGCTACATATTCCAAGTGACTAACCCCTAACCATCTTTTGACCCTTCGATCAAATTCCCTTATCTCTTCAGGGGAGAAGGCATTCTCAAGTGATAACATAGGCAACTTATGTCTAACCTGTGTAAACCCTTCTAAAGGTTGTCCAGAAACCCTTTGTGTAGGTGAATCAGGGGTAATCAATTCTGGATGCCTTTTTTCTAATTCGACTAATTCTCGCATCAATTGGTCATATTCATAGTCAGAGATTTCAGGGTTTGCCTCTACATAATACCTATAATCATGATACCTGATCAACTCTCGCAATCTTTCTATCCGCTCTCTATCCCTTTTCATTCCTAAACTTCCTATTTTATGATATAGGAAAGCATGTCACAAAGGCACAAGGAGACAGGTTATTTACACAGATCAGATGTCAGATCTGTGCCTTTATGTCTTCGTGGCAAATCTTCTTGTATATACCTTTCCTTCTCTGAATAGATGCATCCACAATATCTCTGTCTATAAAGGTCAAATTCCTTTGAAATCCTAATACTTTCTTTATATCCTTCTCTAAAATCATGATAAAAAAATTTAATCTTCGTCTCTTCTTCTATCTCTTTTGCCACATCCTTTATAAGCTCATGTTGTTGATGGGGGGAGATGAGGAGGGTAGTTGTAAAGCATGCAAATTCTCTATCTCTCGCTATCTTAGCAGTTCTCTCAAGCCTTATTCTGTAACAAAATTGACACCTTCTTTTTTCCCGATAAACTACCTGACGCAAAAACCCTTCTAAATCATACTCATCATTATAGATCACATCTAAATTGACCTTTTCAGCATAATACGAGACTACATCAAGCCTTTTCTTGTATTCGGTATAAGGATGTATATTGGGATTATAAAAGAATCCATAAACCTTATATCCATTGGCCCTTAGGTAATTATAACAGTAGGTTGCGCAATTCGCACAACATATATGTAAGAGTATCTTCATCACATTTCTTCAAAACCCCTTATCCTTTTTTCCAAAATGCTTATAGGCAAGTTTTGTTATACACCTACCACGGGGGGTACGGTTTAAAAATCCAATCTGTATTAGATAAGGTTCGTAGACATCCTCAATCGTATCCTTCTCCTCAGAAACAGCTGTAGCTAAAGTCTTAATTCCTACTGGTCCACCTGAAAATTTTTCTATTATTGTCTGAAGTATCTTCCTATCCATCTCATCCAAACCAATTGGGTCAACCTCTAACCTCCTTAGTCCATCCCTTGCTAAATCCTTTGTAATTATACCTTCTCCTAAAACCTCTGCATAATCACGAATCCTCCGGAGTAATCTATTAGCTACCCTTGGTGTACCTCTCGATCCTTTAGCAATCTCTTTTGCTCCTTCTTCCAAAATCTCTATATTTAAGATATTGGAAGACCTTTTAACAATCTTGTATAGATCTTCCTCATCATAAAACCCGAGTCTATTAATTACCCCAAATCTATCCCGTAAGGGAGAAGTAAGTAATCCTGCACGGGTTGTTGCTCCAACCAAGGTAAAATGAGGTAGATCCAATTTTATACTACGTGCAGAAGGGCCTTTACCGATTATTATATCAATCCTAAAGTCCTCTAATGCCTGATAAAGAATCTCCGCTGCATTTCTTGGCAATCTATGGATTTCATCAATAAATAAAACATCTCTTTCCCTTAAATCAGTTAAAATAGCTGCTAAATCTCCTGCACGTTCAATCGTAGGACCAGTAGTTGATTTTATTCCTACCTCTAATTCCTGAGCGATAATCCAAGCCAAGGTTGTCTTTCCTAATCCTGGTGGACCATGGAAAAGAACATGATCCAAAGCCTCCCCCCTTCTCTTTGCTGCCTTAATGAATATCCCTAAGTTTTCTTTGAGATTTTCCTTTCCAATAAATTCATATAGGGTTTTTGGCCTCAAACTTACGTCAAGTTCCCTATCCTCTTCTATTACCCAAGGAGAAGTTACATTCATTACACATTCCTCTATATCTGTATTATAAGGAGCTAAGTGCATTTTGTCAAGGTTTTTATCAAGTAGATCATTATATTCACTTATTTACCTCAATTTCCATCTATTCACCTCATCTCTCGAACTAACTTCAAGGCACTCCTTATTAGATTTTCAGTAGTCAGGTCTTTCGTATTATTCTTTGCTTCACGGATTAGTTTCCGAGCCGCTGTTTTGGTATAGCCCAATGATATTAATCCTAATATGGCCTCTTCCATCACATTTCCATCAAGAGATGTGTCATCTTCTTTTATCTCCAATTTATCTTTTAGTTCAAGGATTAACCTTTGAGCTGTCTTTTTACCGATACCACTTATAGATGTCAAAAAATCCAAGTCTTGTGAGGAAATAGCCTTTTTTAGTTCTACCACTTCACAACTTGATAAAATCTTTAAACCAATTTTATAACCTATTCCTGAAATCTTGGTTAATGAATCAAAGATCTCTCTTTCATCTAAGGTAGCGAATCCATAAAGGGTTAAACTATTATTTGTTACAACAAGGCGAGTGAAAAGCTTGACTCTTTGATTCTCTTGAGGCAATTCATTGAAGGTTGAAAGAGGGATATGCAATTCATAACCAATCCCATTTACATCAATCACCACAGAGGTAGGTAATTTCTTTATCAATATACCAGATACGGTATCAATCACGATCTCCCCTTACAAATTCAAAATCTATCTGACTTCTGTAAATCCTCTGTGGCTATGGATATGGCAAATGGTTACTGCTAATGCATCTGATGTATCTACATCGAGGAGTTTCTCTAAGCCAAGTAGCCTCTTTACCATCTCCTGAACTTGATATTTCTTAGCCCTTCCAAAACCAGTTACTGCTTGTTTTATCTGTAAAGGAGTATATTTATAAACTTGTAGATTTGCCTTTGCAGCAGCTAATACTACAACACCATGAACTTGACCAATATTTATAGCAGTTTTTACATTTCTACAGAAAAAGATGTCCTCAATAGCAAGGGATGTGGGGTTAAAATCCTTAATAACGTTTTCCAAAAAATCATGAATCTTCTTTAAACGACTTGGGAAAGGGGTTTTCTTTTGGGTGGTAAAAGATCCATAATCAAGTACCTTCATTTTTTTATCGACAGATTCTACTATGCCAAAACCTGTTATTGCTAATCCTGGATCAACTCCTAAGACAATCACCTTGTCAATCACTCCGTGTTACTTCTTGAAGGATTTCTGTAGGTATGTCAAAATTTGCATAGACATGATTTACATCTTCATCCTCTTCTAAAGCCTCTATAAAAGATAAAAGGGTTTTTGCAGTCTTTTCATCGACCTTTATATAACTCTGTGGAAGCATAGTAATTTCAGCATATTTCAAATTAACCCTTTTCTCTAAGGACTCTTTAGCCGCCTCAAAGTCTTGAGGAATGGTAATAATTTCATATGTATCTTCTTCAGCTTTAATATCTTCTACCCATTCTGATACAATATCTAAAAGCTCATCCTCTGAAATATCACTTTTATCGAGGGTGATATAGCCTTTCTTTGTAAACATCCATGATACACATCCAGATTCACCTAAATTGCCATTATATTTAGAAAACAGACTTCTTATCCGGGCCGTGGTTCTATTCTTATTATCGGTTAATGCCTCAATTAATATGGCTACACCACCTGGTCCATAACCCTCGTAAATTGCCTCCTCCACTACTACACCTGGAAGTTCACCTGTACCTCTTTGAATTGCCCTTTTTATATTCTCCTGGGGCATGTTATACCCCTTTGCCTTTTCCACTACTTGCCTTAATCTTGAATTCCCTTGCAAATCCCCACCACCCATACGAGCCGAAACAGTAATTTCTCGAATAAGTTTTGAAAAGAGCTTACCTCTTTTTTCATCAACTATTGCCTTTTTATGCTTAATCCCTGCCCATTTTGAATGACCTGACATGATACCGTCCTCCCTTTCATTTTTTGGACTCCTCTATTATCTTTTGAGCTAAATGACTTGGTACCTCTTCATAGTGAGAAAATTCCATATTAAATATTCCTCTTCCTCTGGTTATAGAACGTAGGTTTGTTGAATATTTATACATCTCTGCTTGAGGGACAAGTGCCTTTATTATTTGTATAGTACCTTTTGGTTCCATACCTTGTATCTTTCCTCTTCTGCCATTCAAATCAGAGATTATATCCCCCATATATTCTTCAGGAGCCATTACTTCAACTTGCATAATTGGTTCCAATAAAACAGGTGATGCCTCATTAAATGCATTTTTAAAGGCTAATGAGGCAGCGATATTAAAGGCTAAATCAGATGAATCAACTGTATGAAAGGATCCATCATATAATCTAACCTTCGTATCAATAACTGGATAACCTGCTAAGATCCCTTTATTCATAGCCTCTTTCACTCCCTTCTCAATAGCAGGGATGTATTTTGCTGGAATCGCCCCACCAAAGATTTCATTTACAAATTCAAAACCTTCTCCCCTTGGCTTCGGTTCTATCTCTAAAAATGCATGTCCATATTGACCCCTTCCTCCTGACTGCCTTTTATATTTCCCTTCACCTTTAGCTGTCTTTTTAATGGTTTCTCGATAGGGTATTTTAGGTTTTTCTAAATTGACCTCTATCCCGAACCTTTTTCTCAAACGGTCAATCATAACCTCTAAGTGTATCTCTCCCATTCCAGATATAATGGTCTGTCCCAATTCATGTTCTAATTTAACACGGAAGGTAGGATCTTCATCTTCTAAGTGGGATAATCCTATGGACAACTTCTCTTGATCCTGCTTTGTTTTTGGATTTACTGCAATGGAGATGGTAGGATTTGGAAAATCAATCGGTTTTAATCGAATGGGATGCGCTGGATCACATAGGGTATCAGAAGTAGAGACATTCCGTAACTTTATTACTGCCCCAACATCTCCAGTAACAATCTCTCCAACTTCCCGACGTTGCTTTCCATGGATTTGACAGATATGTCCTATCCTTTCTTTCTCGCCCTTCGTAGAATTATAAATCTCTTGTCCTGTTCTTACCTTACCTGAAAAAACCCGAAAGAGTGTGAGGTCTCCTACATAAGGATCTGTCATTACCTTGAAAACAAGGGATGAGAAGGGTTCGTTAACTGATATCTCTCTTTTTTCCTCCTCATCACTTTCATTCTTGCCAATTATAAACTTCTGAAAAAAAGGATCTGGTAAAACCTCAATTAGATTATCCAATAAAGGGTGAATACCAATATTATTATATGCCGAACCACATAAAACAGGAATTAGCTTCTGCTCTTTTATAGCCTTACTCAATGTCTTCCGCAACTCCTCTTCCGTAAGTTCTTTCCCTTCTAAATATTTCTCAGTTAGGGTATCATCTGTCTCTACTATAGCCTCTATTAATTTTTCTCTATAGGAGTGGCTTTTATCTTTTAAATCATCTCTAATCTCTTCGATTTTAAAATCCCCATCTTTATACACATAGGCCTTCTGTCCTATCAAGTCAATTACTCCTCGGAAATTGCCTTCTTCTCCAATTGGTAGTTGAATAGGAATAACATTGGCATTCAGTCCATTCTTTATGGATTCATAGGATTTATGAAAAGAGGCATTCTCTTTATCCATTTTATTGATAAAGACTATTCTTGGTAAGTTTTCTTCATCGGCCATATTCCACACTATTTCAGTACCAACCTCTAATCCTGATACAGCATCTATAACTACAATCACTCCTTCTACAACACGTAGTGCCCTTTTAACTTCTCCAACAAAATCCATATAACCAGGTGTGTCGATAATATTTATCTTATAACCTCCCCAATTTGCCTGGGCTAAGGAACTACTAATAGAAATCTTCCTTTCTATTTCCTCCTCTAAATAATCGGTTGTAGCTGTCCCATTATCAACCCGACCAAGTCTATCAGTTGTCTTGGTATTAAAAAGTATTGCCTCAGTCAAGGAGGTTTTACCCGCCCCACCGTGAGAGATCAATCCAACATTTCTTAATCTCGTAATCTCCATTCTATCCTCCTATAAAAAGATACTACAAATCCTCACTGATTGTCAAGTTATTTTGACAGGATATATGCTATCAATGTTATTTTAGGTTCTTGCAAGATTCTTCTATCAATCTTCGTTCATTCCGTGTTAGTCCGTATAAATCATATATTTTCTTATCTATAATTCTATCAATAGCCTCAATCTTCCTTTGAATCTCCTTTTTTTTGTGTGTGTGGTTAAGGGTTAATTCCTTGTTAAGTTTTATTATCCTATTTACCAAATCCACAAATTTCCTTTGTTCTTCCAAATCCACTCGTTTTATAGGTAATTCTTTCAGATCCATAATATGGACTTGAGGAAAGACACGCGACGCCTCTTGGGTGAGTTTTTGATAGTACCAGGTCATAAGACGGCTATTTATTATGCCAAGGATATATTCCAATTCAAAATTCCTCTCTTGGGAAGGATGGAGGAATGTATTATGTATTGAATTTCTCGTATAAAATTGGCAGGTATCCAAAGTCCCGATTAACCTATCCGCAGTTTGCCGGGTTATAATCTTCTTCCGGAGAAAGATATATTCATCTCTTAATTGACAATTAAAAGGCCTTCCTTCTTTAGGCTTAGGGTCTTGCTCTATCCTTTTATCATATTTGATAAAACGACCTTTCCAATTGATTTCAGAGTATCGTTTAAATTCTTGGCCATCAATAACCTTCTTATGGATTTTTGGATCGAATCGCTCTGTCTCTCCATTCAAAGCTACAAAATTAGAATCTGCTTCATAGCCAAGTAATATATCTCGAAATGGCTTGAATCCTGTACTTATTCCATCCTTAACCTCACAAATTTCGCGCAGTGGAATTCCACTCCCTTTAATCTTTTTTAATAGATTAAGGTCAAAATTGGATAAGGAGATATAGAACCTGTATTTATTATTAGTTTCGAAAAACCTTTGATCGATAAAGGAATAATTAATCAATCCACTTCTCAGCTCCTCATTTTTCCGTACTATAGCTGTTTTTACCTTCCAATGAGTTTTTAACCTTTTATTATCCACCTTTTCTAATATAACTATCAATCCCGTAACCACAGCATCTTTAAAAGGTAAATTGTCAAGGTAGGTAAGTTTATGAATTCTTGCTCGATCTAAACATTCAAGTCTCACCGCCCAATACCGAGAATTCCTTAGCATTGTACTTGGCACTATAAAACCAAGCCTCCCTCCACTTTTTAACATCTCTAAACCCCTTTCTATAAAAAGTGAGAAGGTATTAAGTTTTCCTTGAGCTGTTCTAAAGACCTTTTTGTAATACCTATGATCTATTTTGCAAACATTCCTTCCATCAAGGTAAGGTGGATTTCCTATAATCACATCAAATCTCTGGCGAAAAAAGGCGTGTCTTGAAATAGGTTCTCTGTTTCTTATTGTTGAATTTTCCTTTCCGTAGTCAAACTCCAATTCATATCTCCTTAAGCTATTGGCATCAATAATATTGACCTTCTCTACTGGGGTAGAAAGATCCTTCATCACCAAGTTTATTATAGCCAATTCAGCAATGAAGGGATTGATGTCTACACCATATAAATTATTTTTAAGTATTCTACTATGAATCTCGGCGGCTTGAACACCTTGTCTTTCGTACTTCGCTTTCAATATATCATAGGCCCGCAAGAGAAAGTCACCAGTTCCACAGGCAGGATCAAGCACCTTTTTATCTGGACTTAATTCCATTTGTTCAAGTATATAATCTATAATAAATTTTGGTGTACGATATTGCCCTAATTGTTTTTTTAAGATCCTTACTTGCCTCTTAAGTTCAGGATTCTTATCTTGTAACATCTCATCCATAATCCACTTATTACAAGACAATAGCCCCTCATTTAGCTTCTGCATTTTTAAACCTACCCTCAGATTCAAGAATTACTCGTAATTAAGAACCTTTCTTCACATTACCTCATCGCATCCTGGGTTCCACTTGTCCAGGCATTTTTTAAATCTACAGAAGATATATTTAAGATCTCTCGCCCATTATCCTTCACCTTTAGATAGGGATTCTTAATCACCTTTCCGATATAATCCGCTTTCACTCCGTAATCTGCAAATATATGACAAACTTTTGAACTATGGATCGGCGAAACCTCTAATATAAATCCACTTGATTCAGTAAAAAGCTTCTTATCTCCTCGTAATCCGCCTGGAACCTTATCCAGGTATAATTCCACACCTAAGTCACCTGAAGAACGACCCGAAATCATCATCTCAGCTATCGTAATAATCATACCACCATTTGATATATCATGACAGGCCTTAATCAGACCCTCATTTATGGCATCAATGACTCCATATATCGCTCCCCTTTCACGCTCAAAATCTACCTTAGGCACGTTTTTACCTAAGGTCTGGAGTATAACCCTGTAGTATTCTGAACCACCGAGTTCATCCTTCCTTTCACCAACAAGATATATTCTTGATCCTATCTCTTTAAATCTCTGGGTTATAGCACGCGAGTAATCTTCTAATATCCCAATGCAACAGATGATTGGTGATGGATCAATAGCCCTACCACTTTCAGACTCATTATAAAAACTTACATTTCCAGAAACAACAGGGGTAGGGGTGTTTGTTCCTTTTAACCACAAGTGGCGTGCTGCATCTGATAATCCCCTAACCCCTTCTATAAACTCCCAAAAAACCTCCTCCTTCTCTGGCGATCCATAATTTAGACAATCTGTAAGGCATGAAGGAGTGGCCCCAACTGAGGCTACATTTCTCATCGCCTCTGCTACCGAGGTAGCACCTCCCCAATAGGGTGATATCCTTCCATAAAATGGATTTCCATCCGTAGACAGGGCAATACCAACATTCGATCCTTCCTCTTCTAAAGGAGCAATTACCGTAGCATCAGCTTCACCCGGTCTTATCACTGCATTTCCTTGAACCTCAGTATCATAAGACCTATAGATATACTCTTTTTTGGAAATATTTGGACTATTTAGAAGACGTAATAAAACCTCTCCTATGTCCTTTGGTTCTCGGAATTCAGGTTCTTTTAGATCCCTTATAATTGGGGTTGCCTTTCTTTTATACCTTATCCCTTTAGCTATTTCCATAATAGGGGCATTACATACAATTTCCCCTTTATAGGTTAAGATGTATCTTGTGTCTTTTCTTACCTTACCAATTATTGTAGCGCGGGCTCCCTCGAAGATTTCTGGTAGCTCCCAATCTTCATTATATATCCTTAAGACATCTTGAGAAAAGGAAGAAGGTACCACCATAATATATCTTTCCTGTGTCTCTGCGCAGGCTATCACTTCAGGTAATAGGTCCTTCTCTCCTACATGAACCCGCTCTAAGTCTATTTCTATTCCAAAGGAAGACCCTGCCCCAATCTCTGAAGATGCACAGGCTAATCCTGCGCCACCTAAATCCTTAAATCCAATCTCCACCCCTTTCTCCCTTGCTAACTTTAAAACCTCCTCATTTGCCTTTCTCATCGATAATACATTCTTTAAAAATGGATCATGCACCTGAACCGCTCCTCTTCTTTCCTCCTTTTCAGATAAAACCTCTGATGCAAAAGATGCCCCACCAAAACCTGAGGAATCAGTTGGCTTGCCAATTAAGATTACATCATAATCCTCGTATCGTGCCTTCTCTGGAACTCGGGAGTGGACAATATCCCTTTCTCGAACCACCCCAATAGCTACTACATTAACCAGACAGTTATCATCAAACGAATCGTTGAAATACGTATCCCCTCCTAAATTTGGAACCCCTAAGGCATTGGCATATTCCCAGATTCCTTGAACTACTCCATTTGCAATCCATTTTGTCCTTTCTTTGTTAGCTCCAGCAGGATCTCCAAATCGCAAGGAATCAGCTACCCCCAAAACACGGGCTCCCATGCAATCAACATCCCGGACAATACCGCCAATTCCAGTAGCTGCCCCTTCTATAGGTAGAACTTGCGAGGGATGATTATGAGATTCATGGGCAATAACTAAACCATATCTTTCACCATTTATAGTAGTGAGATAGATGATTCCGGCATCCTCCTCTGGACCCTGAATGACATTTGGTGCCTTAGTTGGTAGATACTTGTCTATTATAGACTTACTGGATTTATATGAACAATGTTCACTCCATTCTCCATTAAATATATACAATTCAGTACATGTTGGGTCTCTTCCTAATATATTAACTATCTTCCGCACTTCATCCACAGTTAAGGAGATATTTAGCCTTTTAAGCTTTAGCTTTAGCTCTTCATCCCCCATCTTACTGACTTGAAAAACCCTTTTCATTCCCTACCCCCTTTTCTTTTGGCAAAATTATGGGCAAATCTTATCCTTCTTATTGGAGATGGATGGTCGTATAACAAAGATTCTACTAATCTATGTGGAGAGATATCAGATAGATTCTGATCAGATAAGGCAATCATATTTGATATAAAGGCATCCGGGTTATTAGATAATTCCAAAGAAAATCTATCGGCCTGTCTTTCTAAAAATCTTGAATAGGTATTTTGAATAGGGGAGCTTAGGAGTGAAAATCCAAAGAAGGATAGGAGGAATATAGGGAGATAAGCTATGTCAGATGGATTAGGTGTTAAACCTCGTAGAACCAAATGTGTAAGATAGAATCCTATAAACGCAAAGATTGCTCCACTTGCAATCTGCTTTATGATATGCCTATAGTAATGGTGACCCAATTCATGGGCCAAGGTTACCTCGATCTCTTCCTCTGAATAGTTAGAAAGCATTGTATCTCCGACAATTATACATCTTGTTCCACCAATTCCAGTTAAACCAGCATTAGTCTTTTTTGTATCTTTAGAGAGATTTATTCTATATACACCTTTTACCTTTGTCCCTGCTTTTTGGGAAAGATTTAATAAGCGGGTTTTTAATTCCTTATTTTCTAATGGGGTTAGTTTGTAAAATATAGGTATCAATAAGATAGGTGTTAAATGTGATAGGACGACTGTAAAAACTATCCAGATCAAAGACATCCATATCCACCAGGTTGAAGGGGTCTTCCTTAGACATAGGTATAATATCTCTATGAATATAATCCCAAGTACAAATGATACTAAAAATCCTTTCGCTTTATGCTTAAGCCAGGCGGATACAGTTTGATTAGAAAGAGAAAACCTATGTTCAATTATATACCCATCATAGAACGAAATTGGTAGTGTTAAGATCTCGACCCCAAGACTAAAGATTAATAGATAAAACAAGATCACTAACCAATCATTATTGGTAAATCCGTATAAAGCATTTCTCAATCCGAGGGATAAACCGCTTATAAGAAAGAGGACCAAAATCAAGGTAGCTATTATTAGGTTCAATATCATAAGTCGTCTATTTATCTTTGTATATTGCTTAGCTATCCTTCTCCTTTCTATATTGAATCTTCGCTTCACAAAAAACCTCTACTTATAATATCTGTAGATTAGATCTTTGTCAGGTATTATCAAGCCTCTATGGAGCGCTCCTTTGTATTTAGATCGTTCTGGTTGTGGTTTTTCAGAAGGTGAATCTAATTTAATGATAATTAGTTGCCCTATTCTCATACCTACCTTGAGCAAAAATGGTTTATCTGATGCATTAAAGATCTCCAATGTAAGATTGCCATCAGAACCAGGTGAGATAAGCATACTTCCCATATGTGATGTTATACCCACTCTTGCCAGTGTTGTAGAGCCATCATACAATCCTGCATGATCATTTGGAAGTTTAATCCTTTCCAATGTCGAGCCTAAAATCAATTCCTTTGGTTTTAATAGATACCCTTCTTTCACCTCAACCCTTTCTGCTGGTTTGGCGAATTGGTTAGACAAATGTAATCTTATCGATGCCGACTTCAAGATCGCTTTTGGTTGAATTACCAAGTTTCCTTCTTCTATTAATTTTTTGATTGATCTATCAGATAATAACATTTTAGCCACCTGAAACAATAATCTTGTGTAAGTATCTATTTTTAACCATAATTTTGCGAAGTAAAATTATCAAGGTATGCCTCAATTAGGATAGGTAATGTTTCTAAATTATAACCACCTTCCAAACTGGATATTACCTTTCCTTCACAGGTTTGACTTGCAAGTTCGCAGATTAACCTACCAATCATTCTATAGCCATCAATCGATAAGTTCATACCTCCCAAGGGATCACCTTTGTATGCATCAAAACCAGCTGAGACAAAGATTAGCTCTGGATTAAATTTTATAGCACGAGGGATGAGGTATTGTTCAAAACCTTCTTTATATTCCAAATCTCCTCCTCCAGCTAATAAAGGAACATTGACAGTATAGCCTTTT
The DNA here is from genome assembly GCA_030017475.1 of bacterium. GTDB lineage: Bacteria > UBA9089 > JASEIO01 > JASEIO01 > JASEIO01 > JASEIO01. The sequence continues at coordinate 21,924 of JASEIO010000009.1, read as the reverse complement.
CCATTACCAGTTCCTACCTGACCTTTATCCCCTGTACCTGGATAGAATGGATATTGATGTAGTGAGAAATATAAAACTTCGGGATCGTCATAAAAGATCTCTTGGGTTCCGTTTCCATGATGAACATCAAAATCAATGATTAAGATCCTGTGTAAATCATATAACTTTTTCGCATACCTTACTCCAATCGAGATATTATTGAATATACAAAATCCCATTGCCTTCTCTTTGCATGCATGATGTCCCGGTGGTCTAACCAAAGCAAATCCAGTTTTTACCTTACCTTCCATAACCGAATTCACACATGATATCACACCACCGACTGCAAGCAAAGCAACATCAAATGAATCAGGAGATATAAGGGTATCTGCATCTAAATATCTTCTATCTGTCTTACATGCCTTTTCGATTGATTCAATGTACGACTTAGGATGAACAAGCATTATCTCCTCTATCGAGGCAAGATTTGGGGTTATATAAAGTAGGTCTTTATTGATCCTTGATTGTTTAAGATACTCTATGGTTCTTGCGACCCTTTGCTTATTCTCTGGATGTCCTCCTGTCTCATGTTTTGTATAATCTGGATGATATGCAATACCTATCCTTATCATATATTATCTCTTTTAAGCACCTTTCCAGCCAAAACTCCAGTATGCCTTCCTCGTTTAACTGTAATCTTTCCATTAACTAATACATATTCGATCCCTTTAGGATATTTAAAAGGATCTTCATAAGTAGCTTGATCCTTTATAAGGCGTGGGTTAAATACTACTATATCAGCATACATCCCCTCTTTTATAAAACCACGTTCTTTAATTCCAATGAGTAGGCTATTAGCACCTGTCATCTTATGTATAGCTTCTTCCATAGTTAATATCTTCTCTTCCCTAACATACTTGGATAATACATGGGGAAAGGTTCCAAAGGCTCGAGGATGGGGTTTCCCTTTGGCTAAAATACCAGAGGTTTTACGGGAGGATGAATCAGAACCAATTGAGGTATAAGGTTTCTTAAGTATCCTTTTCAGATTGTCCTCACTCATAGAGAAGAATATTGCTTGAACCTGTGCCTTTTCATCAATCAGAAGGTCAAATATAAAATCACAAGGATGGAGGTTTATCTCTTTTAATATCTGGGATATCCTCTTTCCTTCCATCCATTTATTCCTTCTTCGCGAAACAGAAGATATCATCACATCTTCCCACGAATCTCCGTGCGACTCTAAAATCTTCCCTTTTAACCTCTCTCTGCATTCAGGATCTCTCAACCTTTTTAACTCCTCCGCAGTTCCTCCTTCATAGACCCAACTTGGAAGGATGATATCTAAATCTGTTGATCCAGCCAAATAAGGATACCGATCACAAGTAATCCTTATACCATCTCTTAAACCATCTTCTATCTTCTTAAATACGGTATCCAATCTCTTCCAACTTTCTTTACCCTGAGTCTTTAAATGTGAAATATGGACCTTAACCCCTGTCTCCTTTCCAATATCTATTACCTCTTCGATTGCCTCTATCAAGTGCGTACCTTCACTGCGAATATGACTGGCAAATACCCCTTCAAATTCAACCACAACTTTACAAAGTTCAATCAATTCCTCACCTTTAGTAAAACAGCCAGGCGGATAAATAAGTCCCGCAGATAAACCAAACGATCCTTGTTCAAAGGCCTCTTTTAATAGGTACTTCATCCTATCCTGCTCTTTATAGGTTGGTTTCCTATCCTCATAACCCAAGACTGCGGCTCTAATGTTCCCTTGACCTACTAAAGGTACAACATTAACGGATATATCTCTTATTTGATTCAAGTACTCACCTAATGAACTCCAATTGAATTCCAAACCATATCCCTTACAGATATTACCCGCCTTTTCTTTTATCTTGCCAAGAGATGGGGCTGCGGAAAAACCGCAATTTCCTATTACCTCTGTTGTAACCCCTTGTTTTACTTTACTGTCTGATGTAGGATTAACAAGTATAGTAAAATCTGAATGGGAATGGATATCAATGAAACCAGGAGAAACTACACAATCCCTTGCATCAATAACCTTTTTCGAAGCACCATCCGAGAGGTCCGAGATATTTGTAATCCTCTCCTCATTAATTCCAATATCCGAAACATATTTAGGCTTCCCTGTCCCATCGACTATTATACCATCTTTTATAATCAGGTCATACATAAGCTGTAAGGATTAAGCCACAAGGATTAAGTTTAAAACTAAGTATATATCTTACCAAAGCATTATGAAAAAAGCAAGGAATTTATTTATTTGGCAGGAGTACTAAATTTGTGGTAGAATAAAAAAAGGAGTGAGATATGGGTTATAAAATTGGTTCTTTTTTAGGAAAATTTGCGTTCATCTTGACCATCCTAATAACCTTAGAACGAATGTGGCTACTTTTGGAAATTATTCCCCTACCCTTGTTAATATTTAAGGTGCTTATAAGAGGTGTGATAAGCTTTCTACTATTCTTTACGATAGGTTGGGTAGTCGGATTTATCTTGGAGCTAAAGATTCCTCAAGTTTCGGAGTTTTTAAAATCGAAGGCTAAAGAAAAAGAAGAAAAGAAAGAAAAACCTGGGGAAGAGTCACATAAGGAGGAGAGACCAGAAGAAGAGGTTTTACGCCAAAAACCAGAAGAGGTAGCAAAGGCAGTAAGAACATTACTCCAGGAATAATTCAAGTTATGGGTTTATCAAGGCAATCATCTCCCTTACTGCCCTTTCCATTCCTACTAAAACTGCACGAGCCACTATTGAATGTCCAATGTTTAGCTCTTCTATTCCCGAAATTTTTGCAACAGCCTTTACATTTTGATAATTCAATCCATGTCCAGCTGAAACCTGTAAACCCAGTCGGTGTGAAAGTTTCACAGCCTCTTCTAACTTTTGCAATTCATCAATGGGTGAAGAAGATTCACAATATCGCCCTGTATGGAGTTCAATAATTCGCGCCTTTATTTTATGGGCTGCCTTTATCTGTTCTGGATCTGGATCGATAAATAGTGAGACATCGATCCCTTCTGTATCCTGCAAAAGATTGACCACTGTTTGTAATAACTCCCTTTGATTGACAACATTTAAGCCACCTTCTGTGGTCAACTCCTCCCTCCGTTCAGGAACCAATGTTACTTGATCCGGCTTTAATTCCCTGGCAAATTTCACCATTTTATCAGTAGCAGCCATCTCTAAATTCAATCTGGTTTGAACCACCTCTTTCAATATCCGTACGTCTCTTTCTTGAATATGTCGCCTATCCTCTCGCAAATGAACTACTATAGAATTACATCCAGCTAATTCTGCTAAAATTGCTGCCCGAACCGGATCAGGATAATTGGTCTTTCTTGCCTCTCTTATTGTGGCTACATGATCAACATTCACACCCAATCTAATCATCTTTCCACTCCCTCTCTAATCTCTTTAAATCATTTTACCACCAAAAAAGATGTTAATATCCTCTGTTCCAAAGAGACACCCTTTGGTAAAAATCTGTGGATTAAAAACAACCTAAGCTGCAATCTATAATCTTTATCTCTAACTTGTTTAGGATATCTCCTATTTCCTTTGGTTCTACGCTAAATTCTTTAGCTAATTCTAATGCCTTTTTACAAGGTATCTTTTTCCCTTCTTTTGCCAATCTGTTTATCTTTAAAATCAATTGTGCTCTCATTTCCTCTCCTTCCTCCAATCTGTGAAAATCTGTTGATTCATCTTGTAACACCTTTAAACCTCATTAAAGAATCCCGAGCTACATCTCGCACAAAAAAGGTTTCATCATTGGCTAGGTCCCGTAAGATTGGTAACACCTCATCTGGCATTTCTTTTCCTATATCTCTTAAAGAATATGCTACAGCCTCCCGTACATTCCAATCTTTATCCTTTGTCCAAAATCTTAAGTTCGGTAAAACTTCATCTATGTTTTCTTTAAGTATAATTCTTAAAGAATCTGCTACAAGCTCCCTGACCTCTAAATCTTCATCTTTGGATAACCTATGCAGGACTGGTAGAACCTTGTTTGGGATTTCTATATCCATATCTCTTAAACAATATGCTACAACCTCTCTAACCTCTAAGCTTTTATCTTTAGACAACCTTTTTAAGATGGGTAAGACCTTCTTTTTTTTTAATTCCTTTTTCTCTATAAATCTTAAAGAATATGCGGCAGATCGTCGAATAACCGCATCTTTGTCCTTAGACAATCTTCTGAGGATAGGCAAAATTATTATAAAATCTTCTTTAAGTTCTCTAAATCCTTCCCTTACACCTTCAAGATAACTTAGCGAAATAAAATCAATAGGATCTTTCGAGGTAATGTAAGAGGAGGTGCTTTTTCTTAAAAACTCCAAATCTTCGTCCCTAAGATCATTATATCTTCTTTTTAGCCTATTTATAACCTTTCGATGTACCTTCTTAAATCTCTCTTTCGTAAGTCCAGAAAACAAACCTACAGTAAATACAAAGGCAAAAATGGACCTTGTATCTGGCCTGTTCAGGCTCAAAAACCAGTACTTAACTTCTTCCTCTATTGTATATTTAACCTTCTCCAAACGATTTCTCAAATTTTACAAGATTAGCAGTGACCTGTCAAGGAAAAACATTCCTTGGTTCTAATAGAGGGTTGCGGGATTACCTTGCGATTGATAAATATCGACCATAAAAGCCTTTTCTATTAGGAAAATGGAAATAACTTGCGATTTCTAATCTCCTAATCTCCAAAAAAGACTTGACTAAATTTGAGTAACATAATAAGATAAAGATTCATTAAGTTAAGATTTACTAAATGAGGAAGGAGGTGATTGAATAAATGGATGAGCTAAAGGAAAGAAGACCCACTATTATGACTGTGAAAGAGGTAGCAAAATATCTTCGGTTACATGAAATAAGTATATATAGAATGTGCCAGAAAGGCAAGATTCCTGCATTTAAGGTGGGTAAGTCTTGGAGGTTCAAGAAGGATAAGATAGATGAATGGCTATTAAAAAATAGGTATAAGGAGGGGAAATGGTAACAAGGCATTTTTCAAAGGCATCTCTTGTTCGCCTTTTCAATCAGGTGGCTTTATTTGTCTTCCCCCACACTAAATGGACCACCCCGAATTTACAAGGAAACGGTGAGAAAGAGAGAATGTGTAGGGGTCACTTAACAAAGTAAAGATTTTTTACCTTGAGTAAAAAATCTTTACTCGAGAGGCGAGGATGAATAATGGATCGTAAGTCGTAAGTTTATAATTTGTAAGATGTTAGGAAGAATCTCGATTTTGGCACGATATTTGCAAAAGCTTGTTAGTGGAAATGGATCAAACAAGAAGGGGTGATAGAAATGAAAAGGATTCTTATATTGAGTTTCTTAATGGTTCTTTTTACTATGCCTTCCTTTTGTGCAGAGGTTTATAACCAAACACCTGATTCAGGAGATGAGTGGACTATCAACGAGGCAAAGGAATTTAGGGGGAAGGTTATACCTAATGATAAAACTACCGCACCACCAGAGGGTGGTGCACACGCAAGAGTCTATTTTGAAGTAGGTGAATCCCCAGGCGATCCAACCGAAGATTCTCCATATATACAGCTTCGTGTTAAGAATCCAAAGAAGATCTGGCAAGCCCCAATATTTACCTATGGATTCCTTGGAGAGCAGGGACTTAATGTCTCTTTCAGCAATCAATCTGTGGGGAATATGCATTCGAATGGAAATGCAGTGGTTACTGGAACTAATGTATACGGAGATATAACTGCATGTGGGAGAGTAAACTGTGGTGCAGGAAATCCAGGAAATAAATATAAAAGAATAGATGGGGCTGATAGGGTTATAATAATACCACCATTTGACGATCCTAAGGATCCTAAGCAATACGCAGGAATTCCTAAGCCACCAAGATATGTTGTAGGTCATCATAAACCAGAGTTACCACTTTCTCCAGAATCTCCAGCGGATATACCTCGTCCAACTTATGATACAGCCTTAAGTGATTATGATGATGCCTCAGACTTTCCAGGATACAACTTTTATAGGATGTCAAAAAACGGTGATGTACCAGGTAAGTTTGGAGGTGGATCTCCGGATGGTTTGATTTACTTCGAAGGAGGGCATGCGTTCATTCAGGGTCCAATCGTCTTGGAGAAGGATGTCTTATATTTTAAAGATGTAGATTATGTTATGTTTAAGAAGGCTGGAAAATGGAATAAGGATGGATTTACAGTAGGTGCAGTAGGAGAAGGGGCAATTATCTCTGAAGGTAGTATCTCTGCAAGGGAGGCTGTTGCGATTAAGATAGATCCACCTCATAGAAAAGCTGGATTGTTTTCGAAAGATGGTATAGAGTTTGATGGTGGAGAAGGCACAGTCCTTGATACAATAGGATATACCAATGGTAATATCTCTGTTGGAGTTGGAGGATGCGGATTATGTAAGATAAGAGGAGAGTGGAGGACGGCTTCACCATCTGGTTCAAAGGATTTAGACATAAAGCCAAATAAGCAAGCGATTATAGATGTAGATGCACTGCTTGTAAATGAAAATGGTAATGTATCTTTTAGGAATTGTTATGCGAGCCGTGTTTTAAAGATCCGTGGAAAGATATATTCATCCGGTACGGTTTATCTATCCTTTGGTAATTGTGGCTCAAACGCACCCATTCGGACCCATATGGATGCAGATGTCAATGCACAAGGAGATATTTGTATATATGTTGATTCCAGTAATACTCACGTAATAATAAGGGGAGATTTGATAGCAGGAGGGGATATATCTATGGGTAGAGGAACAAGTGGTGGAAAGATTAGCTTCCTTAGATGTAAGATGCATGCAGGTGGTTGTATAGTTACAAGGCAAGGTAGCTATAATATAGTAGAGATCCCTGTGCTCTGGGCTGATATGAGAGCAGGTAGCTATATAGGAGGTGCGTATCCTGATAATGATTTTAGATTGGTAGGGGGTAAGACAGTTATAATGGGAAAGATGCATGCTAAAGAAGGTATTGGTATTTGTATAGATGGACCCGATGTAGAATTTAGAGGCACAAAGCTTCGGTCAGGGACTTACATGTTGTTTATCAATGGAACATCAAAAGGCTCTTTAACATTTCGAGATGTATCTATCCATTCTGGAGACCATTCTCGTGGTTTGACTATTGGTACAGGTGCAGGCGATAGATATGGTATGTCTATCCCTCTAATATCTGGTGAGATAAGAAGTGGTAGTAAAATAGAGATCAAGCCTGAGGCATCCAATAGATTTTGCAAAATCAAGGCAAATATCTATTCCGGAGGAGATGCTACAATCCACTTAGATGGTCAATCCGTACTATTAAAAGGGGGGATATGGAGTAAAGGAGAGATAAATGTTAAGAGAGGTACATCAGGCGGTAGGTTTGAGATGAACCAGGGAAGGTTGTATAGTGAAGGGAAGGTGAGTTTAGAAAATGTAGATTTAGGATATCTCCGTGGAGAGATAAGATCAAATAGCTCGATTCAGGTTAAGAGTGGATCATATATATTTGAAGGGACAATCCACGGAAAAGAGGATGTTAGCATAGTGAGTAGTAATGGTACCTACCTCGGAGAGGCGATCTCTCAAAAAGGGAGTATTGCATGCACTGGATTTAAGGATGTTGTCCAGGAGAAGTATTTCACTGGCTGGTCAACAAAAGATGATCTACTTATTACAAAATCAAAATCAAAACACCTTTACATCTATTGGGCAAGACTCCATTCAAATCGCGGTATGAAAATCGATGAAGATACATATGTTGGATGGGAGCCAAAAAATCCACCAGAAGTCCCAGAAGATAGAGAAAGGATTGCATACCTTGAAGCTAAAGATTGGATGGAGCCTAAACCAGATTCGCTTAATAAAAGTAGTCTTGCTATAATAGACGATAATCATGTGGAGATTCCTTATCCAGACATAGACCAAGATAATTCTGGTACCCAGATAGTGAGAGAAAAGGAGATTGAGTTAGAGTCAGATGGTGGATATTTAGAGGAGCCAGATCCTCTATTATCTGATTATAAGGCGTTTGTTTCTGATAGGATAGATAAGATGATTAATTATGCAGAGGATGGTATGGACATAACCTATCCAACAGACCTTTCTGATTATGAAGAAATGGCAAGAGAACTTGGAGAGAAGAGGGGAGGGTCGTTTGGTAATGGAGATACAATAAGTGGATATTATAGCGGTACGATCAACATAAAGGAGGGTGAAAAGGTTAAAATAGAAGGGATTGTTTATTCAAAAGCAAATATTCATATAAAAAAAAGGGCAGAGATTGTAGGAATTGGTGCATTGGTTGCAAAGAATAAGATCGTGATCTCTGAAGATGTGAAATTAGATAACTTCCTTGGTTTTCCAGTTGCATTGTTTACAAAAGGAAAAGGAGGACATTTAAAATTTGACCTTGATCCATATACAGATATTAAGATAAATGGTCCAATCCATTGCGGCGGATGTTTTAGCGTAAAGGATGGTAGATACCTCACCTTAGATGGAGATCTTAGATGTGATGACATGGGTATAGGTAAAAAAGAACCAATAGCAGAACTAATAGCACGGGGAATAATTTACGTAAGAGATGACAAGATAGAGATTACATCAGAAAGGATCGAGCTAACAGGAAGTTACTTAATTGCAAAGAATGGGATAAATATTTCCTTTACCTCTCAAATAGCTGATAAAAGGCAGATTATAACAGGTGATATGTATACAAGAGGTAATATAAACTTCGACATTGAGAGCGAAAAGAGAGTAGACCTTGAGGTCTCTGGAAATATATATTCAAAAGGATATATATATTTCAGAAATAAGGAGATGGATTGCGATATAAAAGGTTCGATCTATAGTGGAGATTATATCTCTGCAGAGAATATAGGCAATTTCAGATTTACTGGTCCTTACATGAGAGGAGATAAGTATATAAATATTATAGGATCTGGAGATTTAAAGATTGATGGAACCTATATCTATGTCCATAAGGATTATTGCTATCTAAAGAAAGAAGGGTTACACAAATTAAAGAATGTAAAAATCGTCTGTAGAGGAAAGATAGAGCTTAGTGATTGGAAAGATTCAACAAATAGAGATATTAGCCATTACAAAAACTGCTCAATGCATTCCCATTATAGGGGAGATAATGCCATCTACTTTTGTGGAGATGGTTCAGATGGGGATTTAGATTTTAGTGGCGAATTGATAACAAATGGAATAGTAAGAATCAAGCCTTTCGACAATAAAATAGAGATGAATAAGGCCTTTATCCATGCAGGAGGTGATGTTATATTCGGTGAGACTAAAGGCGATAAACCAAATAGGACAGTCTTTAATGGGGTTGTGAGGAGTATGAAGAATATAGCATTTTATGGGGAATATGATTATAGTGAAATACCAAATAAGGCAGGAACAGAGATAAGAGAAGGAAGCATTCTGTTTGCAAATAGTTTTGATAGTAGTCATATCGGCTCAAGTATTATAAAAGGAGGATTGTATGCAACTGACTATATATACCTTCATGGGGTAGGAAATAGATTCTACAATGGACCATACAAGGCAAATACTAAGGAAGACCTTTGCGAATGCCCTAACAATAAGTTTATCTGGTGTTATGTTATATCCAAGTACATCCACCTTGTTGATATGGAGAATATCCGTGGATATGGTGGCGAAGGAGAATACGAGGGACATGACGTATTTACTGATTGGATGCCACCTCTTGATGAATGGAATGGAAGATGGAGAACATGTGTATATATCGATGGAGAAGGATGGCAGTGGGCAGAGGAGGATACAAATCCACAACCTCCCATTCCAGGGATTATGGACTTTAGGATAAAACCTGGACGACCAATAAAATGCTTCTCTGGTGCAGAATATGATCCAGTAACTAGGGAATATAAGATAGTAGAAAGGGATGGCTCTTACTATACAAAATATGAGGCAGAAGACCCTATGTATACCCCAAATATTGATACATCAATAAATTACGCAAATGTAAAGAATCCTGAAGGAATGTGTGTTCAGGAACTGAACCATGATCTTGGAGGAGCTGAATATCAAGACAATATAAGACGTGATGCAGATGGATTCTTCATTTTTGATGGATGGATCGACTTTGATGGTAGAAATGATGTACCTCCTCTCCTAAGGCTCCGATCAAGCTATCACACAATTCCATCTGGAAAGGTATGGCTTGAATATGAGGTTGAAAGAGAGAGGTCTATAAGGAGGGGTGAGCTTCAGTTTAATGATAAAGATACTGAAGATGAGAGAGGGGAAGCTGGAACGAATGAGGCCCTTTGCCGGTTCACATACTGGAGGAAAGAAAGCAAAATGGAAGGTGGTAGAGTTCACTTCATAGGAATCGATCCATTGAACGACCCTCATTTTAACTTTAGAGATGAAGAAAGGACGGTCTTTGATCAGACGGATGGTATAAGATTACATAGAGGAGATACCTTTAGATATAGATACAGGATCCACGATGATAACCTAGGGATCGATTTTTGGGTAGGTAGAAACGGATTGACTAAAGTACAAGAAGATGTAGAATGGTTCGAGTTTGAGATAAGGGATGACGACGCTATGCAGCCAGATTTTGTTGACTTACCTTTAAATTTTATAGTAAATTCGGATTCCCCTGAAGATAGAGATATTACATTCAACATAGACCCACATGGCAATAACTTTAGAAACCAACCTGCGAGGGGTGCAAGGGCCTTTGCAGATGGAGACGATATAAGGAACAATAGATATTACCAAGGTTTTGTCAATATATCTACTAACTTCACATTTAACTCCAATGCCCAAAATACAATCAGGGTTGTGGTAATGGATGAGGATACTCATGACACTCCAGACGATGATGTAGAATGGAGATGTAGAGACTGTAGAACTACTGGAATTGGAAGACCTCCGAGAAGGTGTCCTAATTGTGGTGGGCAAAATATTCAAATAGATGGAATAAAGTGTGTGAGGCTATACCTATCATGGAGGCCATTCTGTGACGATGTCGAGAATCCAAACCATATCCTCTTTAATCCTTTGGCACCAGGGAATATCTTACCAGTACCATCACCATTTGTGAATCTTGTTGTTCCAGTAGACCCAGGTGGAGAAGCAAGATTCAACATCCCAGCCACAGTATTTGCTGGACATGATGGAGAAAGGGTATACGGCATGATAACGGTTGAAGATTCGGATAATGAACCTGGATTAGCAGCACCAAACTTAGCCCGATCTCTTCTTTTCCATGGAACAGTTGCCCATGGAAGGATAATACTCATAAGGTCAACTGCAACGGTTGAGCAAGGAGGGAGAATCTATAGGAAAGTGATCGAGGCACGGGCTGAGGTAGATCAAGATGGAAGGATAAAGAGGATAATAAGCTGGGATGTAAAATAGAGAGATAAAAGACTATTATTGACTTTTTTTAGAATTTATGCTATCTTAGGAAATAGAAGGGGTAAAGGTTTGAAAAGATTATCCTGTTTTTTAAACACCAATTCAGGGGTGAGTCTAATTGAATTGATGGTTGCCTCTTTAATCCTTATCGGAGGGATATTACCTCTTATTTGGATGTTTGCAAATGTAATAACAAAGACAGAGGATGTAAGCCTTGAAAATCGAGCAAGGGTATTTGCCCAGGATTTGATGGAGGAGATAATCCAGGGACCATGTAATAATTCTATAAGATATATAAATACAGGTAATGATGTAGTAACCTCTGTTGCAGGCGAAAATGCAAGAAGGGTTTTGTATTCTCCACAAAGGGCATGGGATGAGTTTAATGGTAAAGCTCAACCTGATGATCATAATAGAAGAGGTGTTGTAGGTAGTTATTCCACTAATCTTGGACCTGAGCCTGGAGAGGATCACAATAATCGCTTGACCCTTGATGATATAGATGACTATAACGGCTTTCGTGAAACAGGTCCTTTCCATGATATATACGGAAAGGAAATCCCTGGGTCACAGCCATTTGAAAGAGAGGTCTTGGTTTTTTATGTAAATGATAGAGACTTTACCCAAACAGAAGATCCTACAAATTTCAAAAGGATAGATATCAGAGTGAATTGGAGAGAAGGAGGAAGAGATAGGTTCTATATTTTATCGACGATCAGGGCATATTATCCATAATAAAAGGGGTTTGTTATGAAAAAAGAAAAGGGTTTAACCCTTGTTGAGATGATATTCGCTGCTGCAATCATTGCCTTAATTGTTGTGGGACTGAATGTATTCTTTATCAATACCCTAAGGACATGGTGGCAGAGTAAGAATATACTTGAAGTCACTCGTGAGGCAACCCACGCTCAAGATAGGCTGATAGAGGACTTGAAAACGGTAAGGCGTACAACTATAGATAATCTATTAGCCAATCCTGGATTTGTAACGCCTGAGAGGGATGGAATGGTTTTTCCAGATGTTCCTCCAGATCCTTGGACAATGTGGGAAGGTATAGCTTATCCTGTACCTCCTAATTGGCACAATGAAAACCATAATATGCATAATCCTCCGTTACCCCAAACAAATTTCTTTCATTTTGGCCCTAATGCAGAAAGTCCACCTGACATACGTGACATATTATCAGTCCATGACCCTCAATGTATTGGAATAACCAATCTTAATCAAAATAGGTATGAATGGAGGAGTGAAACAATCTCCGGACTGAATGCTAAAGCAGTGATATTCGGCTGCTTTGCAGATATAAGGTTTTTCACTCAAGAGGTTAATTTCGCTATTGGTAGAGATAACGACGGAGACGGTGTTCCATATGAGAATGATCTTGATGACCAGAACTTAGTAAGGGATCATCATCTTTGCCTGATTGCAAACATAAATGATAGAACTCCTAACAATGACACCTTGGATGGAAATCTATTCCCTGTATTCTGGACGGTTGAGCAAGACACTGGTTTTGATGGTGGCAATGTCTTCTCTAGCCCTGGATATCAATGGACAGGAGGGGTTATCTTGAGAGGTACTACCCGAGATGTTGATGGACGTATTTTTGATGATGAGATCAATTCCATCCAATTAATCGCCAGGGTCTCTGGCTTAGGAGATGCAGTTCCTGATTACCCAGCTATAGTTCATTTCGACAATTTCTATGTTGGAGAGTTAGATAGAGAGAGACTTACAATCACTGCTCAGGATGGAGATGATGATAATAGAGAGTTAGGAGAAGGCTCTTTTACATTTGCTGAATTTGATCCAAGAGATAATCCAGGAAGATATGTATTGAATAGAGAGTGGAGAGGGATTAGGAGTGAGCGCTTTGTAAAAAGGATAGATAGGAATAGGGTGAATCCAGAAGATCTAAGACCAAGACCTCGATTTATCCAAACCGAAAGGGGAGTAGAGGTATATATCCCTTTCAATAAAGGGATGGGCAATCAGCCGCAGGCACCCTTAGAATTTCAGACGGTTATCTACCCAAGGGTTAGATAATCTCGTAAAAGAAAGGTAAAATTTTAGGCTTATAATTTTGAAGGAGGGATACCATGTTACAGAAGGTTTTCCATCTAAATGAAAAAGGCCAGGCTGTTCTTATTATGGCTATTATTGGCCTAATCCTCTTCAGTGCAGTCTCTTTAAGCCTTGTCTTTTTTCTAAGGGCAAGAACAAAACACGAAGCCCATGAAAGGTTGAGACAGAGGGCCTATTATCTGGCAGAGACTGGAATAAGTTATGGATTGAATGAGGCTCAAAATCGAATCACTCCAGGTATGGATCTTCGTAACCTTAATTGGCGTCGTACCCTTCCTCAAGTAGAGATTAGGACAGATACTGGGGAGACTATTACTGGAACTATTGAGGTAGAGATAATAGGGCAATAAACGATAGTAAAGGCATATCTTGATTTGGGGAGAAAGAAGGTGTGTGATGAGAATCTTACTGATTTTAGTATTACTTCTTTTACCAAACCCTGTTCTTTCAAGTGGATGGGTTATTAAGAGGGTCACAGATAATAATGTAGATGATAAGTATCCCTCTCTTTCTAAAGGAGAGATTGTCTGGGAACGTAAAGAACGTGATGAAGAAGGGAGGATAGATTGGGAGATCTATAGATGGAGTGGATTTGAGGAGGAGAATATCTCAAATGATAAAGGGCATTGGGATAGAGAGCCTGTTATACATAATGGACATATAGCATGGACGAAATATGTAAAAGAGACCTTGAATGAACATGATATCTATTACTATAAGGATGGAAAACAAATTAGAATTGAAAGGAAGTATTGTGATTATAGCCCTTCCATTTATGAGAATTGGATTTCATGGGTTGGTTGTAGGCCGGGTGAATCTGGCGAACCGATAGAGTTTATTCACTTGTGTAAATGTGATTCCCCAAAGCCAAAGCCAGATTCAATCGATTCCATAACAGGAGAATCTCCAGCACTCTATGGAAATAGTCTTGCCTATATTGGGAAGGATTATGAGGTTTATTATATAGATGATCTCCGCTCTCCAGATCCCAAATGTTTATCAAAAGGGGTAAGTCAAGGCATGAATAAAAATCCATCCATTTACGAAAATACTGTTACTTGGTGTGGTATAGATGAGGATGGAGATTATGAGATCTATTATTGGGATGGGAAAGACACACATAAAATAACCGATAATTCAATCCAGGATGTAGCCCCATCCCTTTATAAAGGTAAGATTGCATGGGAAAGGGAAGGAGAGATATGGTATTGGGATGGTGAAAAGGAAGAAAAGGTTACAGAAGGTATGTGTCCTTGTCTTTGGGGTAATTCTATTGCCTATCATTATTATGATGGAAATGATTATGAGATAGGTTATGCTATCTTAGTAGAAACCCCAAGTGATAAGGAATCTGATAAGGAATCTGATAAGGAATCATTTATTACGGATGTCTTTAATTATCCAAACCCCTTCTCAGCCAATAAAGAGTCAACTATTATCCAGTATAGATTAAAAGAGGATTGTAGATCAATAGTTAAGATCTATGACCTATTAGGTAATCTTGTTTGGCGTAAGGATGTGGAAGTAGGGTCAGTAGTCAATGAGGTGCCATGGGATGGCAGGAATGAGAAAGGAGAAATTGTATCTTTTGGTGGATATATCTGTGTGATTGAAGCCAAGGGAGATAGAGAAACAAGGAAGATATTAGTTAAGTAGTCGAAATCTAAGAGTTATGAAGAAGATTCTGATCTTATTTTGCATAATCATTTTAATCCCTTCTGTTAAGACTGCGTTTGGTGTAATAGGAGATTATGGATTACCTTGCCGCTTTTTGGATTTAGGCGGAAGTGCCAGGGCGTTGGGAATGGGCAAGGCATTTACTGGCTTAGCCAATGATTCGAGTTCCGTTTACTATAATCCTGCAGGTCTCTCTCAGGTTGAGCGTAAAGAATTATCCTGCATGCATATCATTCTATTTGAAGGCGCAAGGTACGATGCGATAACATATGTCCACTCTGTAATCTCCTTTATAAATTTTGGTTTAGGAGTGGTTCAACTTTACTCTGGTGGATATGAAAAAAGGGATAGCGAAGGAGAAATTTGTCCACACGAATCTTCCTTTCAAGAGAATGCCTTTTTTATATCCAGTAGCCTTAAATTACATCCTAAGATATTTTTTGGAGGAAGCCTTAAATCTATAAATAAGGTATGCGACGGTCTTAATGCCGTTGGGTTTGGAGGAGACCTATCCATATTATATAGACCGACAGAACACCTAAGGCTTGGTTTAGATATCCAAAATGTGGTTAAGGCAAGGTTAGAAAGAGAAGGAGGAGAGGAGGAGGTTCCATTAAATATCAGGATAGGTTTTTCTTACACTAAGTTCCTTAAAGATTCTACCATCTCTTTAGATTTAGAGAGATGCGAACATCAGTCAATCAAACTTCATACAGGAATTGAGGTTTGGCAATTTAACCAAAGGTTAGCCTTAAGGGCTGGACTGGATGATTTGGATTATACCGGAGGATTGGGTTTTCGGTTTGAACCATTTGGATTTGATTATGCATTAATTAACAAGGACTTAGGACTATCTCATCGCATATCCCTATTTTATACCTTTTAATAGTTTCAGGTTCTTTCGGATCTTTGCCTTCTTCTCCAGTTTCTTTATAAGGCGCGTAAATTCAACATCCTGTTTTTTCCTTAAGGCATCCTTTGCTACTTCCTGTTTTATCTCTTCAAATTCTTCTTGATACATGTCATTATGCAGATTATAGTAATCCCTAATCTCCTTTTCATTTAAACTTACTTTACTCAGGACCGCAATCTTAATCAATTCTTTAGCCAGTAGTTCCTGTTTAAAATCATCTATCTTTTTTATGATATGTGGATTTTTATCTAACTTTAGCCTATACGCTTCCTGAACCAATAACCTTTCCATGATCCATTCAGAAAGCAGCCTCTCTTTACCATCCACATCCGTAACCATATCCCTATATTCTGTAGGTACATTACGTAACATCTCACGGAATTCATCTCTTGTAATACATTCATCATTTACCTGTGCCAAGATGTCTTCCTCCTTTTTTGTACAAGCTAATAGGAGAAGGGCGAAGTAGGAAGTGAGTAGCAGGTAGTAAAGGAGTCTCTTCATCTAATCCACTCAAAAGATAGTTCTTCTAATACCTCTTCCAATAGTGAATGATTATCGCAGGATAGGGTTAATAGATTAGTTTTTTGTGGATCTACCTTTAATTGACTTGGAAATTTTGAGGTTATGTGTAAGATCTTCGATACTATATCCTTATCCTCTTTTAACTCAATCGATATTTTGTGGTCCGAAGTCCCTATGGACAATACCCCTGCATGCTTAGCCCTAACACGTAGTTCTATAATCTTCAAGAGGTTTTCCACTACCTCAGGCAATTTTCCATATCTATCCTTTAACTCATCCTTGATTTCCAAAACATCTGAAACTTGGGATGCAGCCTGCATCCTCTTATATATAGCAAATCTTTGAAGGGATGAGGGTATGTATGTATCTGGGATATAGGCACTGTAAGGGACATCTATCCTTGGTTCAAGTGTCTCTTCTTCATGCTCTCCTTTTAATTCTGAGACGGTTTGCCTTAATAACTTACAATATAATGGAAGGCCAATCTGTAAGATATTCCCTGATTGTTCTTTACCTAACAGATTCCCAGCCCCTCTAATCTCTAAGTCGCGCATAGCTATCTTGAATCCTGAACCTAAATCGGTAAATTCTTTGATTGTCCGCAGCCGCTCTTTTGCATCCCGAGATAAGACCGATTCATTGGGATAAAAGAGATAGGCATAGGCTGATCTACTCCCTCTTCCAACACGACCTCGCAATTGATAAAGTTCAGCTAAGCCAAAACGATGGGCATCATTTATAATAATAGTATTTACATTAGGCATGTCCAATCCGGATTCAATGATAGATGTAGAAAGTAATATATCGTATCTCTTATCCAAAAAGTCAATCATCACCTCTTCGAGTTCTCTACTTGTCATTTTCCCATGAGCCACCGTAATTTTTGCAAACGGTAAAATCTCTCTAAGCCGGCAATACATTTTGTAGATAGTTTCTATTCTATTATGGACAAAATAGATCTGACCTGACCTTTCCATCTCTTTCAGTACCGCTTCTCTAATTAAGTCTTCAGAAAATTCAGATATATAGGTTTTTATGGGTAATCTCCCTAAGGGTGGGGTGTTAATTGTTGACATATCCCTTACCCCTCCCAAAGAAAGATATAGGGTCCTTGGAATTGGTGTAGCGGTTAGGGTCAAAACATCCACTAACTTCCGAATCCTTTTTAACCTTTCCTTGTGCGCTACCCCAAATCGATGCTCTTCATCAATAATAAGCAGCCCAAGATCATGAAAATCTATATCATCTTGAATCAATCTATGGGTTCCAATAACGATATCAACCAATCCCCTTTTTAACTCAGAAATAATCCGTTTCTGCTCCACACGGGTTTGGAACCTGGATAGCATTTCTACCTTAATGGGATATGGTGCTAGTCTTTCCTTAAAGGTATTAAAGTGCTGAAGAGCTAAGATAGTGGTTGGACATAATACTACGACCTGTTTCCCATCCATTACTGCCTTAAAGCTTGCCCTAATTGCAACTTCTGTCTTTCCAAATCCCACATCTCCACAAAGCAAGCGATCCATAGGTCTTTTTTGCTCCATGTCCCTTTTTATATCCCTTACTGCCTTCAATTGGTCTTCAGTCTCTTCATACGTAAATCCAGCCTCAAATTCATACTGCCAGGCTGTATCTTGGGAAAAGGCATATCCTGGGCGGGACAATCTTATGGCATATAACTCTAATAATTCACGGGCAAACGTACGAATCGATTTCTTAACTCGTGATTTCGTCCTTTCCCAGGATGTACCACCTAAACGATAGATAGAAGGAGGATGATCCTTATCCCCAACATACTTCTGCACTAAACTTATCTGATCGATTGGTACATACAATCTATCTCCCTCTGCATAAAGGATAGTAATAAAATCCCTTTTCTTACCTTCAACCTCTATATTATTTATACCCAAATATACTCCAATTCCATGCAATTCATGGACCACATAGTCATTCGTTTTAAGGTCAAGATAAGATGTTATTGGTTCTCCTTGAAATGCAAACCTTCTACGTCTTGTATAGGTTGGATAACCAAATATCTCTTTATCAGTAATTAAGGCCATCTTTATTTCCGGAAGATCAAAGCCTGAAGATAGGTTAGAGATAAAGATTAGTGGTGAGTGGTGAGTTGTTGGTTGTGGGTTGTGGGTGGTGATCAATACCGAAGATACCCCATACTCTTCTAATAATTCCTTTATCCTTTCTCCCTGTCCTTTGTAATTGGCTGCAATAACAATCTGATATCCCAAGTCCTTTAAATCTTTAAGCCTATCCGTAAAACCAGAGATTCTTCCTGAAAAGCGCTCCATAGGCTTTACGGAAAAGTTGATCCCATCTTTTGACTCATCTAACAACGAGGTGTAGATAATCTGTCTATCACGTGCCTGCTCCATGATCTGTTCAAACGTCAAAATCCCCTGGTATGCCACCTCTTCCTTTAACATGTGGGCTTCCTTTTGTAATGCCTTTTTTTCATCAATGATTATCACGCTATTTGATGGAAGATAATGAATGAGCGAGGATTTTAGATCCCCACTTTTAGATAAAACGGATTCATTTGCTGGCAAAATATCTGCATCCTTCATGAAAGAGATAGACCTTTGGGTAGTGGGAGAAAACGATCGAATGGATAGGATTTTATCCCCATATAGTTCAATCCGAAGTGGTAGGGAATAAGAAGGTGAGTAGATGTCTACAATACCACCTCTCGCACTTCCTTCACCTACTTCCTCTACCATTTCAGTTATCTCATAACCCAGGTGCACAAGACTACTAATGAGTCCATCTCGATCTATATCCTGATCTAAACACAGATGGATAATCGATTTCCTAAACAAATCTTTTGAGATTAATCTGTATAAGATAGTTTTAATGCAGGTTATTACTATAACAGGCTCACCACGTACCAATTTGTCTAAAACCATTAATCTCTCACTAACCAGTCTTTTAGAAGGTAAATCAGAGGAGGAATATGTATCTAAGGCAGGAAAAAGGAAGGTATCTTTAAAAAAGGAGGATAAATCCTGATATACCCTTTCAGCCTCTTCGGTGTTTTGCATGATTATTAAAAATGGTCTATTAAGTTTATGCCTTAAGGAAGACACAAAATAAGAAAAGGCACAACCAGACAACCCAGAGACATATTGCTCCTTTATATTCTGATTAATATTTCCTACAATAGCCTCAAATTCCTTTGACCTATCAAGTATAGATAAAATGCTACTTAACATCATCACGTCATTATAACCTATCTCCAGCAATTTCTCAACAAGAATCTAATGATTCAAGGATGAACAAAATAAGGATTCAAATTGACTGAGGCAGGTAGAAGGTTATCCATTAGTCGACAAGCAGTGAATAAAGGAGTAGCCCGAGGAGAAAGGATATTTAACAACAATAGTGACTTGAAAGATAGGCTATTAGGGTAATTTCTTTACGTTTCTTACAAGCATCCCATAGTCTCTGCCTGTGTTGGCGGCTCTCCCGCTTCTAACATATTTGTATATTTTTCTAATTTGCTATCTATAGCCTTAAGTCTCTTACGTCCTCTTTTACCCTCTAACATAGGCAAAAGAATTAAAACTATGTTAGAAAATAAAAATAAATACAGAATTCTCGCTGTGACCGTCTTTATTAGGTGTGTTTTGCCTAATATATCTATAATAGCCATAATTCCACCTATAAGCACTGGTATGGGTGCAAGCAGAAAACTAAAAATCATTGGTAAAGTATCATTGGAAATAAAGTTTATCAATGATTTCCTGGAATCTATGATCTATGAGAGAACATAGCTCTTGTAACCTTTTGTCCGCCACAAAAGAGAGATGAGAAATTTCATCAGCAATCGCTTCATTACTGGCAACTACTTCGTCAGTCTTCCTCAATAGAGACTCTACATCTTCTTTTATTTCTTGAATTTTATTAGCCATAAGTTTTACATTCTCCTTTTGAAATTAGCCGCAAATTGCAGCTAACTCAAAATAACCGAACTATTTCGTTATTCTTGCCGATACTCTAATATAATCTCAATCTTTCTCATTATTCAACCCTCTATGCGCAAATAAGCCTGACAGTACACTTCTTTTCCCTGTGACCTATTTAAAAATAACTATATTTTCTTCATCAACCTTATAAATAACTCGGTAATCTCCTACGCGCAACTTTCGATATCCGTACAATCCCCTTCTTAATGGCTCGCCATATTTCTCAGGCTAAATGTCTTTATGGAACAGAGATTTTTTATAAGAGAAGGTCTTCTCTCTTTCCCGTGCCACTTCTTGCCAGTATATATCCTCATGAATTTCTAAACCTTCTTTTATCAAATCCATTGCCGCTTGAGGATAAAGAAATACCTTCCTTGTGGGCCAATCTGTCTAAGCTCTTATACAATCTCGGATCCAACACAACATTTAATCTAGGATTCTTTGTAGGCATGATCTTCCACCCCAATAATAACTAATAGGGCGGTTCGGCAGGGCCGTAATAACCACACATTCCCATCCTGGGCGAATTCACCAAACGAATGGGTTCGCCATAGTTGTCGTGGGGATGAGTCTTGGCGTGTTCATCACACAATGTTCCCCATACGTCTTCTTCAATCAGACATTCCATACACAACCATGCCGCTGGCTGTTTGCATTCTATGCACTCGGCTTCTGGCATTAGATTGCGTGCCATGAGCACAATAGGATGAGCGGTGGTAGGCTTACCTTTTCGTACTCCTACCACCCTGATCAATGTTTTGGATGATGTTCCAAAATCATAGATGTGCATCAGTTCGATCCCGTACTTGAAAACTTCGTCAGCTCGTCGCCCCTTTGGTATTTCTTTCCCTCGCCAACTTCCGATTGAAAATCGGCTCATGTGCCCACAGCACTCTAACCAAATGCCACGCAGATAATAGTCAAGATCTTTTAGGGTACTTGGGCCACGCATCTCCAAATCCAGCCAGAACTCGCTGCGCCAAGCGTCTTGCACCCGAAGATGATACAATGATTCATTTTCGACTTTCTTTCGATCGGCCTTTTCAATAACCATCTGGCGTTTTTGGCATGCAGAAAGGTACTGGATATTCCACTTTTGGTTATTACTGTTCCACAGTAAGTGCACTTACCCTTTGATTGTTTCCTTCGAGCCATAAAGATCTCCTTTCAGGTTTAACTAATGCGGCTAACGTCTTGCGGATAAAAGAAGTTTCCAAAGGCAATTTGGGGAAATCTTTGATTTCCCTTTTATCTGCTGTTAGGCGATGTGCGCAATACTCATAGTTTCTCCCAGGTGCCTTTATCAATTTTTGCTTGTTTAAGAATTCTGGAAAGTAATTCCTT
>JASEIO010000099.1 GCA_030017475.1 bacterium | reverse complement strand
GCTAAAGATGATGGTATATCTACTGCCTTTGAAAGGTCTTCTTTAATAAAACCTTGTCCATTTGGTTCTCAAGGTCTATGTTGTAAAAATTGTACGATGGGTCCTTGTAGGATTACTGATAAAACCCCTAAAGGAGTTTGTGGAGTAAATGGAGCTACA
The DNA here is from genome assembly GCA_030017475.1 of bacterium. Lineage (GTDB taxonomy): Bacteria > UBA9089 > JASEIO01 > JASEIO01 > JASEIO01 > JASEIO01. Next base: position 597 of record JASEIO010000099.1, on the reverse strand, counting down.
ATCGTAGCCCGGAATTTTATAAGGATGATTGCTGCAGGTGCTGTTGCTCATTCAGACCTGATTTGGATTCAATAGAGCAGGGTGGAACTATGCCAATTCCTTACTTGTCCAGAACTGCGGGTGTTTTGAATGTATAACCGCTGTTTTACCTATGGTAAATGGGGTGATGATTGTCCATCGGGACTATCCTGAGATGACACCATGCGGAATGAGGTTTTCTACTTTGGCAGGTTCAGTTGGTGGTGGGCAGAAGGTGGATTGCGCAGAATCACCTGGATGCCAAAGTCCTTAAAGGAAGAGCTAAGAGAGATGTTAGAACGAAGGGATCAGGAGGAAGGATTAGATGGATTTGTGGATAAAATCTGTGATGAGACAATGGCTACAACAGAAGAGGAGGTACTGGCACATTTAGAAAAGGTCAGTCATCCTGTTTTAGAAATGAAGCCTATGTTCTAATCTGTTTTATAGAGTAAGCCAATGCTTATAATTTCCTGAGGGGAATAGGTGTTGGTTTTTTTATTTCCAAAAGGAGGAATAGATGTGGAGTGTAAAGGATTTGGAGGTCACAGAGCCACCAACCAAAGAAAAGATGGGGAT
>JASEIO010000098.1 GCA_030017475.1 bacterium | reverse complement strand
ATAAACTCCATACATTTACATTTTCAAATAAATATTCAGTCACCCCAGATATTGTTGTAAGTCCTAACAAGGGAACTGGTGCAAGCGGGACATACACATCCATCTCAGGGACTGGTTTCTTAAATGGTTCAACTATTACAGCGAATTCAATCACTATAGGTGGGAAACCTACTATCCATAGTGCGATAAATATCCCAGATAATGGAACATTTAGTGCTACTATAGTAACCTTAAATAAAGATTTGGGTGAAGGTACTCATGACGTAGTAGTAAATGATGGAAAAGAACATATCTTTAGGAATTATTATACCAAAGATACAACATTAGGTAATAAGGAAAGGCCATCAATCTACCTTGATGGTTCTACCCTATATTACACCTGGGAGGATGATAGATCAGGGCAGAAGGACGTGTATGTTAAGGTTGGCACTGCGGAATACCTGGTAAATGATAAGGATGTGGCTGCGCAGGGATCACCAGATATAGGTAAGACTGGTAGTAATATAGTAATAGTCTGGACAGACTATAGGGATGGGAATGCAGAGATATATTTGAAGGATATAACTACAGTAGGTAATAACATCCGGATAACAAATGAAGGTTCCCATCAATTGGATCCAGCCATATATGGGGAATATGTCGTCTGGACAGATTATAGAAATGGTGGAGCAAATCCAGACATCTATATGTGTTATATAGATAGTGGTTCAGATTGGTCAAGTGTAAAGAAAGAGACACAGATAACTACCGATCCAAGTTCTCAGTGTGCACCAGATATATGGGGG
>JASEIO010000097.1 GCA_030017475.1 bacterium | reverse complement strand
TATAAGTTAACCACGAGACCCGTACATTTAAAAATTATTATCTTCCTATTTTCCCCACCTTAGGGTGCGGAAAATAGGAACTATCTTGGGAATAATCCTACTTTCCTTCATCATCAGTATTTACTTCTATCCTCAGATACCAGAGAAAATAGCTTTGCATTGGAATGCCCAAGGACAAGTAGATGGCTATATGTCAAAATTCTGGGGATTGTTCTTGATGCCCTTTATTCTTGTTGGACTTGCCCTACTTTTCGTTGCCATTCCGAGAATAGATCCATTGAAAGTAAACATTGAAAAATTTAGAAAATATTATGATGGATTTATCATCTTGTTTTTTGTTTTTATGCTTTCCATTCACTTCCAAGTAATTCTGTGGAATATTGGAATAAAAATAAGTCCTAATGTAATTCTTCCAATTGGACTTGGGTTTCTATTCTTCTATAGTGGCATTCTTTGTGAAAATGCAAAAAGAAACTGGTTTATTGGAATCAGAACCCCTTGGACTTTAAGCAATGATGTAGTCTGGGATAAGACACATAAAATCGGTGGAAAGTTGTTTAAGATTGCTGGGGTAGTTGCTCTTTTTGGAATCTTCTTCCAGAAGTACACCTTATTTTTCATTCTTGCTCCAGTGATTTTAGTCGCTGCCTATACGATTATTTATTCATATGTTGAATATCAAAAGGAGAAGAAATGATGGCGTGCGAGGGAACTTTTTCGCTTCGCTCGAACCCTTCGGGGCGTATAACAGCGTGTTTTGTGCCGCTTCGCTAAATTGCCTATTGGCATAGTTCTTTTATTTCGTGAAAAATTTACTATGGATTAAGGCTCAAGGCACATAAAGGAATTACTTTCCAGAATTCTTAAACAAGCAAAAATTGATAAAGGCACCTGGG
>JASEIO010000096.1 GCA_030017475.1 bacterium | reverse complement strand
ATCCTCCATATTATGTTCCCTCATATATGTTATAACTAAAATGGTAGTTAAAACCATCGATAACCCTCGTTTTACTATCTCCTTGCCCGGCTTACTTCTTCCATCAATCCATCCTTAACAAATTTAAAAAAATCCTCTATAGCCCATCTCTTATAGTAAGTCCTCCATACCTTAAATGCACTCTTCTCATCCTTAATACAAATATTAGTTAAAAGCCACCACCCTCTATCTTCTTCCTTTATCTTCTCCAAATTTATCCCTTCTGCTTTTACTATCCTTGACCGAAGAAGATATACTTGATGAGTATTCCACTTGCATCTACCAAACGAAATTTCTACCTCTATCTCTCTTCTCTTCCCCCAAATAAATATAGATGCTTTAAATCTTGTTTTCACAGGTAAAGTTCTTCCCCAGTCTAAAAGTTTCGTCTTACTCCCTTTAACTGTAATCTTCCGATTATGATAAACTCGTCCTATAAATTCTTTATCACCACCTATTATATCTTCATAATTCTTTCCATCGTCAAATCCTTTATCCCAAACCCAAATTACTTTGGCTCCAGAAGGCAAAAGTTTATTCGTTTCCTCCATCGCTTTCCTTATCTCAAGATTCTGGCTTAACGGCTCGTTCGCAAAAAGATGAAAATATCCCAGCCTCTTTATATCTTCCCCTATACAAATGGTAGAAACCGAAACATAACCGTTTGTCAGACCACTTTTATCTTTTTTCTCAACTTTACACAACCTTTCCATCTTCTTAGCATATGGTTTTTCCCAGGGAGATAGATCAATAACAACCACCACTTCATTTTCATGACCCAAATCCTTTTTGGCCTTTTCATAGATAGGCAGAAGAAGATTTTGCTCTTCGTATTCAGGGGCATCTAAAAAACGGTATATCCCTTTAGCTGTATGAAACGCATTCTCTCTTCTATGAGGTGAATGAGCAGCAATTTGCATCACTACCGGAGATTCTGCACCTATAATCCCATAAATTGTATCCTCAAATCTTTT
>JASEIO010000095.1 GCA_030017475.1 bacterium | reverse complement strand
TATCATCACAAACTCCACAAAATGCCTCTCCCATCCCAATAGCCCTTGCTGAAGTCGAAAGCTTTAGGAATTGACATCCAGTTGTACCAACATGTCCTGCATAGCCTAATGTCGCAAGTAAGATAAAGGATGCAAAACATAAGCCATAAGCCTTAAGTCTAATCAATCCTAAGCTTCTCATACCCAATCACCCTTTTTATCTAATTATTGATAGCTTGCCAACTGCCTTATCTCCTGGAGACTCAGGATTTGTTAGGTAATAGATGTAGATCCCACTTGCTACATCTTCACCCCAATTATTTTCCAGTTTCCAATCATATATATTTGTCAAGTCATCTTTATCATGGGTAAAAACAAGTTCACCCGAGATATTATATATTTCAATCCTACACCTTTTGGTTAGATTAAAGAAATGAACCTGCTCTCCACTCTTTGAATACTCCTCCTTGAATGGATTAGGATAGACAACAACATTCCTTAAATTCGGAGATGCACGAAGTATGGTGGATAAGGTTTTAGCCTTAAGAGTCAATGAGTACCTTTCTGGTATATAACACAAAAGGGTAGCCACATCCTCAAGTTTTGTACCTTCTAAAACATCTGTACCTACTTCTCCCTTAATTGTTACATTCCCAGTTTCACCTGGGCTTAATGAGATAGGGCAACCATTCTCATCCCTTTCCCAGATAACCTTTCTATCTCCATCAAGGTTAGGGGATGGAGAGGCATCGATAAACCGGATTTCATCTGGTAATCTATTCTCAATGATTACCCCTTCAGCCGAATCTTCACCTATATTTTTATAGGTAATGGTATAGGTTAATATATCCTCTGGATAAGCAACCTTGTTTGAAACCTTCAAATCCAATAATAGATCTACATGCCTTTCATCCTTTACAACATCTATTTCGTTAGTTATATCCCTTTCATCGACCTCTCCATAAAGGTTATTATTATCCCCTTTATACCTCCCACCATCCGAAGTTGTACTAATCCGTAACTTTACAGAATAGGGACCCTCTTTAACAGTGTCTTCAATCCCTAAAGCGATAAAGAATTTAAAGGATTGGTCCTTCTCAATAAAAATCCTATTTCC
>JASEIO010000094.1 GCA_030017475.1 bacterium | reverse complement strand
CCCAGGTGCCTTTATCAATTTTTGCTTGTTTAAGAATTCTGGAAAGTAATTCCTTACCAATGTCACTTTGGTGAGGGTTGGGAAGTCGTAAAGTAATTTCACCTTTAATCATAAATTGATGCTTCCTTCCAGAGTAAGGTCCCTCAAAACCTGAGACTCTTAAATAATGTATTAATTCTCTTCTCTTTATAGGCCCAAAGCGAGGCATTAAACTACTTCCTTAATTGTTAGTTCAATCCCCTCGACTATAGGTAATGGTAAGTTGCGAGATATTCTAAAGAAGATCCATTCTTCTAAAACCTCCTCTAATTCATCCCGACATGCTTCAAGTGTCTTAGCATTGGCATAGACGCCGTCAAAGCCTGGGATTTCCCCATAGAATGTGTTGTCATCAGGAAGAATTTCATACTTGGCTCTTTTCATCGCAGCGCGAATATATTCTGTTAACATGCTATCTTCCTCTTTTTTCTCATATCCATAATTAAACCTCCCAAATATTGTGAGGGAATTGCATATAACTTAAAATAACCGAACTATTTCGTTTATGCTCCCAAAATTGGTATATTTTGCAAAGTACTTCAAGTTTACTCCCCCAAACCCCACCTCCTACTGCACCCTCGAGACATCCTCTTGCGTTAGTGTCGATAAATACCTCTTTGGTTTGAAGTTTTGATATATCAAAGAGAACTGGTCGATACTTTTAATCTGTCTATTTAATCTCTGTGGTTTGATTATGGCCGTTATTCACTCTAAAAACCCTAAAATCCCTTGAGGCACTAAACTAGAATGAGCTAACATTGCCTTATCTGGATTATCTAATATCTTACGGTGCACCTGTTCTAATAATTTCTCTGCCATTTTTAGGTTAGATATTTTAGGGATTGAGTGTTGTAAATCTTTGAGAACCGCTTCTCTATCAGTCAATTCTACCTTCAGTATCTCTTCGGCTTCCTTTTTTAAACCCTTTTTCCTTATTATTTCTCCTTTTACATCTGTATTAGGTCTAAGGTTTTTTTGTAAGGAAACATCCTCAATCTTCACCCACTTTCTCCTATTACTTCAATCCCATATTTTGCTCTGATGACAAGATAATTTTGCTTCGCAAAATTATTCATGTTAGTGGAAGTATCCCCTAACAACCACTCTTAAGAACAATTAAGATCAAAATGCCTCTTAACCTATCTCCATATTTTAGGTTTAAAGTCTGGCTTGGTAAGTAATTCCATCACTTCA
>JASEIO010000093.1 GCA_030017475.1 bacterium | reverse complement strand
GACTCTTTATTGGCTGAGAAGGGGTTTGGATAATTAAAGACATCCGTAATAAATGCATCCGTAATAAATGATTCCTTATCACTTGGGGTTTCTACTAAGATAGCATAACCTATCTCAAAATCATTTCCATCATAATAATGATAGGCAATAGAATTATCCCAAAGACAAGGACACATACCTTCTGTAACCTTTTCTTCCTTTTCGCCATCCCAATACCATATCTCTCCTTCTTCCCTTTCCCATGCAATCTTGGTTTTCTTTTCCCATGCAATCTTGCCTTTATAAAGGGATGGAGCTACATCATCAATAATTGAATTATCGGTTATTTTATGTGTGGTTTTTCCATCCCAATAATAGATCTCAGTATCTCCATCCTCATCTTTACCACACCAAGTAACAGTACCTTCGTAAATGGATAATGACTTTTTATCCTCGTATTTCTTCACCTTCACCCCTTTTGATACACAGATGGGATTTGGAAGGCGGAGATCATCTATATAATAAACCTCATCATCCTCCCCTATATAGGCAAGACTATTTCCATAGAGTGCTGGAGATGTTCCGGAACCGATTGGCTCTGGCTTTTCTTTTTCTGAGGAACAATCTTTACACCAGTAAATAAGCGTTTTGCCAGATCTATCCGGGTCACAACCAACCCATGAAATCGTATTCTCATAAATAGAAGGGCTATAATCACAATAGTCCCTTTTAATTCTAATTTGTTTTCCATCCTTATAGTAATAGATATCATGTTCATTCTTAACGGGCTCGGTCTCTTTTACATATTTTGTCCATGCTATATGTCCATTATGTATAACAGGCTCTTTATCCCAATGCTCTTTATCATCTGAGATATTCTCCTCCTTAAATCCACTCCATCTATAAATCTCCCAATCTGGCATCCCTTCTTCATCACGTTCTTCACGTTCCCAGACAATCTCTCCTTTAGAAAGAGAGGGATACATATCATTTACATTATTATCTGTGACCCTCTTAATAACCCATTCACTTGAAAGAACAGGGTTTGGTAAAAGAAGTAATACTAAAATCAGTAAAATTCTCATCACACACCTTCTTCCTCCCCAATCAAGATACGCCTTTCCTATCGTTTATTGCCCTATTATCTCTACCTCAATAGTTCCAGTAATAGTCTCTCCAGTATCTGTCCTAATCTCTACTTGAGGAAGGATACGATGCCAATTAAGGTTCTGAAGATCCATACCTGGAGTGATTTGATTTTGAGCCTCATTCAATCCATAACTTATTCCAGTCTCTGCCAGATAATAGGC
>JASEIO010000092.1 GCA_030017475.1 bacterium | reverse complement strand
TTAGAGATGGTAAAATAACATGTTAATTAGCCGTTTTTTCATGAAGTTGGGTTAAGAGGTTAAATCTTGAGGTGTCATTGGGAGGTGGTAATAAAGGCATAGAGGTTTTTGTAAATAGTAGGGTTTCATTTTGACCAGGGAGGTGTCATTATAGGTGCTTTTAGATAAAAATTAAGGAGATGAGGACATAGGTAAGATAAAAAAGGTGGATTTATAGCAGGAAAGATAGAATAAATTACTTTAAGGGGAAAATATCTATTAGGCAGCAGTCTCTTGAAGTAATGCTTCTTCTTGAGGTAATGATTCTTCTTTTGCCTTAAGAATTACCTTAGCATTCATCAAGGAATAAGCAATGGTATAAAGATTGGCAATAGAATCTTCGTTCCGAAATATAGGGTCTTCAAGTTTGTAATTCTTAATAATGGAGAAACCACGTTCTGCAATGGTTCTCTTTTTGTAGGTTCTTTTAAAAAGACAGGATTCTCTATCAATAGCAAATCTTGAGTTTTCTGGATCGTCAAGGTTAATATATTTGTAGCAACCTTTCTTTTGCCATTTTGGATGATCGCAACGGCAGGTTTGGTTTTGTTTCCGCTTACCCGTATGTGGATCAATCAGAGGACAGATATACTTCTGTCGACGGTATCCCCTTTTCTTATCGAACCAAGTACCTGCATTAGCCATCTCACGGTTATCTGGACAGAGAGGACGTCCATTAGGACCATAACCATGTTGTAATATCTTATGACCTCGAGTATTTATGGGAATAAAGGCAGTGCCTTTCCCTTTAGTGACAAAATGATATACGTACCAAGCATCAAATGCAGCATCGGCAATAAATGTTTTTATGGTAATCCTGAGGGTATCTTTGATTGGCTTAATGAGTGGGAAGAAGAAATTAACATCTGCGGTGTTAGCTGCTTTAGTTTCTTCATTTAGGGTAATAATTCCGTGTTTAGTTTCTTGAAAGGCGGCACCATTTTTGAACCCCCAGAAATACCGAAGCTTGGTTTTTCCATCTTTAGACTTATTTGTAGAAGGCTTAATACCTAATCGGGAATCAGGATTTCCATTTGGGATTTTGTTTTTATTGTATCTATTAGAAACAAATTGCTTAGGATTGTTTTCTTTAACTCGAGCAATGATTTCAGTTGTATCCATAATAACTTCATCATTTACTAAACCAAGTTCTTTAAGAGAACGGACAGTATTGTAAAGAAGTAGTTTAAGATGCCTATTTTGGATCTCTTGAAGTCTTCTCCTTAGGTGTCTTGAGGTAGGAACAGTAACCTCTGGGTCAAAGCCAAAATGAGGGTGATAACCTTTGAGGTGAAATCCAATAAAGGCGACTAAAGCCGGGTGCCTAAGGAGAAA
>JASEIO010000091.1 GCA_030017475.1 bacterium | reverse complement strand
AAATATTGTTTGACAATTATTACAAGACTGGATACCATGTGCCTATGCCAGCCATTTTTGTTAAAAAAAGTGCTTGACTTTTTTTGAACAATGTGTACAGTATATCTAAATAAACAGAAACAGCCCAAAACATAAGGGTGGAGTGGATACACCTTTTCCGAAAGAGAAGCTACTTTTCTAAATATGGCTGTAACCCTTTAGGATGCCCAAATCATCCTAAAGGGTTTTTTCTATACATTACTTTGTTAATTATTTTCTTCATCCTTTATTATAGAATTCAGGTGGAGTTAGTAATGGAGGAAAATATGGAAGAGAAGGTCCTTAAGCAATTAGCAACAAAGGATGACTTAAAACAGATGGAGATAAGGTTAGGGAAAGAATTTACTACTAAAAAAGAATTTAAAGAACTAAGAGGAGAGGTTGGGGAGTTGAGAGGAGAGGTTGGAGAATTAAGAGGAGAGGTTGGGGAATTAAGAGGAGAGGTTGGGGAATTAAGAGGAGAGGTTGGGGAGTTGAGAGGAGAGGTTGAAGAACTAAGAGGAGAGGTTGGAGAATTAAGAGGAGAGGTTGGAGAGTTGAGAGGAGAGGTTGGGGAATTAAGAGGAGAGGTTGGAGAACTAAGAGGAGAGGTTGGAGAATTAAGAGGAGAGGTTGAAGAACTAAGAGGAGAGGTTAATGCAGTTATAAATGATGTCAGTGAATTAAGGAAAGATTCTAATGAATCTCGGGAAGAATTCAAGGAATTTAAGGATAGAACCTTTACTCGTTTTGATGAAATGATAGTTATTTTAAGGAGGCTTGATCAAGAAAGGATTTTCACCATAGAAAGGGTTAAAAGGTTAGAGACTGATGTAGAGCGAATAAAGAGAGAGCTTAATATTATTTAAATAAAAATATCTTTGTAATATATGTGCCTAAATAATAAGGAAGATATAATGTCATCTGTGACTTTTAATTTAAGGGAAAGATATTTGTATTCTTCAACATCTATAGTAACTGCCCCTGGATTGGTAATTTTATAATCCCAAGCATCGTCACCTGCTATATTGACTAATGCCACTCTATTTTCGTCGTTCCTAATTCACAGGCCACCTGCATCAACTAAAACATAGACTCAGAGTATCATAATTTGTTGTAGGGTTACCAGAACTAATACTTGTGTCAATGGTATTGCTATAGTACTATCCTATCGTATGCCTTTTCATATCCACCTTTATTAACTATTTTAATCTCTTTTTAATTTATATAACATTTTAGATTGATGGCTCTCTGGACTTATTTTTTGATTTGTGTAACGGTGCCAAATACCATAAGAATCATTTTAGACTTTTCTGAAACTTACCCACATCTTAGGACAAGATTGGACAAAAAAGAGTATCTTCTA
>JASEIO010000090.1 GCA_030017475.1 bacterium | reverse complement strand
ACATCTCATCAGCCTCTACATGATTAGAAGAGAGGGGTCTATTCTCTTTTTCTTTCTCTTGGTATTCATAGATACTTCCTTGGATAAGCTTAACTGCTCTTTGAACCCGTTGGTAAGGAAGCTCCATAACATTTGCAATCTCTGATGTATTCTGTTTTAGAGAAATAAGAAACTTGATTTGAGCCCATTGAGACATAGAAAGCTGTGCTCCATCATAGATGGTACCAGTCTTATCATTGAAAGTAACATATTTCCTTTGTCTTTCACTGCACTCTTTACAGAGATATCCACTGAGGTATTTTTGATATGGTCCCTTGCGAATAATGTTAGAAGAACCACAATAGATACAAGTGACTTTACCCCCAGGCCATCTTTTTTTAAGGAACAATTGTGAGGCTTCAGCCTCATCTGCCAGTATATCGGCAAAATATCAAGATTTTTAAAGCACAAAGTTCAAAACATGAGCGTAGGAAAAAGTACTGTATATCGATTAATGGTAAGACTCGTTAAAAGGGTTACAGACTTAATTACCTGCCTCGAAAAACGCATCCATTCAGGAACGGTAGTGATTGATGAGAAATGGGTAAAGATAAAAGAATTGGGCGAAGAAAAGTGGGCTTATGTATTTATAGCAGTAGATGCAGTAATAAACGATATAATGCATATGAGTTTAAAATTATCGAATAGCTATGAGGCATGTAAAAGCTTCCTTTTGGAATTAAAGGCAAAGGGTTACTCCACCTTTCGATCAATTACTACTGATGGTTTAACGGGTTGGGCACGAGCAATTGCAGATGAATTTTCCAAGGCAAAACACCATTTATGTGTACGTCATGGAATCAAAGACTTTAAAGATCTACTGAATGATATTTACAGATCTCAAGGGAGGGATTATCGGAAGAGTAAAACAGCCAAGCGCCTGCTAAAAGAGATTGTAGGGATATTGAATTGCAAAAGGAAAGAGACTTCACGCAAGCGGTATAATCATTTGATGAGTCGCCTTTTTGTGAGGCTATTTGAATTAGGTTATAGATTGAAACCATTAAATCAAGAATCAATGAATAGAGTGAAATTAAAAACACCTCTTGAGATAGCAGGCTACAAGGTAGAATATAAAGATGTGGAAGACTATTTGCTTAAAGTAGCATAGGGTGTTCTTGCAAGAAGATAAGTTTAAAAAGTTGAATTAAACAAACTGAGGGAGAGATGTGCCTTATTATCTTTCAAAATGGGTATCTTTGAAGAATATGATCCCTAAGATTTTAGATTTCCATATAATTTTCATTCCTTTCCCATATGGTAAACTTGAAAAACTTACAATCAGATTAACCCCTTGATTTGTGCAACGGTGCCGCCCAATATTTTGTCTTTTTGTTAAAAAAAAAATGGATAGTAAAGGCACAAGGTATCCAGGTCAGTAGATTAAGATATCTGAATAATA
>JASEIO010000008.1 GCA_030017475.1 bacterium | reverse complement strand
TATTGGTAAATGGAGATGTCCAATCCCCAACTGATTATACATTCTCTAATAATACAGGGGTTGGTGGACTTGATCAGGTCTGTATCAAAAATATTAAGAATAGGGGCATAAGAATAGTCGCTGATGGGACAATGGGTGTGCTTGCAAACCGAATTAACCTACCAAGTGGTAATGTTGATCCTGATACCTTAAGGGTCCTTGTTGGAGTAACTCAATATACAAGGGTAGGAGCGGATCTTGGAACAGGTGAGTTTATATTTGTCGATAATGGTGGACCAGGTGGTGTGGATCAAATCTACTTTAGTACTGCCCCTACTGCGGGGGATAACATCGACATAACCTATTATGATGGAAATACCGCCTGCGCTGAGATCTTTGCAAATTATACCTTAGAATCGAATCCAACGAGTGGCCAGGAGTTAACTGCTGATTATCGTAGGACAACTGCCCGTACAGTAGATGTATTCATTCCAAATGGAAATGAAGGTCCAGAGACACTAACATTTACCCCAAATATAAATGTTACGAGCTACGAATCAGGAGAAACACCGAATTTGGCGGATTCTGGTGCACCTGTCACTGCTATGGTTAAGGATCCATCTGTCTATCAATATCAGTTTGGGGAATCGGTATTTGATTCCTTAGGATCGGACTGGATGTTACGATTTATCTGTGAGCGGATTGAGGAGAATAAATGGATCTGGTTTACAACCAATCCAGTTGAAACCGATAAGATTGCTGGTTATGGTTTAATCTTGTTTAAAGGTGAAGGGCAGTACGATGCAGACAACTCACAGGTCTTTGAATCACCTTCTGATCCGGCAGGTGCTGGATCAAGATTCAAGGGGATATATTTCAATCCACCAGAGAATCCATCTACAACCCATGGTGCACCACCACCTGAGGAAGGTGCAGAGGTAACAAAGATCGATGTCTATTTTAACAAATCAGGGATAACCCAATTCTCACAGCATGTATCAAATGCAGATGTATATTATCAAAATGGATATGGGATGGGAAATCTGAAAGAGGTAAAGATCAATGAACAAGGGGTAATAATTGGTAAATACGACAATAATAAGGATCTGGATTTGGCTCAAATAGCAGTGGCTACATTTGTAAATCCTTCGGGATTAGAAAAGAAAGGTGATACCTACTTCTTGGAATCGAGCAATTCAGGAGAACCAGATATTGGAATACCAGATACAGAGAAGCGGGGAATTATTAGACCAGGTAATCTTGAGATGTCAAATGTTGATCTAACCCAAGAGTTCATTGATATGATTATTGCAGAACGTGCATTCATGGCAAACTCTCGAACAATAACCACAGCCGATAGATTACTGCTGGATCTAATGAGACTTAGGCCATAGTAGGTTGATAAGTTAAGAATAGAACCTTATAACTTGACAATGGAGTGTCTTTCTCACCCCCTGGGTCTCGGGCTATCTTTCCAAAGGGTAGCTTGAGACCTTTTTATTTTCCTATAATCTTTACAAGGACCCTCTTTGGACGCCCTCCATCAAACTCTCCGTAAAATATCTGCTCCCAAGGACCAAAGTCAAGTCTTCCATCTGTTATTGCAACTATAACCTCACGACCCATTATCTGGCGCTTAAGATGGGCATCACCGTTATCCTCACCCGTAAGGTTGTGTCTATAACGATCTGTAGGATGATGGGGTGCAAGTTCCTCAAGCCATTCCTCATAATCCTGAATGAGCCCTTGTTCATTATCGTTTATGTAGACACTTGCTGTGATATGCATTGCATTCACTAAACATATCCCTTCCTTAACCCCACTTTTCCTCACAAGCCCTTCAACCTGTTGGGTGATATTTATAAAGGCACGGCGAGTCTTTGTATGAAAAGTGAGATATTCAGTAAGTGACTTCATCTTTACCTCCATTTTCCGATGTCTAAATATATCAGATTGATAAACTATTGTCAAACAAATTATTTTTCAACTTGCTTTTTTAGTAGGTTTATGTTACCTTATTAGACATGCATAAAGAAAAGGCAGTGAAGTCAATAGGTATTGTAAATATTGGTATAACAGGATCGAGGATATCTGGTTATATAAGAGATATGTCCATTGCCTCAAGCTTTGGTGCAAACTTTATAACCGATGCCTTTTTTGTGGCCTTCACTATTCCCAATATGCTACGTCAACTTTTAGGTGAAGGGGCTTTATCTGTAGCATTTATTCCTATATTCACAAGGTATTTTGGAAAGGATAAGAAAGAGGCTTGGAGATTAGGAAGTATTGTAGTCAATCTGCTATTTGTTATATCATCTCTCATAGCTATACTTGGGATTATCTTCTCTCCAATTATAATTAAGATAATTGCTCCTGGATTTAAGGGAGAAGAGGCTTATCCACTGGCAGTTAAACTCACTCGCATCATGTTTCCTTTTGTTATATTGATCTCTCTATCTGCATTGATTATGGGCATCTTAAATTCTTGCAGGCATTTCTTTCTCCCTGCAATAGCCCCAATTTTGTTAAATCTTGGTATGATTGCATCCATCTACCTTTTATGTCCAGCTTTCACGCAACCTATTATAGGCTTAGCTATTGGGGTGTTGATTGGTGGGTTTGGATATCTAATAATTCAGATTCCTGGGTTGATAAAACACAAAATGAGATACCAGCTAACATTCGATTTATCGCATCCTGGTCTACGAGAAATTTCCCACCTTTTTATCCCTGCTATCTTAGGATTAGCCGCTTCTCAGATGATATTGATATTTATAGGAAGGATACTTGCCTCATATTTAGTAGTTGGTTCTGTATCCTTTCTATATTTTGCCAATAGATTGATTCAACTTCCCACATCCCTATTTGGGGTGGCTATTGCCACAGTATCCTTTCCCAGTATATCAGAATATGCCGCCATCAATCAACCCCATAAAGTGAAGGATACATTTCTATATAGTCTAAAAATGGTAATATTTACCACCATCCCCGTAACTATTGGATTGATAATCTTAGGCAAACCAATAATTCAGGTTCTTTTTCAAAGGGGAGAATTTTCTGAAGCGAGTGTTCAAGATACTTACAGTTGTCTTTTTTATTACTCCTTTGGTTTGATAGGCTATTCCAGTTTGAAGGTCATTATCCGCACCTTTTATGCCTTGAAGGATGCAATTACTCCACTTAAGGTAGGTCTTTTAATCATCTTGGTTAATGTCATCTTAAGCCTGATACTTATGAGACCCTTAGAGGCCAGTGGATTGGCCTTAGCTACCTCTATCTCGAGCCTATTAAATGTTTCGATTCTATTAATTATATTAGAGAAAAGGATTGGTCATATGGTTAGTAAAGAAATGCTTATATTTTTCCTCCGTGTTTTATTTGCGGCAGGTATTATGGGCCTTATTTGCCTTTTTCTCATTACTAAATTACAGATAACACTCATCCTTCGGGTTTCAATAACTATAATAGCAGGAATTATATCCCTATTTTTTATAAGTAGATTCTTGCATATTGAAGAGGCCAATCTAATCTTGAAGGTACTTAAACCAGGCTATAAGTAGACTCCTCTTGGTTCAGAAGATTCATATTGTTATCCTTAGCCCATCATAGGCTACAGTAATCTGCCCTCTGAATACCTTTCTTACGTCTTCTAAGATATTATGTTGATCACATACAGGATAGAGATGAGTAAGAATCAATCTTTCGCACTTTGACTCTTTAGCAATCTGTCCTGCAAGGTTTGGTGTAAGATGTCCTTCTACTTTTATATCATTTGGAAATGAGCATTCCAAAATGAGAAGATGGGCATTTTTTGCCAATTTGACTATGTCTACAGTATAATCTGTATCTCCAGAATACACTACTACCTTACCCTCCTTATCCTCTATCCTATATCCAATACTATGTTCCGTGTGAAGAGCCGAGCGAGTAGTTATCTTCCAATCTCCTTTTTCAATCACATCATCCTCCATCTCCCTTAAAAAGACGTTGTATGCACTGGATATTAACTGCTCTCCATAAAGATGCAAGAGTTTGGTATAAAAGTCCTTAAGCCCTTTTGGTCCAACTAAATGTAAATCCTTTTTTCTTAAAGCCAACGGACTCTTAGCCGCAAAGAGTAAGGCTGGTAAATCATTTACATGATCTACATGGAGATGGGTATAGAATATATAATCAATCTCGTTATAGTCAAATCCCTCCTCCAGTATCTTTCTGACTATTCCAGGTCCTAAATCAAATAATAGATGCTCATCCCCAATCTTCACTAAAAGTCCTGGAGTGCCCCTCTTCTTAGAAGGAAGACCTACCCCTGTACCAATAAAAACTACCTCCATCTTCACCCTATTTCAACTGAAATACCCAAGGTCTTTTTTCATTATCTCAGAGACTTCATCTTTCAAGGAGTAATCCAGTCGAGCACCAAGCTGTTCTACTATCTTTGAAGCTACGAATGAACCGATTCTACCACTCGTACATAAATCTTTCCCTTGACTCAAACCATACAAAATGCCTGCATTGTACATATCTCCTGCGCCAGTTGTATCAACAGGATTTGTTTTAACTGGTGGGATTTCATAAACCTTCGCATCTTGTTTTATCAATGATCCTTTCTTCCCAAGTTTAACTACAGCTATATCTACTATGTTAGCGATTTCATCCAGTGCCTTTATAGCCTTCTTTTTAGTAAATGCCTCTGCCTCCTGTTCATTTACAAATACAATATTTGCATATTCCTTAACGATCTCTTTAAAAAATGCTAAGTTTCCCTCAATCAATGAAATATCGGCTAAATCTAATGAGATCTTCACCCCATTCTTTTTGGCAATCTCCATGGCATGTAATGAAACATCTTGCAATCCATTCTCTAACACATAACCAGTTAGATGTAAGAATCTACTTTGGATAATGTCTTTTTCTGATATATCCTCTTTCATTAAATACTTAGAAGCACCTAAATAGGTAGCAAATGTTCTTTCAGAATCAGGTGTTATAAACGTAAATGCCTTTCCAGTCATACCTTCTCCCCTAACAATCTTGGATGAAACGCCATCCTTAACCATTTTCTGTTCATAAACAATCCCATATTCATCCATACCCACTTTACCGCAAAAGGCGGCTTTTCCGCCAAGATTAACAACTCCAGAAACGGTATTTGCAGACGAGCCACCTGGTGCCATCTGTATCTCTTTACCCTTTATCTTTCCCTGAATCTCTTTTGCCTCCTCTTCATTAACTAACTGCACCCTCCCCTTTTTTATATCCAAATCCCTCAATTCTTGATCATTTACTTTAATCAATATATCCATTAAGGCATTTCCTATCCCAAAGACATCATATTGCATATCACCCTCTCTTCACTCTTGAACATTAATCCGTAGTAGTCCTTAATCTTATCATGATCTGTATAATATGTCTTACCCCTTGAAACAGATCCTCTATGTAGATGGATTCATTTGGAGAGTGGATGTTTGATTCCGGATTGCCAACTCCCGCAGAAACACAAGGCATACGCTGAGTGAATAGGTACATTGGACCTGAGGCAGCCATCCAGGGATAGATTATAGGGTCTTTTCCATATACCTCCTTTGTAGCTTCAGCTACAAGGCGTACAAATAGATGATTGACATCCGTTCTTGCAGGTGGATATCCACCAGCATTCTCTATTTTAATATCATGGAAACCGTGTTTGTCAAGATGTGCCCTAAGCCTTCGGAGTATATCCTCTGGTTTCTGATCAGGGACTAATCTGAAATCGAGCTTTACCCAGGCCTCCTTTGGAATAATCGACTTATGTCCCGGTCCTTCATACCCACTCGATAATCCACAGATGTTTAAACCTGGGGAAGAAAGATGATGTAATAGAAGCCTTTTATCAGCCAATCCAAGTATAAATTCCTTCAAGCCATATAATTTGAGTTTCTCCTCCGCATCAAATGGAATATGCCTTATATATTCCTTTTCTTCATCTCCCAGTGGAATTACTTCATCATAAAATCCATCAATCAATATCTTTTCATCCTTATCTTTTAAAGAGGCTAATGCCCAAACAAGTCTCCACGAAGGATTGGGAATCATAGTACCAAGCGATGAATGAATATCCTGTCTCCCACCTTCGGCCTTAAGTTCTGCATGAACAATCCCTTTGCAGCCTAAAATCATTTCTGGTCTCCCTTCCTCATCCTTTGATCCATTTTCCCAAATGCATAGATCGGCCTTTAATAGGTCCTTGGAGTTTTCCACTGCTTCGGAAAGATTTGGTGATCCAATCTCCTCTTCTCCATCAATTATAAACTTTACATTCACTGGAGGTTGCACTTTTTCATCAATGAATGCCTTTATAGCAGCAATCCTTGCCATTAGGCTTCCTTTATTATCTGAAGCCCCCCGAGCAAAAAGTTTTCCATCTCTTTCAGTAAGAGAAAATGGAGGAGAGATCCATTCATCTAACGGTTCAGCAGGTTGGACATCATAGTGGTTGTAAAAGAGGATTGTTTTGAATGTTTCGTCTACAATAAACTCAGCATACACAAGAGAATTACCTTTAGTTTCAATTAAGCGGGTTTTGAACCCCAATCCATTTAACAGATTAAGTAAAAACCCCTGCGCCTCTTTAATACCCTCTCCCGTTGCAGAAACACTCGGAATCTTCAAGTACTCTTCTAATACGTTAAGTGTCCAATCTCTATTTCTCTCAACCCAGGAAAATAATAAATCCTTCATCTTGTGGCTAAACCTGAAATAGGTTATCTCCTATAACTATGGAATTCTCCACCTCCTTTTCTATGATCCTTGAGTTTGGAAGGATAACCGAATAAGAGACCCGAGAAGAGATTATTTGTACATTTTCCGAGATAGTAACAAATGGACCTATGTTTGAATCTATTATCTTTGAATTTTTGTGTCGCCAAGAAAGGCAAGATTTTGAGTAATAACCACTTTCTGAGTTTAGGTGGAAGTTTCCGCTCCAATCTCTTAAGATTTCAAAATTTACATCCAATAGATCCTGTGGTGTATTTATATTTTTCCTCCAACCTTTAATCTCCACAAACCTTATCTTTTTAAATATTATTTTGAATAGATCTTGTAATCCTGCCTCCTGATTTTTATAAATTATCCCTTTTATTAAGTGAAATATCTTAGGATCTAAGATGTAACACCCGGTGTCTAATCCATTCCCGAGAAGGACATTATCTTCATCCGATTTTGTAAGGTAACTAATATCATGTGATATGTAATTGTCTCCGTGCAAGACAAGGAATCTCTCTTTTACATATCTTTGGCTGGATAAGATGGCTGAAAGGACGGTTAAAGGCTTTTCTTGATGAATAAATCCGATCTCATAATTCTTAAAACCCTTTTTTATCTCTTCGCTTAAGTGTCTTGTAACAACATATATAGAACTAATTGGTAGTTTCTGTAATAGATGAAGTTGATATTCTAAGATACTTCCACCTGGTAAGGGAAGAAGGGACTTTGGTATAACCTTGGTTATTTCCCCCATCCTTTCTCCTCTTCCTCCGGCCAAGATAATCGCCTGCATGAGAAAAATACTATCATAGAAAAATAGCATTTGTCAAAAATTTTTATTTGACAATCTTAAAATTTTCTGATAAAATTTCTCATGAAAGAGGGGTTATAGAATGCTTTGTGAAGATTGTAAAAGGAAAGAGGCATCCATTCATTTTAAAGAGATTGTTAATGGAGAGTTGACAGAATTACATCTATGTGAGACATGTGCAGAAAAAAAAGGTCTCACTCTTTATGGATTGGAATCACCCCTCTCCCTTATAAATCTTTTAGCAGGATTAGCTGAGGTAGTTGAGGGAATACCCTTTCAAGAAGAAACCTTACAGAAATGTAAAACTTGTGGTATAACCTGGAGTGAGTTTAAAAAGAGAGGAAGATTAGGTTGTTCAGAATGCTATCAGGTTTTCTCTCGTCAGTTATCTCAGATCTTACGTAAAATCCATGGGCATATTCAACATGTAGGAAAAACACCAGAGGAGATTCCTTCAGGGGTTAAAAGAAAAAAAAAGATTCAAGATTTGAGGATGCAGTTAGAACAAGCTGTGAAACTGGAGGAGTTTGAAAAGGCAGCAAAGTTACGGGATAAGATTAGGGAGTTAGAAAAGGCTGAAGGGGAATAAATGGGTATAGATAGGTATATCAACAGAATTGGGGAGTGGCTTAATGGATCTGGGGAGAATGCAGGTATTGTTATCTCCTCTCGAATTAGATTAGCCAGGAATATCAAAGGAATACCATTTTCTATATTTGCCAGTGAAAGGGATTGTAATGAGGTAGCTAAAATGGCATGTTTTGCCTTCAGTAAAAGTTCCTATTTAGCAAATGCAGATATAATTGACCTGAGGGATATTAATGATTTAGGAAGGCAATTTTTGATGGAGAGACACTTGATCTCAATTGAGGCAGCTAAAGGGCAGAACGGATTGGTAGCTATTGGAGATAAAGAGATGATATCAGTTATGGTTAATGAAGAAGACCACCTGAGGCTTCAAATTATGGGTTCAGGTCTCGGGCTCTTATCCCTTTGGAGGGTGATTTCACAAATAGATGATACGTTATCCCGTAATTTGGATTATGCTACCTCCTTAAACTGGGGATATTTGACTGCCTGTCCAACAAACGTGGGAACAGGAATGCGAGCAAGTGTTTATATCCACCTACCTGCTTTAACCATAACTAATCAGATTAATAAAGTTTTAAAGGCTGTATCACAACTTGGGTTAGCTATTAGGGGAATACATGGAGAGGGTACTGAATCACTTGGAAATCTTTTTCAGATCTCAAATCAAATCACTTTAGGGCAAACTGAAGACGAGATTGCGGATAACATTGAGCGAGTAACAAGACAAATTATTTCACATGAACAGACCGCTCAGAAGAACCTGCTTGAGAAAGCAAGTAAATCTATAGAAGATAGAATCTTCAGGGCATACGGGATCTTAAAGTATTCAAGGCTTATCTCTTCAAAAGAGACATTGAATCTACTTTCTCAAGTTAGATTAGGGGTTAATATGGGATATTTAATGATACCCCTATCCACTCTGAATGAACTATTGATTATTATTCAACCAGCCCATGTACAAAAAATTGCTGGAAGGATTTTAGGTCCCAAGGCACGAGACGAAAAAAGGGCAGAGATAATCCGCCAAAGGTTAAGTCAATAAACTATGGAGATAAGGTTTCGATCTCTCAATGTATAGTAAAGTAAAAAATCTTCTTGATTTTGGGGGTGTTTAATTATGTTTGAGCGATTTACAGAACGGGCACAGCGTATCTTACAATTAGCCCAGGAAGAGGCAAAGAGATTATCTCATGATTACTTAGGGACCGAACATATATTATTGGGTTTGGTTAAAGAAGGGGAAGGGATAGCAGTAGAAGTCTTAAACATATTAGGAATAAATCTGAACAGCATAAAAACAGAAGTGGAAAAATTGGTTCCGAAAGGATCAGCCATGCTCACTTTAGGGCGGGTACCTTTTACCCCCCATGCAAAAAAGGTATTAGAATTATCTGTTGAAGAGGCAAGAAGATTAAATCATAATTATGTAGGTACAGAGCATCTACTTTTAGGCTTAATCAGAGAAGGAGAGTCAATTGCAGCAAGAGTTTTAGTAAGTCTCGGGGCAAAGTTGGATGTAGTTCGAGATGAAATCATTAAATTGCTCGGTGGAGTTATCCCTCAAACTATGCGTTCAGAGAAGAAGAAAACTACTACTCCTGTATTAGATGCATTTTCCCGGGATTTAACTGATTTGGCTAGAGAGGGAAAGTTAGATCCAGTGGTAGGAAGACAGGATGAGATTGAAAGGGTAATACAGATCTTAGCCAGAAGGACAAAAAATAACCCTGTTTTAATCGGTGACCCCGGGGTTGGAAAGACTGCAATAGTAGAAGGGTTAGCCCAAAAGATTGCTGATGCAAAGGTTCCAGAGGTATTAAGTAATAAACGGGTGCTATCTTTAGATTTAGCTTCCATTGTGGCCGGGACAAAATTCAGGGGTGAATTTGAAGAGAGATTGAAAAAGATAATCAATGAGGTAAGACAATCATCAGATGTAATCCTATTTATCGATGAGATGCATACCTTAGTTGGGGCAGGAGCAGCAGAAGGGGCAATTGATGCAGCTTCAATATTAAAGCCTGCTTTATCCAGAGGAGAATTGCAGTGTATTGGGGCAACCACCCTGGATGAATATAGAAAATATGTAGAGCGGGATGCCGCCTTAGAACGAAGATTTCAATCAGTCATGGTTTCGGAACCAACAGTTAAGGAAACCATTGAAATTCTGAAGGCATTACGAGATCGGTATGAAGCCCATCATAGGATAAAATTTACGGATAAGGCATTGGAAATGGCAGCAAAACTCTCACATAGATACATCCAAGATAGATTCCTTCCAGATAAGGCAGTGGATCTGATTGATGAAGCAGGCTCACGAACAAGGCTGCAAAAGACTACATTACCACCTGATTTAAAGGAATTAGAGAAAAGAGCGGAAGAGCTTAACAAAGAGAAGGAGGCTGCTGTAAACTCACAGGATTTTGAGAAGGCAGCAAGATTAAGGGACGAAGGAAGAAGGCTAAAGGAAAAATTGGAAGGTATAAAAAAGGAATGGGAAGAGAAACAGGCAAAAGGGGAAGCAATCGTGGATGAAGAAGATATCGCTGTTGTACTTTCAAAATGGACTGGAGTTCCAGTATTTAAATTGGTAGAAAAAGAAACCACGAAGTTACTCCGAATGGAAGAGGAATTACACAAAAGGATAGTTAGCCAGGATGAGGCAATCTCGGCTGTATCTCGAGCTCTCAGACGTTCAAGGACTGGATTGAAGGATCCAAATAGACCTACTGGTTCCTTTATATTTCTGGGTCCAACAGGGGTAGGAAAAACAGAACTTGCTCGTGCCTTAGCTGAATTTTTGTTCGATGACGAAGATGCGTTGATAAGATTTGATATGTCAGAATTTATGGAAAAGTTTGCTGTATCCCGTTTAATTGGTGCTCCACCTGGGTATGTTGGTTATGAAGAGGGGGGTGAGTTAACTGAAAAGGTAAGGAGAAAACCATACTCAGTGATTTTGCTGGATGAGATTGAAAAGGCTCATCCGGATGTTTTTAATATTCTTCTACAGGTATTCGACGATGGAAGACTGACGGATAATTTAGGGCATACAGTAAATTTTAGGAATTCAGTTGTAATTATGACTTCAAATATTGGGGCAAGGGAGATATTTCAAGGAACAAGTTTAGGATTTAGAACTCAGGATGCCAAACATTCATATGAAAAGATGAAAGAAAAGGTATTAGCAGAGACAAAAAAGGTATTTACCCCAGAATTTCTAAATAGGATTGATGAAGTGATTGTGTTCCATTCCTTATCTGAAGAAGATATGCTGCATATTGTTGAATTGATGATAAAAAGATTAAATGAGAGATTAGCGGATCAAAATATCAAGATAGAACTAGAAGATGGAGCTAAAAGGTTCTTAATCGAAAAAGGATTCGATCCCTCATATGGGGCCCGTCCCTTAAAGCGAGCTATTCAGAATTATATTGAGGACCCTTTGTCAGAGGAGATGTTACAAGGAAGATTTAAAAAAGGGACAATCTTGGTTAATGTTAAAGATGAGAAGTTAACCTTTGAAAAGAAAGGGGAAAGGAAAAAGGAAGAGGTTAGAGATTAAGTTTGCCAAAAAGGAGATACTTTTTCCTTAAATCTTACCACGGAATACATGGAATGTCTTTTTCTGTGCTCTCCGTGGTTTTTCATTCAGTAGACTATGGAACAGAAGATCGTTTTAGAAGATTCACATGAAATAATCAACCTGTTAGGGGAAAATGATGAACATTTAAGATTGATTAGAAAGGAATTTGCTGCAAAAATAATTGTTCGAGGAAACGAAATATTGATTATAGGAGATGAAGAAACGGTCAAATCAATCCACAAATTATTTACTGAATTACTAACTATTTTAAGAGATGGATATAACATCTCCACCTCTGAAGTAAAGTATGGACTAAGATTAATTAAGCAGAAGAAGGCGCTAAATTTAGTTGAAACCTTTTCTACCTCAATTTGTGTATCTGAACGTGGAAGGTTAATTAGACCAAAAACTTCTGGTCAAAGGAGATATGTTCAGGCAATAAAAGAATCAGATATTGTGATAGGGATTGGTCCTGCAGGAACAGGAAAGACATATTTAGCTATGGCTTGCGCAATCTCTGCTTTAAATAAGGGGGAAACCGCCAGGATCATTTTAACCAGGCCAGCAGTAGAAGCAGGAGAAAGGTTGGGATTTTTACCAGGGGGAATAACAGAAAAGGTTTACCCTTACCTCCTCCCTTTATATGATGTCCTTTATGATATGATTGGAGTAGAAAAGTTTCAGCGTTTAATTGCGGACAATATTATAGAAATTGCTCCTTTAGCCTTTATGAGGGGAAGAACACTAAATGATTCATTTATAATCTTAGATGAAGCACAAAATACTACCCCTGAGCAAATGAAGATGTTTTTAACACGTCTTGGATTTGATTCCAAAACTGTAATTACCGGAGATATAACCCAAATAGATCTAAAAGAAGGAACTACTTCGGGATTGATTCAGATTCAACATATCTTGGGAAATATTCCAAGGATTTCATTTATATACTTCGAGCAAACGGATGTGGTAAGGCATTCACTTGTTCAACATATTGTTAAGGCATATGAAGAGTTTGAAGCCAGAGGACAGAAGGCAGAAGATAGGGTATAGGATACAGGGTTTACCATTTACCATTGGGTTTACATCCACGAGAGGAAAAAGGTGGCTGAGGTTTTAATTGCTAATTATCAGAAAAAAAGGGTTAGGTTACGTGATGTAAGGTTTGTAGTAAGTGAAGTATTGAGAGAAGAAGGTGTGGATGATGGAGAAGTGAGTGTTGTTTTATCAGATGACAAATTTATCAAAGACCTAAACCGCAAGTTTCGTGGGGTAAATGAGGAAACAGATGTGTTGGCTTTTGATTATAGTTCGCAAGTCCTATCAGTCTGTACTCCGCATCCTTTATTAGGAGAGATAATTGTTTCCACAGAGACTTGTGCTAAACAAGCAAGGGAATATAAACATAGTTTCCGAGAGGAATTGAGTTTATTGCTTATACATGGGGTGTTACATCTCTTAGGTTATGACCACAAAGAAGAAGATGAAGGTGCTCGTAAAATGCGGAAAAGAGAGAAGGAACTACTTGCTAAATGTTCTTTTAAAAGGCTGGGATGAAAAGGTTTAGCTTAATAAGAAGTTTCAATTATGCTATTCAAGGAGTTATCTATGTTTTAAAAACCCAAAGAAATATGCAAATACATTTTATTGCTGGCGCCATAGTTTTTCTATTGAGTCTATTCTTAGATCTAACTAAGGTAGAATTGATAGCTATATCATTTGCCATAAGCTTGGTCTTAATATGTGAAATGGTTAATACCGCCATTGAAACAGGTTTAAATATTATCTCTTCTACATATAATCATTTAGCAAGAATGGCAAAGGATATATCTGCTGGAGCAGTTTTAGTTGCCTCTTTCAATGCGATTATAGTAGGCTATTTAACCTTATACCCTCGTTTAGCCGAGCGTTCCATAACTCCAGTAATTACTAAAATTAAGGAAACCCCCACTCATCTCACATTCATTTCCCTTATTTTGGTTATAGTATGTGTTATAATCTGTAAAGCCTTTTCTAAAAAAGGGACATTTATGAGGGGGGGATGCCATCGGCACATGCGGCTATTTCTTTTTCAATCTTCACTTCCGTGGCATTTGTGACCGAACATCTTTTAATAACTATTTTAGTGTTTATTATGGCAATTATGGTAAGTGAAAGTAGAATAAGGATGGGAATTCACACAATATGGGAGATCACAAATGGGTCCCTTCTCGGTATGCTAATTACTATCTTAGTTTTTCAAATCTATACTTAGACAAGGTGCGGGAGGAGAAGAGGTGAAGAATTTGGCCTTGTTCATTCCTGAGATTAGAGAATTCTTAGAAATTGGTGCAGAAGATAGATTACAACGCCTCTTACAAGAATTTCATCCTGCAGATATTGCCGAAATTTTTGAGGAGCTGAAACTTGATGAAAAGGTAGCTGTTTTTCGAGCTCTTCAGGATGAAAAAGCGATTTCAGTGTTTGAACAATTGGATACATCTTTACAACAGGAATTATTAGAGGTTTTAAGCAAGAAAAAGACAGTAGAGGTATTGGATGAAATGGCTTCAGATGAAAGGGCAGATCTATTCTCTGAATTGGAACCAAAAACGATAGATAGACTTTTTCGGTTAATGAAGAAAGAGGAGGTAGCTGATGTTAAGAAACTACTGAAGTATAAAGAAGATACAGCTGGTGGGATAATGACCACAGATTATGTGGCATTACGTGAAGAGACCACTGTAGAAGAAACGACAACTTATCTAAGAGAGGCAGTAGAGGCAGAGACGATTTCTTATATCTATGTGGTAGATAAAGAAGATCGTTTAACCGGAGTAGTTTCTATCAGAACCTTTATTATGGCTCGTCCAAACATCCCCATTTCTCAAATAATGACTCGGGATGTAGTTAAGGTTTCGGTGGATACAGATCAAGAGGAGGTAGCGGCTATAGTAGCAAAATATAATCTTTTAGCTATCCCAGTAGTAGAAGATGATAATAGGTTAGTAGGGATAGTTACAGTTGATGATATAATAGATGTTATTGAAAAGGAGGCTACAGAAGATATCTACAAAATGACTGGTACTTCCCCTGAAGAAGAGCTCCTCAAGGCACCAGTATTTAAGGTAGCCTTTATCAGACTACCGTGGTTATTTACCTTTCTTATTGGAGGGATAATTGCTGGTTTTGTAATTAGATTATTTAATGTTACCTTATCCGAGATAATTACCCTAACCTTCTTCATACCTTTAATTATGGGAATGGCAGGAAATGTAGGCATTCAATCATCTACCATAATAGTTCGTGGAATAGC
This sequence comes from bacterium, assembly GCA_030017475.1. GTDB lineage: Bacteria > UBA9089 > JASEIO01 > JASEIO01 > JASEIO01 > JASEIO01. The sequence continues at coordinate 34,454 of JASEIO010000008.1, read as the reverse complement.
CATAGGCCATATAGATATAGATAGGATTAAAGGGATATTGTTTAAAGAGATAGGTATAGGATTGATTATGGGAGGGATATGTGGAGTGGGGATTGGTTTAATAACCCCATTTTTACGAACCGAAACCTGTGTAGTAGAAACTCATCTATTAGGAATAATAGTAGGGTTGTCTATATTTTTGGCCTTAACCGCAGCTGCCTTTGTGGGTACCATCTCTCCAATTCTCTTTAAAAAGCTACATATTGATCCTGCTGCAGCATCTGGACCACTTGTCACTGCTACTACAGATATTACTGGACTCCTTATCTATTTTGTATTAGCTACTATATTGATAAAGTATTTATAATCTCATTCTTCATTACATCTCGACTTATGATTATCCTATTAACTTCATAACTCTTTCAGAGGCTAAATTTTGGTGAGCAAGTATTCCTACACCTGGTTGTTTTAAGAGTTCTCCTTGAACCTGTTTTATTAAATTTACAGCCTCCCCTACATCTTCTATCTTTACATTCATTGCTTTAATGGTTTCTTCGGCAATTGAAACAGCATCTTTTCCTTCAATTGATGAATCCTTTTTAGGATTGTCTGAGTTTGCCTTATAAGTTCTTTTATCCTTTTCTAAGTTCTGATTCCTTAAATTGTTGAAATTATAATCAGTTCCAATCTCCATGTCCGTTTACCACTCCTTTCTAAAATCTTTAGATGTGTTAAAACAGCCTCAACTATTTAAGCTGTTTTATAGATTTTTATCTATATATATAGCTGACTTTCCCACCTTTTTTGAATATGTATTTCTCAACATCCTTTCTTTTTTAATAGAAATTAATTCCTCTTTAACCTTTACCATCTTCTCTTCTAACATTTGCTCATTTTCCTCTTCTAATCTCATTACATGCGAAAGAATTTGATTTAATTTATCAAGTTGCGCACTTAAATCATCTTTTAAAGGTGCGTCTATCAGGTTAACTATCTTTTCAGGAGAAAAGGTTTCTAATTTGAAATATTTAGCCAATTCTTTTTCTACGGGAAGGATTTCATCTACAAGAGCCTTCAGCTCATCCTTTTTATCCTCTTGTCTTTCAATAGAGCTATTCAATCTTTCTAAATCAGAATTTATGATTGCCTCATTTTCCTCTTTTACTATATCCAGAATTTCAGAAAGCACTCCTCTTTGTCTTTTAATAGAACCAATAAGTTTAAAAACAAGATCATTTACCCTATTTCCCATTCCCTAAGTCTTTAATACCTTTTCCCCCAACTTTTTTATCCCCTCTTCCCAGGCCCCTTTTAATTCCTGTAGCATATCTCGAATCTCTGTAATAAGCCCTGAATCCTTTTTGACATTTGCTTCAATAAGCTTTCTATACATAAAATCATAAAGACTATATAGATTTTTAGCTATATCCCCCACACTCATGTTTAAAGATAACATAAGCTCAGTCAAAATCTCCTGAGCTTTGATTAGATTATTATTAACCACATCATATCTTTTATCTTCTAAACTAACTTTAGCGTGGTTTAAAAATCTTATTGCTCCATCATATAACATTAAAATAAGTTTACCTTGCGAGGCTGTTTCAATCTTTGCCTTCTTATACTTATCATATGGACTTATTACCATTAATCATGTCTCCTTGCTATTATCTTTATCGGCAAAAAGAGGGAAATACTTTAATACTTTTAATAAATTCCCTAAGATTTGGCAATCATCCTGTCTTTCAAAAACTATCTCTTCAGGAGACCTATAACCAAAACCCTTCGATTCATCTTAACTACTCTATCCTTCTCCTTTTATTATATCCACTTCATCCATATAATCCCTTAATGCCTCTGGAATTAAAACAGATCCATCAGATGTTTGATAATTTTCTAATATTGCTACTACAGTCCTTCCAATAGCCAATCCTGATCCATTTAAGGTATGGACATATTCAGGCTTTGCACCTTTTTCTCTTCTAAATCTTATACCTGCCCTTCTTGCCTGAAAATCTTCAAAATTTGAGCATGATGATATCTCTCTATATACCCCTTGAGATGGCACCCAGACCTCAATGTCATAAGTCTTAGAAGCAGAAAATCCTAAATCCCCAGTACATAGATTGACAACCCGATATGGTAAACCTAACCTTTTTAAAACCGTCTCTGCATCTTGTAGCAAACCTTCTAATTCTGAATAAGAATCTTCAGGCTTTACGAATTTCACAAGCTCTACTTTATTGAATTGATGTTGACGAATTAATCCCTTAGTATCCTTTCCGTAAGAACCAGCCTCTGCTCGAAAACAAGGTGTATAAGCAGTATAATAGATTGGTAAGCGCTCGCCATTTAGAATCTCATCTCTATGAATATTAGTAATTGGTACCTCAGCTGTGGGAATAAGATAAAAATCTGTATCTTTACATTTGAATAGGTCTTCCTCAAATTTTGGCAATTGACCAGTACCTATCATTGCGCGGGAGTTGACCATGAATGGTGGAAGTACCTCTAAATAGCCATGTTCTTTAGTATGAAGATCTAACATAAAATTGATTAAGGCGCGTTCTAATCTTGCACCTAATCCTTTATAAATGGTAAATCTTGCACCAGTAATCTTTGCTGCACTCTCAAAGTCAAGGATTCCTAATCTTTCTCCAATTTCAAAGTGAGAGCGGGGAGTAAATGAAAACTTTGGGGGATTACCCCATGTTCTAACCTCTTGATTTTCGGCATCCGTTTGTCCTACAGGGACAGTAGGATGGGGTATATTTGGAACTAAAAGCAAGGCATCATTCAGTTCGATTTCAATCTTACTTAAATCATCCTCAAGATTCTTAATCCTTTGTGAAACCCCTCTCATTTGTAAGATAAGATCTTCTGCGATGATCCCTTTTCTTCTTTTATCCCCTATCTCTTTATTGACTATATTCCTTTTGGCCTTAAGTTTTTCTACCTCCTGTAATATCTCCCTCCTTTTTCTATCAAGAGAGATTACCTCCGATAAGTTATTAATCCCTCCCCTCTTACTCAATGCCTCTTTGACATACTGGAAATTTTCTCGAATAAACCTTAAATCGAGCATCTCTCTCCCACCTTTCCTTCTACCAAGAAAACTACAGTTCTTTATTCACAAGCGGTGTCCATCTTGTGTTTCTATTATAAGTTAAAATTAAAGATTATGCAAGAAATTTTTTTCTTGTTATTTCTATAGATTCCAAGTATAATTATAAGTATAAGTATGGAGAGTTCTTACATTATAAAAATAATCAATGGCTTAAATCTTTCGATAGGGGCAATTGAGATGTATCCGGATTTTCATCCAATAGTGACAAACTCTATAAATAGATTAATGAAAGATTTTATGAAGTTAGAAGAGGATTTAAATCTAAAGATTTCAAGGAATACGCTTACGTTTAAAGATAAAAAATTTCAGGAGGGTGGAGCAAGGGAATTTGCTGAAAGGTTAAGAAAAAGGGGAGTTCAAGCTATTACCTTCGAGCGTGGAGTAAAGGAGGAGGATATAAAAAGGTTTCTAAAAATAATCATTCTGCAACCCCATGAGTTAAGAAAAAAGGGAATAGATAAGGTCTTGGATGAAGAAGGGATTTCTAAAATAAAGGTTCTTAAAATAGACTATGCAAAGATCTTTGAATTACCAGTTGTACCAGATGCACTGATCGAGATAATGGCTTTCATTACAGGGGAAAAGGATATACTCTCCATAGACGAGTTTGAGGTATTAAGAGAGCTTTTTAATAACCCGAAAAAGGCAGGGGAGGTTATAGGTAGGATAGATGTTCCCTCGTGTCTCACCTTTCTTGAAAGAATAGAGAATTTCGTTCCTCATGAGAAGCTCTCCTCCTTTATATACCACTTACCTTCGGGAAAAAGATTTAGATTGATGAAAGAGGTAGCGGAAAAGGGAGGTAAGGTAAAGGAGATCTTACAGAGGTTTTCAGATGAGGAGATAACATCCATCCTAATCTCTTCCTTTGAAGAGGAAGGGATAGAGGAGGTATTCCGGGTTCTTCTTCCAGATGAAAAAAGAAGGAGGCGTATCATTTCGCTTCTTCATGAAAGGATAACCAAGGCATATTCATCCTCTTCTGTCATTCGTTGGAAAGAGATTAAGAAACGTCTTACTGAAAGAGAAGATGTTGAGGTCTTATCTAAGGAAAGGGAGAAGGAATTAGGCCTTCTCGCAGAAGGGGTATCTGAGGTTGAAGAAAGGGAATTAAAAAAGGAGGTTTCGGAAGATTTAAAAGGGAAAGATCTACAGTATGATTATATTTGGGTTTTACTTGATTTATTCTCCTTCACAAAAGATGTAAAGGTTGGAAAAGAGATAGCTGAGGTTTTAAAGGATTTTGTGACCTCATCGGAATTTGATTTAGTAATTAAAGCGCTTGAAATATTTAGAGCTACGGAGTATTTAACAAAGGAAAGGGAAAAGGACCTATTTCGATCTCTAATCCTACAGTTTAAGATCTCAGACAAAGAAAAAAGGGAAAAGGTAGGGAAGATTCTTTCTCTTTTAGGAGAAGACGGGGTTTCTACTTTAATAGATCTATTAGCTGAAGAAAGAGAAAGAGAAGTTAGGAGATTTCTTATTAATACCTTAGCTCAAATTGGAGAATCTACGATTCCTAAACTAAGAGAGAGGCTTAAGGATTCACCTTGGTATGTTACGAGAAACATGTTAACAATTCTCGCAAGTGTTGGAGACGAAAGCATCATGCCGGATTTACCACCACTTCTCCATCATGAAGATTTTAGAGTGAGAAGAGAATTGGCTCGAGTCCTTGGTAGGTTAAAGGACAAAGATTCATTCCAGTTACTTTTAAAGCTCCTTAAAGATAAAGATATAGAGGTTAGACAAAGTAGTATTATAGCACTTTCCCAAAGAGGAGAAGAAGGCATTCCGCATCTTTTGCGGATTGCAAGAAAAAGGGATATATTTGGAAGAAATACAGAAGAGATAAAAGAGGCAATAAAGGCATTGGGTAGACTTAAAGTAGAGCGGGCAGTTCCATTTCTTAAGAGATTATTGAAGAAAAGATGGATTAAAGAGGAAATAAAGGAATGCGCAAAGGTTGCCTTGAGGGATCTGGAGGTAGAAATTGAAGGAAAGACTTCGTGATTTGGTCAAATATCTCTCCTCAAGCATAAAAGCCCTTTCCCTTTATCCAGAAAATCATCCAATATTTGAAGACTCAATAGATAAATTAGATGAACATTTGCAGGATCTACTGAAAGAACGTAACGAATTATCATTCGCTATTATAGAGGATGAATTGGTGTTTGAAGATATGCCATTCCATGACCTCTCATCCTTCTTTTATTCCTTCATATTCTTTCTTGAAAAAAGAAAAGTGGAGCGAATAACATTTATTAAAGGGATAGATAGAAGGGAATTAAAAGACTTTATAAAGGTTATATCTCAGGATGAACATACACTCAAAGAAAAGGGTGGGATTTCGAAAGAGTTAGCTAAAACTTCGGTAACACATGTAGTTGTAGGTAAGATTGATACATCCTCTGCTCCCTTGACTAAAAAGAAGATAACACCAAAACAGGTCTACCGTTTTGCCCTTGATTTAATGAAAAGGGTTGGAAAAGATATAGAAAAAGGAGAGGAGGAAATAGAAACTCATGAGGCAAAAGAGATAGTAGAACAGATCATTGAGTCGATGATGTGGGTTAGATCCTCTTTAATGAAATTGATCCACCTAAGGATGCATGATGTATATTCCTTTGTACACTCAGTAAATGTTTCAATTCTAACGATTGCACAAGGAGAACGCCTTGGGCTTTCAGAGGATGAATTGAATGACCTTGGGATTTCAGCCTTATTCCATGACTTAGGAAGGATTTTGATACCGAAGGAGATCATCAAAAAGAAGGAGGATTTGACAAAGGAGGAAAGAGAGGTGGTAGAACGTCATCCAATAGATGGGGCAAGGCTACTTTTTAGAACCCATGGAGTTCCTGAACTTTGCCGTATTGTTGCATTTGAACATCACATCGGGTATGATCTTTCTGGATATCCCAAGGTAAGGAGAAGAAAATTAAATTTAGCAGCCCTTATGGTTCAAATATCAGATACATATGATGCGTTGACCAGTAAGAGATCATATAGAGGTGCAGAAAATATAGAAGAGGTTTTGAGTTTAATGGTCAAACAAGGAGGAACACTTTTTGAACCCCGTCTTGTTCGACTTTTCTCCCAAATGATACGTGAACTCTATCCCTTAAACCTTAGGTAGTGTCAAACCAAATCGAATCTTTGCCAATAACCTCTTCAACTTCATTTATCAATCTTTGAGAGAGCGAAACATTTAGATCAGGGACAATGGTAACTTCTCCATACTTAGATGAAGGAACGTGTAAATAAATGGTTGATCGGCCTACATATTTGGTTAGCACATCATGCAATCTAATCAATGTATTTTCTTGTAAACCAACTGTGTTAAGTCTTATATGACCTATATTTCCTAATATCTTTTTAGCCTGGGATAATGGAATCACATCTTCGGCATTTAGTTTGGCTATATCCTCTTCTAAATTTACCCATCCCTTTATTATTACCATTTTATCAAGAAGGAGTATATCTCCTATCTTTTCAAATACCCCAGGAAATACAACTACCTCTATGGTTCCATCTAAATCTTCTAGGTTTATAAAAGCCATCCTTTTTTCAGATCTTGTAGTTATCCTTTTAATCGAATTGATGATTCCTCCAACAACTACATGTTCACCATCCTTTAATTCTTTTAATTGCCTGGTAGTATGAGTAATATAGCCTTTAAGTTTATGCTCATATTTAGCTAAGGGATGATCAGTTATATATAATCCAAGCATCTCTTTTTCAAATGATAACAATTTAAACTCCTCCCATTCAGGGATATCAATCTCCTTTTCATAGACCGACCTAAACCCCTTATCCTTTTCAAAGACATCAAAGAATGAAGTCTGACCTCTAACTCTATCTCTTTGAACTGTTTGAGCAACATCCAGTGCATGGTCTACACTCTCCATGAGACAAGATCTCTTCTTCGAGGTCGAATCAAAGGCACCACATTTGATTAGACTTTCAATTACCCTTTTATTTACCAACCGTAGATCTACCCATTCACAGAATTCATAAAGAGACGAAAATCTTCCTAACCTTTTTCTGGCCGTAACTATAGAGTTAATAGCTTGCAATCCTACATTCTTTACCGCAGCTAATCCAAAACGTATAGTATTCGCTCCGGTTACTATAAAATCTGCCTCTGATTCATTTATGTCTGGTGGTAAAACCTGTATACCCATTCTTTTACATTCCTGGACATAGAGCCTTATTTTGTCTATATCATTTATCCCTGAAGTTAGTAATGCAGCCATAAAGCAGGTGGGATAGTGTGCCTTTAAATAGGCAGTCCTATAAGAGATTAAGGCATAACAGGTGGAATGGGCTTTATTAAAACCATATTCAGCAAATTTGGCCATTAATTCATAGATGCTATCCGAAACCTTCTCTTTTACCCCCTTTGCTATCGCACCTTTAATAAATTCCTCCCGCATCCGCTCCATTTTCTCTGGAATCTTCTTTGACATAGCACGCCTGAGTTCATCAGCCTGGCCTAATGTAAATCCAGCTAGGTCCCGTGCGATTTGCATAACCTGTTCCTGATAGACAATAACTCCATAGGTCTCTTTTAATATATCTTCTAACGCAGGATGGGGATATTTTATATCACCCCTTTTCAACTTACCTCTAATAAACTCATCAACCATTCCAGAATTTAATGGACCAGGTCTATGCAGGGCAAGAAGGGCAATAAGATCGGAGAATTCCCTTGGTTTTAATTTTCTCAATAGATCCCTCATCCCACTCGATTCTAATTGGAATAAGCCAATTGCCTCTCCATTTGATAGCATGTTAAAGGTCTTTTTATCATTTAAAGGGATGTTACTTATATCAATCTTTATTTTATGGGTTCTTTGGATCATCTCTATTGTATCTTCAATTACAGTTAAGGTCTTTAATCCCAAGAGATCCATTTTTAATAAACCAATATCTGCAATGGAATCCATGGCATATTGAGTAGATATAGTTCCTTGTTTCTGATCCTTGTATAAAGGGGTAAAATTGGTTAGTTCATCCTTAGAGATGACTATACCTGCAGCATGGGTAGAGGCATGTCTAATTAAGCCCTCTAATCGAAGGGAAATCTCCATTAAGAACTTTACCTTTTTGTCTTCCATTAAACTCTTTAATTCCGAAACACGGGATATAGCCTCTCTTAAGCTAATATTTGATTCATTTGGTATGAGCTTAGCAATCTGATCTACTTCCGAATAGCTCAGTCCTATAACCCTTCCAACATCTCTTATAACCCCTTTTGCCATCATACTTCCAAAGGTGATAAGACGTGCTACTCTATCTTTCCCATATTTTTGAATGACATAGTCAATAACCTCATCCCTTCTATCATCAGAAAAGTCAATATCAATATCGGGCATTGATACCCTTTCTGGATTGAGAAAGCGTTCAAAAAACAGATTGTACTTTATAGGATCGATATCTGTAATACCTAAGGCATAAGAGACCAAGGATCCGGCCGCAGAACCGCGTCCAGGACCAACTGAAATGCCCCGTGATTTGGCGTAATTTATTAAATCCCAGATGATTAGGAAATATCCTGAATATCCCATCGAAGATATAATATGCAACTCTTTCTCTACCCTTTCCTTTATCTCGTCCCGTATATCTTCAAACCTTTCTTTTAACCCACAGTAGCAAAGTTCCCTTAGGTAACTATCTAAGGTATATCCCTTGGGTGGTTCATAATGAGGAAGGAAGACTTTACCTACATCCAATTCTAGATTGCAGTGTTTGGCTATCTCTACTGTATTTGAGATGGCCTCATCCGATTCAAACAGCTCCTTCATCTCATTTGGGGTTTTAAAATAGAATTCATCTGTTGAAAACCTTATCCTTTCTTTATCCTCTAATGTTTTTCCGGTTTGGATACATAGTAAGACATCATGAGATTGGGCATCATCCTTATTTATGTAATGGACGTCATTTGTAGCAACTAAAGGAATGGAAAGATCCTTTGACATCTTAATTAGCTCCTGATTTACAACCATTTGATCATCTAATCCATGGTTGTGAAGTTCTAAATAAAAACAACCCTCCCCAAACATATCTCTATATTCTAAAGCCACATTCTTCGCTTGCTCAAGCTCTCCTTTTAAGATAAGATGGGGTATTTCCCCTTTTAAACACGAAGATAAGGCAATCAAACCACTGCTGTAGGTTGACAAGATCTCTTTATCTATCCTGGGTTTATAATAAAAGCCTTCTATATTACCAATAGATACCAATTTCATCAAATTCCTATATCCGGTTTTATCTTTGACCAAAAGGATTAAATGGAAGGATGCATCTTGAATTCCATGGGTTTTCTTTTCAAATCGAGAAGTAGGTGCTACATAGACTTCGCAACCAATGATTGGTTTGATCCCTTTCTTTACGCACCCCTTATAGAACTCAATTACCCCAAACATATTTCCATGATCCGTTATAGCCAAGGCAGGCATTTTATACATAACAGCCTTCTCAATAAGATCATGTAACTTTATCCCACCATCAAGTAATGAGTACTCAGTATGAACATGTAGATGGACAAAATCCGTATGCTGCATTATTAACCTCAAGTAACATCTTAGCTACCTTCTTTATATCTTCTCCCGTAGTAATTTATTAACTATTTGTGGGTTTGCCTTTCCCTCTGTTTTTTTCATCACCTGCCCAACTAAAAAGCCCATTACCTTTGTCTTTCCTGATTTATATTCTAAGACTGCCTTTTTATTTTCAAGGATAACCTCATCTATGACCTTACTAACCTCATCCTCATCCGTTATTTGAACCAATCCCTTTTCTTCAACAATCAAGGAAGGGTCTTTTCCTGTGCGGAACATATGAACAATTATATCCTTTGCAATCTTACCTGAGATTACCCCTTTATCAATCAGACCTAACATTGAAATCAAATGCTCGGGTTTTATCTTTACCTGGGTTATCTCGATCCCATCTTCTTTTAATAAAGCTAATAATTCTGTCATTATCCAATTACTGATTACCTTTGGTTGATTGTATAATCTTACACATTCCTCATAATAGTCAGCTAAATCACGGGAAGAGGTTAAGACCAATGCATCATATTCGGGTAATCCATATTCCTTAAGAAACCGATTCATCCTATCTTTTGGTAATTCTGGTAATCTTTTCGATATCTTATTTACCCATTCTGGATTAATCGATAATGGAACTAAATCTGGTTCTGGAAAATAACGATAATCATGTGCCTCTTCCTTTGTTCGCATTCCATGGGTCCTCGATTCACGCTCATCCCAAAGTCTGGTCTCTTGGAGAACACGCCTCCCTTTTTCCAATAGATCAATCTGTCTTGAAATTTCATAATCTAAGGCCTGTTTTACTGCCTTAAAGGAATTCATATTTTTAACCTCTGTCTTTGTCCCAAATCCTTCAGCATCCTTTTCCCTTACAGAGACATTGGCATCGCACCGAAGAGAGCCTTCTTCCATATTGCAATCTGAAACCCTTAGATATCGAAGGATATCTTTTAGTGCATTTAGATATTCATATGCCTCTTGAGAGCTGCGTAACATAGGGCTTGAAACAATCTCAATCAATGGTATTCCACATCGATTATAATCAACCAAACTACCACTATCTTCGTGGATTAGCTTCCCGGCATCCTCTTCTAAATGCACCCTAATTATACCAATCTTACGAATCTTACCACCGGATGAAATCTCTACCCATCCATCTTTGGCTAATGGTAAATCATATTGAGAGATTTGATAAGCCTTTGGCAAATCAGGATAAAAATAGTTTTTGCGAGAAAACCTACTGTATGGATTTATAGTACAATTTAAGGCAATTGCAGAAAGGATTGCAAGTTCCACAACCTCTTTGTTTAGTACAGGAAGAACACCCGGAAATCCTAAGCAAACAGGACAGGTTTGAGAGTTTGGGGGAGCACCAAATGTAGTCCGGCAACCACAAAATAATTTTGTCTTTGTAGCTAATTGGACATGTACCTCCAAACCAATAACTGGTTCATAATCCATAATTAACACCAGTAAATATCTTGTCAATCAACGTTCATCTTAATTAGATCTTTGGTTTTTGTTGATGATAATCTGTATTCTGTTCAAAGGTATAAGCTATTTGTAATAATTTTTCCTCTCCAAATATAGGTCCTAAAATCTGTAAGCCAATAGGCAGGCCGTCATGAGAAAATCCACAAGGGATTGATATACCTGGGATACCTGCTAAATTTGTAGAGATTGTATATATATCTTGTAAATACATAGTTAAAGGATCATCTATCTTTTCCCCTATATAGAAAGCAGGTGTGGGAGAGGTAGGGGTGATTAAACAATCAAATTTTTTAAATGCCTCTTCAAAATCCTGCTTTATCAAGGTTCTAACCTTTAATGCCTTTAAATAATATGCATCATAATATCCAGAGGACAGAGAATAGGTGCCAAGCATAATCCTTCTTTTTACCTCCGCACCAAATCCTGAGGAGCGGGTGTGCTTATACATATCAATTAGATCTTCTTCCGCCCCTCTATATCCATACCCTACTCCATCGTATCTGGCTAAATTTGATGATGCTTCGGATGTGGCAATCAAGTAATAGGAGGCTATAGCATAGTCCGTATGAGGTAGATGTGTCTCTTCGGCCTCGGCACCCAAACTACAAAGTAACTTCACTCCATCTAATACGCCTTCTTCTACCTCTTTGTCTAAACCTTTTCCAAAATATTCTGTCGGAATACCAATCTTTATCCCTTTCAAATCCTCTACCAATGACTTTGTATAATCTGGCACTTCTCTGTTAACAGAGGTTGAATCTTGTTCATCGTAACCTGAAATGGCATTCAAGAGTAGGGTACAATCTCTTACATCCTTTGTAATTGGTCCAATCTGATCTAAAGATGATGCATAAGCAATTAAGCCAAAACGAGAGATTCTTCCATAGGTTGGTTTCAACCCTATTACCCCACACATAGAAGCAGGCTGTCGAATCGAACCACCAGTATCTGAACCTAAGGCCAAAATAGTCTGGTCTGCTGCTACAGCAGCCGCTGAACCGCCACTTGAACCTCCAGGAACAGTCTCTAAATTCCAAGGGTTTCGAGTTATTCCAAAATAAGAGGTTTCAGTGGATGAACCCATGGCAAATTCATCCATATTGGTCTTTCCTATAAATACTGCCCCCTTTTCCTTAAGCCTTTTAACAACTGTAGCATCGTATGGAGGTATAAAATTCAAAAGTATTCGGGATCCACAGGTTGTCCTTACTCCCTCTGTACATATATTATCTTTTATGGCTATTGGGATTCCAGATAAAGGGTGAATCTCTTCTCCTCGTCTTATTTTATCGTCCACTTGGTGTGACTTTTGTAAGGCTACATCAAAGGTCTTTGTTATATAACAATTTGTCCTCTCATCCACCTCCTCTATCCGCTTAATCACTGATTCAGTAATCTCCCGAGATGAGACCTCTTTCCTTTTAAGCATATCATGTAATTGCCAACAGGTATATTCACAAAGTTCCATCTCTTTTCCTAAGTTCCATAAACATAGACCTGATTTCTACCCCTTTTTTTAGCTTGATACAATGCCTCATCAGCGCGGGAGAAGAATCTTTTTACGTCCTCTACCTTAACCTCTGGAAGACTTGCTATCCCTAAACTTGCGGATAATTTATGTACCTTTCCTTCAATTTCATACCTATATCTCCATATATTGTTTCTTATCTCTTCAGCCATATTGATGGCTGTAGCTCGTTCTGTATTCTTTAAGATAATCCCAAACTCATCTCCACCGAACCGAGCAACAAGATCTTCCTCTCTCACTGATTTCTTTATTAAATCGGCTATAGTCCTGATAAGCCTATTTCCCTCTTCATGGCCGTACTTATCATTAAATTTCTTCAGATAATCAAAGTCAAGCATTATAAGTGACAAAGGCAGCTTTTCATCCGTTGCCTTTTTAAACACCTCTTGAAAGGTGCGATCAAAATATCTATAATTATAAACCCCGGTTAGTTCATCCTTTTCTGCCAATTCTTTAGTTCTTTTGAAAAGCCGTGCCTTTGTAATAGCTATTGAGACATGACTACATACCAGAGATAATAGTCTTTTATCTGATTCTGAGAATGCCTTCTTGTCAAATGAATTGATCGATATTAAGGCGGTAATTTCACCTTTATTATCTGTCAATGGGGTGGTGAAAAAGGATTTGATTTTTTCAAAACCTTTCCCTGTAGGAGAAACAAGTTCTTCATCTCCTGATAGAAATGAGACCTTTACATCTTTCACCTTTTTTAACATCTTCCAGGAATCGATTATGCCTTTTTTGGCCTCTTCAATCGATTCAGTAGATATTGGACAATCATGTCTATGAACTATTTCCCCTATTAATTCTTCCTCCTCATCAACCAAGTATAAACCAATATGATATCTAAAATGGGGAAGTAATCTCTCTAAGCTGCATCTAAGGATCTCTCTTGGTTCATTTAATGGAGTAATCCTCGATGAGATTCCATATAAGATCTGTAATTCCTTTGCCTGAGAAATCAATCCATTTATCTCTTCTGCCTTAGCTATTATAATCTCTGCCTCTTCTACCCTTTCTCTCAACTCAGCTGCCTGACGTTCAGCCTCCTCTGCTTTCTGCCTTGCCTCTTCCTCTTGAGTCCGTAAGGCATTTATCCGGAGTTCCAATTCCCTTGCCTCTTCTGAATCTCTTTCCATTTGTTGGATCCTTCGTTCTAACTCTCTTGCCTTTCTTTCTAATTCTTCTGCCTCCTCTCGCAATTTGTATGCCCTTTCTTCTAATTCCTTTTCATAATGGGTCAATTCTTCAACCCTAATCTTTATATCCTTTACCTTTTCTGGTTTTGTCTCTTCCTTTTCAGTATCGGCTATCAATCTCTTAGTATGCTCTTTTAACCTTTGGGCCTCCATCCTTAAGGTTTCTACCCTTTGAGTATGAGTCTGTATCTCTCTTTCTTTGATTCTTAGTCTTTCTGTTTTTAATGCTCGGACCTCCTCTTTTTCTAATTTATGAAGTCTTGCATTCTCTAAGGCAAAGGCTACATGACCTGAGAATATATTAAGGAGGTGTAAATCATCTTCCGTAAAAGGATCTCTTGAGGTTTTGTTAGTAACATTGACAGTCCCAATGACCTTATCCTTAAGTATTATTGGTGAGATGATAAGTGATCCATTATAATATCTATTTGATCTAAATATCCTTTTGAATCTTTGATTTTTAGCTATATCCTTTACAAAGATCGGTTTTCCATATTTCACTACATGTCCAACTATCCCTTCCCCTGGCCTTAGGCAGGTTTTCTTTATAACCCTTTCAGGCAACCCAACAGCTGCCTTAATCTTTATTACCCCCTCTTCTATTAACATTAAGGAACAAATCTCTGCCTCAAAGATTTTTGCAGTAATATCTACTATTAATGGGTAAAGCTCTTTCTCTTCAAAGGTTAAGATCAATTCTTTACTTAGTTCAAAAAGCCTGTGGATTTGTAATATGTCCATTTCCTTCCCCTATTTATTTTAGATACCACATGGATGTTTGTTTAGGATTTTATCTATGATCTGTCTTCTGTCCTCTGTTATTCTATTACCTTCGGTACCTTGAAATAGCCCCTTTCTTTTTTAGGGGCGTTAGCTAATACCAAATCACGAGGCAATGATTCCTTTACATTATCTTCCCTTAGAACATTTTCTAAGGGAATGACATGTGATGATGGCTGGACATGAGATGTATCCAATTCATTTATCTTATCTACATATTCCAAGATTTTATCTAATTGATGGGTAAATGCCTCCTTTTCTGTTTCATCAAACTCCAATCTCGCAAGACGAGCAATATATTCAACCTCTTCTTTCGTAATCCCCATTTATCACACCTTTATAGCTTGCGGAGGACCAGTCCTGTTAAAAGCTTTGGATAAAAATAGGTTGCCTTTCCTGGCATCGTTAAACCCAGTGATGTAACTTCTTTAATCTGTTCTATCTTTGTAGGGTTAACAAAAAAGGCAACCTGATATTCCCCTCTATCCACCAATTCTATGGTTTTTTCCTCCGAAATGACATATTTTATATCATCTTCTGACCTTACCCCATATATATGATTTATTAAGATACTATGTAATATCACTACATCTAAACTTTTCCATTCCTTTGGTTTATTCTCTATAATCTTATCAAGCAATCCTTCACTTCTTAAAGTGAGCAAATAACATCTACCCTTAGTATACATTCCAAATACATGATGAAGTTTCCCCCTTTCTATCATTTCTTTAAACATCTTTTCTTTATCGGATTCTTCGATTTCAAAGAGATATGCAATCCTTTCCATGTCAACATCTACTATATTCTTGATAAGTCTATGAGCTGGTAAAATGGTAAGGGACTCTTGATCCATAGGGGTTAAATACATCATTACATAGTTATATGAATCCCGGAAATCAGAAGTTCCTTTCATTTCGTTTCTAAAATTTAAACTTACCTCATACCTATGATGACCATCAGCAATAAAAATAGGCTTATCTAACATCTCATGCCTGATATCGTTTATCTTGCTCATATCCTTTATTGCGTAAAGTCTTTGAATTATTCCATCCCATGTCTTAATATCTATTATAGGTTCCTCTTCTGACTCTAATATCTTACCTATCCTATTATCCTTATCCTCATATAAAGAGAATATGGGAGAAAGATTTGCCCTGGTTTCTCGTAGCAGATTTAATCTATCCTCTTTTGGCTTAGATAGAGTCTTTTCATGAGGGATTATCTTCCGAGATTCATAATCTTCTAATTTTACCTTGGCAATAAATCCCCTTCTTTTCCTTTTATGTTTGTAAAAATACTCCTGCTCATAGACATATATGGCTTCCTGGTTGTCCTCTATCAACACCTCCTTCTTCAACCAATCATGGAAAACCGTGGCTGCCCTTTTGTACCTATCGCCATTATCCTTACTCAAGATAATTCGGATGATATTATATTCCGATCTTTTAAGATACATCTCTTGTTCCTCTTTGGAGATAACATCATAGGGAGGTGTAACTACCTTCCGTAAATCAGAAATTTTCTCTTGATTGTACAGAATTCCTCGAAATGGAAGAACTTCAACCATAACAACCTCATAATTTTGCCTCGCGAAATTATGATATAATATTTTTTAAAAAAAGTCAAATAAAAACCCTCAAAGAGAGATAAATCTACTCTCTTTGAGGGTCAACTAACCAGGAATCTCTACCTTAGAAAGCGATTTTTACTTCAGTCATAAACTTTGATGCAGGATCGCCATCAACCACTGTAGCATCTCCTGGGTTGAATATGCCATACATTAACCCTAAACTAACCTTGTCTGAATGGATGTAAGTAGCTGTTAGGTCTATTTCCGATCCTATATCATCCTTGGCTCCAGCAGCAACCTCATTCTTTGTGTAGTTAGCCCAGGTCAATCCTGTATTCAATTTGTTAAAGAATGCTGGAGTAAAATTGGCATTGACTGCAACAATACCTCGATTACTGATATTATTTAAATCATTCATCCTGTCATAATCATAAAGCACGGTTGTATACTCAACTCTATCAATTGGAATCACACTGAATACAGGTGAAATTCCTGTAAATGCCTCATTTTTATCTGTAGTTCCAGCGTTGTCACCAGAGCCATAGATGTATACAAGGGATAAGCCAATATCTCCAATATCAGCCATACTTGTTTCATATCCACCTGAAATCCTAAAACCCATTCCTTGAAGATCTCGTCCGGCAACCCCTGGTTCATCGCCAGTTTGCATAGCAACCTCAGCCAAATAGTTGATCTTCGAAGCCATTGGAATCTCCCCTTCCAATTTTACACCTAAGATTGTATTGTTTCCTATGTTATCTTTAATAGAGCGATTTTCTATACTATTATAAAAATATCCACATATCTTACTATTTGGAAGAGGTGTTGATGTCATAATACTCAAGCCATATAGGTCTGTATCTCTGTTTCTCCCAAAGCCTTGCAAATAATCTGGAATTCCATCTGCCTCATCTATATTACCATCCTTATCTATATCAGCGGGGTCTTTGATGTCCTCAGACTCTTCCATCTTTGCTCCAAGAGCAGTTATATCTACTGGCCCTAAACTTGCCTCTATCTTTGCTGCATCAAGCTTATCGACATAAATTATCCATTCTTGATATTGTTTCCCATATTCCTGCTTTCCAACGGTTAAATCAACCAATTCTGCTATATTTTTTACCTTAAGACATGCCCTTCTTACATAAACCTTGCCTTCAACATCATTTACACTATGTATCCCATTAGTAGCCCACTTCTCAGCCATTTCATCAGGATTGTGTTCAATTAAAACCGAACCCTCAACATCTTCTACAATATTTGCCGAAAGAGAAACCCTTGTTCTTGTCACTACATGATCATCAAGATCATCTTGAGCCGCAATATCTTTTGTATCCTTCCAATCCGTAAGGTTATTTGTAGATAACCCTCTTACCCTGAATTCTCCACCTACCTTTATATCCTTTAGCGGATCAAATGCAAAGGCTGGCATTACCAAAACTAAAATTACACCTAATATTAGGGATAAAATAGATCTTCTCATCTTTCACCTCCTTTAAATATATAGAAAACTATCTTCAGCCTCTTAACACCCTTTTTAAGAAAATGTACTCACTCCTTTCTTACCCAATTTTAAGGCCTAAGGATAGATTATATAAAGTAACTCCTTAAATTATAGCATATTATTTTTAATGTCAAGATAATTCCTGCTTCGCAAGAATAAAATCTTGGCTTCGCCAAGATTACTTGTAAATAAGCCTTCCTATGCCTCAAGACAAGATAAATAATCTTTTTTACATAGATCAATAATGAGTAACTCCATAATCAATGGATGTAGCTTTTTATCTTTAGATTTAATAGCTAAGTCTGTCTCTAATAATCTCTTCCATATCTTGATAAGGTTTTTTTTGGAGAAAAGCCGTGCCTGTTTAATAAGCAGATTCAACCTTTTTTTTGATCTTAGCCTTAAGTAATCTTCCATTTGGGTTGATGATTTTTTATCATTAAGAAGGATACAGGTTTCAAAAATGAGTCTTAAATGTGACGTCAAAGTGGCTAAAATCTTCAATGGATGTTCCTCTTTCGCCAAAAGTTGGTTAAGGATTATTAATGCATTATGGATTTTCCCCTCGCCAATTAAATCAATTAGATCAAAGATACTTACTAAACGTACCTTTGAAACCAGGTCAGTTATATCCTCCTTTTCAAAGACAGATTTTTCCCTTCTATAAAGGAGTAATTTCTCCATCTCTTTTGTTAAATTGGCCTTATCCCTGCCTACATTTTCTATAAGTAAATTGATTGCATCCGAAGTTATCCCCTTACCAAATCTTTTAAGGTATCTTACTATAAATGAAGAAACTTCTCTCTCAAAAGGCAAAAAGAACCTCACAACTCTTCCTCTTTTAAGGATATTAAGAAAAAGATTGTGTGAAGCATCCCAGGATTTTGCTTGAATAACTAAACATGTAGTAGGAGAGGTGTTCTTTACATACATACCTAATTTATCCCTATCTTCCTTAGAGAGAAGATCCGCACGATTTATGACTACTAATCTTTTTTTAACCAGAATGGGTAAAGTTTCGCAAGTATTAATAATTGTTCTAACATCTGTAGTATCTCCATAAAGGGTAATGAAATTTAATTCCATTAATTCTCTCTTTTGAAAAAGTACGTCTTTTAACCTTTCAATTGTCTCTTTCTTTTCATAATCCTCTTCACCTAAGAAAAGATAAAGGGGTTTTATTTCCCCTCTATTAATTTCCGATAAAATATGCTGGTAAGTTATTATCCCATTTATTTCACCATCCTTTAATAGTTCTTGAAACCACATCCTTCGCCAAAGTTTCAAGGAGTGACGTAACTGCCTCTTCAAAAGATGTATCAATAGGATTATAAGTAGTCACCCTATTTATTTTGTCCTCCCAAAGGACCTTTTCTGTACCTATATCATAAAAAGAGAGATTTATGGATATCCAAATCTCATATTCAATAATCTCCCCTTGTTCATTGTATGATATAGGATCTTCACTAAAGCCTATAATTTCTCCAATCAATTTTGCATCTGCCTTATTTTTTGGGACTACATCAAATTTCCCATCTGATATAAATTCGTCAATGACCGCATTGGTCAGTTTCTCTTCCAAACCATATCGAATAGTTTTGTTGGCGAAAATAGGTATAGTTAACTTTTTAATATGGGTTGGGAGAATAAGTCGAGGAGTATAGGTACAACCAAGGATAATAAATAGTAAGCAGTAAGTAGTGAGTAGTAAAAGGAATCTATTCAAGATTCATCATCCCTTTCTTTGGTTATATTTACTCATTGCCTTATCAATTCCTTCCACAATTATTGATATAACAGCCTCTGATGCCGTCTTTATTGATTCCTTAATCACCTCTTTTTCACTTGGGGTAAATCTTGACAATACATAATCCTTTATATCCATTTCTTCGAGAGGATGCCCAATTCCTATTTTTAATCTCGGAAAGACATTACTTTGCAGATAGGATATTACAGAACTAACTCCTTTATGTCCTCCTGCACCTCCCTGTTTTTTTATCCGAATACGCCCTAATTCTAAATCCACATCATCGTAGATGATTAAAAGGCGAGAGAGTGGAATCTTGTACCCGTTAACTAAGGCAGAAACTGCTCTACCTGATAAATTCATATAGGTTTTTGGCTTGGCTAAGATCAGGTTTTTTCCATTTAATAGTCCTTCTTTTATCGTTGATTGATACTTGCTATATATACGTTCAATCTTTATTGATTTAGCTAACCTGTTGACCACTCTAAATCCAATATTGTGTCGAGTGTAAGTATACTCATGTCCTGGATTCCCTAAGCCTACCACTATAAACATATTATTTTTGGAACTGTATACCTTCACTCCTTTGTTTCTTCCTCTTTCTTTTTTCTAATTACCTCTGGTTCAACCACCTCTTTTATCTCCTCTTCCTCCTTCACAACAGGTGGAGTTATTGTAACTACTGTTTGTTCAGGGTCATTTAATATCTCTATTTCCTCCTCCATTTTCAAATCTTTTATGAAGATCGCCTCATTTATATTAAGTGGAGAGATATCTACCTCAATATGCTCTGGAATCTTAGTTGGTAAACACCGCAAGTCAACTTCCCAAGTCATCTGTTCTAAAATTCCCCCTTCTTTTACACCTATAGATTTCCCTACAAGAACAATAGGAACTTTTGTAGTAATCTTCTCTTTTAGGGAAATCTCATAAAAATCAACATGTAAAATGTTTCTATGCAAAGGATGAATCTGCTCTTCTTTTAAGATGACTGTCTTGGTATCATCTTTATCCATAAAGCGCAAATTGATAATTACATTCTTCCCAGCATCTGTAGATAAGGCATTCCTCAAGTCTTTGGCATTCAATTGCAGCAAGATGTTTGTACCTCCACCATATAAAACTCCAGGAATAAAACCCTTATCCCTAAGCCTTCTGGCATATCCTTTGCCAACATTTTCCCTACGAGACACCTCTAATTCAACCTGTTTCATAATATCCTCCTATACAAACAATGAACTAACAGATGTCTCTTGATGAATCCTTTTTATTGCTTCCCCTAAAAGAGGGGCTACAGACAAAATACTAATTTTATTTCCTATCTCCTTAGTTATAGGGATTGTATCTGTAACTACCAGTTGCGAAAGTACTGATTTTTCAATTCTCTGTATGGCATTACTTGATAAAACAGGATGTATACAACATGCATATATCTCCCTTGCCCCCTTTGCCTTTAAAACCTCTGCTGCCTGGACAATTGTTCCACCGGTGTCAATTATATCATCAAAAATGATCAAATCCCGACCTTTTACTTCACCTATAACGTTCATTACTCGAGAGATGTTTGTTTCGTATACCTCCCTTCTTTTATCAATGATAGCTATCCCGGCATCTAACCTCTTGGCTACAGCCCTTGCTCTTTCAACCCCGCCAGCATCAGGTGAAACCAATACTAAACCATACAGCCCTTTTTTCTTAAAATAGTCAATTATTACTGGAGCAGCAAACAGATGATCTACAGGGATGTCAAAAAAGCCTTGAATTTGACCAGCATGCAAATCCATAGTCAAAACTCTATCTGCTCCCGAAGCAGTAATTAAATTGGCCACTAATTTAGCAGTGATTGGAACCCTTGGCTGTACCTTTCTATCCTGTCTGGCATAGCCATAATAAGGAATAACCGCAGTGATCCTTTTAGCTGAAGCTCTTATCAAGGCATCAATTATGATTAGGAGTTCCATTAAATTTTGATTCACTGGTGGACAGGTCGGTTGGATAACAAAGACATCTGCCCCTCTCATATTTTCATTAATCTGAACTAAGGTTTCTCCATCTGAAAAGGTGGATATCTCAGCATCGCATAATGGGACACCTAAATATTTACTTATCTCTTCTGCCAAACGCTTATTGGCATTTCCAGAAAGTAGTTTTAGTGGATTGTTCATCCATTTTCCTCCTTTTCCTTAATATCTCTTCTGCCTGTTGCAACTGGCTCCTGTTATTTATACCCATAACCTCTACAGAAGAATCTGATCTAACTGCTTCTATTCTATTTCCCTTTCTTAATATTTCTACCACATCTGTTAAATAATATTCTCCTTGTCTATTTTGGCACGTAATCTTATCTAATGCCCAAAATAAAAGATCTGATCTAAAACAGTATGTCCCTGTATTTACTTCTAAAAGAGATTTTTCAAAAGGGGTAGCATCTGCCTCTTCCACAATTTTCGAAATAGTCCCATCCTTTCTTCTAATTATTCTTCCATATCCTGTTGGGTCAGCGAGTACAGCAGTCAAAATAGTAACTGCTGCCTTTTTCATTCTATGGACATCAATCATTCTATTTAATGTCTCTTTGGTTAAAAGGGGCGTATCTCCAGAGACCACTAATATATCTCCTGTAAATCCTGATAGTATAGGCTCTACCTGTTTGACTGCATGACCAGTACCTAATTGCTCATGCTGAAAAACTATTTCAGCCTTTCCTTCTAAGATCTTTGCCACCTTTTCTCCCTGATAGCCAACCACTACGATCTTCCTATCAACATTAAGCGAAGATATAGTCTCTACCACATATCTTATCATTTCCTTACCACATAATTTATGCAATACCTTAGCCAATTTCGATTTCATCCTTTTTCCAAGACCAGCCGCTAAGATAACACACACTAAATCATCCATCTTAAAACCCAATTTTTTACGACCTGCATTACCCAACTTAGGAAGGAGAGTTGGGGTGGGAGGATTCGAACCTCCGATACAGGATCCAAAGTCCCGTGCCTTACCACTTGGCGACACCCCAAAATAAATCCTTACGACTTATAGCTTACTACCCATTGATTGATTCAACTACTTGAATAAAGTAATCGCCACCTTTTAATCTGTTGTAGATACTATAAGCATGTTCTTTATCTTTTGCTATGCCAAAAACAGTAGGGCCTGATCCCGACATCAGAACTCCCATTGCCCCTTCTTTCCTTAAATTATCTTTGACCCAATTAACAATAGGATAATATTTTATTACTACCTTTTCTAAGGCATTATATAGGTGAAGGCATAACTTTTCTAAATCTTTTTCGTAAATGGCTTCTAATATTGGTTCAATCTCCCTCCGTCTTTTTGCCAATTCAAGATTTCTATAGATAAATCCTGTAGAAATGGATAAGTGTGGTGTAATTAAAATAAAGTATATCTTTGGAAGAGAAGGTAGAGAGGTAAGATCTTGACCAATACCTGAAGCCATAATCAGTCCTTTATTAATAAAGAATGGGACGTCTGCTCCTAATTGCGTGCCAAGTTCTATCAGTGTATCATTACTCAATCTCAATTTCCATAGATTATTTAGACCAATGAGGACAGAAGCGGCATCACTTGAACCACCACCTAATCCTGCTGCAACAGGTATCTTTTTTTCAATCTTAATAACAACCCCTTTATCAATAGAACAAAAATCACTTAATAAATTAGCTGCGTGATAGACCAGATTCCTTTTCCCGGAGGGCACACCTTGTACTTTGCAATCTATCTTAATTCCCTTATCCTCCTCCTCTAAGATTATACTATCATAGAGGTTGATAGACTGCATAATAGTTTCTATTTCATGATATCCATTCTTTCTTTTTGAAAGAACCTCTAAAAAAAGATTTACCTTTGCTGGAGCCAATACCTCTACACCCATCCCTAATCGATTTTACCAAATGTTATCCATTTATAAATAATATAGATAATTTTGCGAAGCAAAATTATTCCTCAATGTATCTCCCCATCCTTCGATACTTCTTATATCTATTGGATATGAGTTCGTCTATAGGGACATTTCTTATTTCTTCTAAATGTGTTTGGATACCTTTTTTTAACCTTTGAGCCATCCCATCATAATCTCTATGGGCTCCACCCAATGGCTCTGGAATAATATCATCAATTATCTCAAGTTCAAGTAAGTCCTTTGCAGTTAAAGAAAGATTATTTGCTGATTCCTCCACTTTTTCATTCGATTTCCATAGAATGGCTGCACATCCTTCTGGAGATATAACGGAATAGATAGCGTTTTCAAGCATAATAATTTTATCCCCAACTCCAATAGCTAAGGCTCCACCTGATCCACCTTCACCAATAAGAATAGCAATAATTGGAACCTTCAATCTTGAAAGCCGTAATAGATTCCGGGCAATTGCTTCTCCCTGACCTCTCTCCTCAGCAGCTATCCCAGGATAGGCTCCGGGAGTATCAATAAATGTTAAAATCGGTTTCCCAAATTTCTCTGCTAAATTCATAACCCTTAAAGCCTTCCTGTATCCTTCTGGATGAGGCATTCCAAAATTACAGGCGATGTTTTCTTTGGCGTCTTTCCCTTTTTGGTGTCCAATGATAACCACCGAATTAGAATCAAACTCTGCTAACCCTGCAACAATAGCCCTATCATCGGAAAATGTACGATCTCCATGTAATTCTATAAAATTAGTAAAGATTCTCGAAATATAATCCATAATACCCGGTCTTTTTGGATGTCTTGCAATCTTTACCCTCTGCCAAGGAGTAAGATTTGTATATATCTCCTTTTTCAACCTCTTTATTTTTGTCTCTAATCTTTTAATCTCTTCTTGAATATCTATCTTTTTTCCTGATGTGAACTTAGAGAGTTCTTCAATCCTTTTTTCTAATTCTATAATCGGCTGTTCAAAGTCAAAATAGTCGTTATCCAAAAGTCTCACCCCTCTAGAAGAACCTATTGGCATAACCAATTCTAATTACCCTTTCTGGAGTTTCAACTGATAAATCTTTAAACGAGACCTCTATCTCAAGTTTCGGTTGAATTAGATAACGGATCCCTGCATTAAGTTTAATCTTATCTCCCTCTTTAATATTACAAATATCTGCTAAGATTTGTAATTCTGGAGTTAAAGAGATATCCGCTCCTCCAAAAAGAGAGGCATCTTCCGATTTAAAATCTTTTAAATCATTGTTTACCCCAATAGTCCAATCGATTGGAAAATCAACAAACGATGCTTTTTTGGTGAAAGAGATGTACAATAGGTATCTTAATTTATCCCATTCTGTTCCATATTGAGAAAATCCATAGGGATCAAACCCTACCGTAATGTTAGGAATAGCACCACGGGATGGGATTAGTCTAATCTTTCCACAAACGAGTAGTGGAAAGTCACATTGAGCCTTTTCATCTCCTATAGCCTTCCTTACATCAATAGGTATCCCAAGCATTATATAATCTGTGAATCCTAAACTTAGCTTGGTTAGGATACCTCCTTCCTTATACATCTTAAAATCCAAGGCAAAATTTCCCCTTTGCAATGTATAAGCAGTGGGTACATCAATTAATTCCTGTGAATCCTTTGCTTCCAAAACACCGGGAAATAAAACCCCAAAAACCAATCCTAAAAGAAATACATTCTTCAATCAGCAACACCTCCTCTTTCCATTTCCACAATTTCTATCTTATCATAGCCTAAGAAATGTGTCAAGGTGGCTAATTAATGGATATAGGTTGATTGTCGGTTATTATTCTTCCTTGGGTTGATAAGGCATTCCTTAAGTTTCTTGGTAGAGAAAAAAGGCCTTTATGGGTTTCTGAATCGTAAAATCTTAATGAAGTGACCCCTCTTTCTTTTAATCTTTTTTCAATCTGAGATTCACTTATCTTTATTATGTCTGAATTAGATGCCATAATGAATCCCCAGCAACAATTGAATGAAGGCATATAAGTTTGGTATGAGGTAATACTCCGAAATGTTTGTTTTAAGGTTTTGTAGATGCTTGTATGTAGGTAAAGATTATGATAATCCACTGTTCCTGCCTGAAGAGATACATAACCAAAATGTGAAAGCCTCCCTTTAACAATATCATAAAATTCCTTGGTGAATAAAAGACAGGCTGTCCCCCCTTCTATGGGTTCTGTAATGTCAATGATTATAACATCAAAGCATTTGCGAGTTTCCTCTAAGTAACGTCTTGCATCCATATAGATAACCTTTCCTCGAGGATCGCTGAAGGCTCCATTATGCCAGGAGGTTAGATATTCTTTACAAATTGCAACTAACTCTTCATCAATATCTACCATAATTACCTCTTCTACAGTATTATATTTCAAGATCTCCCGCAATGTTGCTCCTTCTCCCCCACCAACAATAAGTATTGACTTTGGATTAGCGTGAGAAACCATAGCAGGATGGACTAAAGCTTCATGGTAAATGAATTCATCCAATTCTGCTGACTGGACTCTGCCATCTAAAACCAGACATTTACCATAACTGAATGTATCTACTATCTCTCCCCTTTGATATCTTGTTTGAAATGAGGTTAAGATTCGCTTTATTCTAAATATATTGGCTTCATAAGGATTTACCATCTCAATATACCAAGTTCCACCTTGAAATTCTAACATCTTTGGAATACCTTTCTGATCTTTATAATGAAATACCACCCAGTAAAATTGGGTGGTATTTCATCAAGATTTTTCACAAATTAATAGGACGCAGATTCTTATGATTTTAAATATCCTGTTAATCAGCGTCAACCTGCGTTCCATTATCTTGTTTATGTTTCAATTTACAACACTTATTCAATATTCCCCTTGTCACTTCTACAACTTTATGGTATTTAGCCTCAAAGTGGGAGATCATATATTCCACTGCCAAGTTGGGTTTAAGTGTATTTCCACAGGTAAATATATCTGCTGCTGCATAGCCATGTTCTGGCCACGTATGAATAGACAAATGAGACTCAGCTATAACCACAACACCAGATACCCCATGGGGGTTAAACTTATGGAAGGCAGTCTTCAATATATTAGCTGAAGACCGCTCTGCTGCCTTTATAAGAATTTCTTTTACTTTGTCTACATCATTTAAAGTAGACTTATTACATTCGAATAACTCTACTAATAAATGATGCCCCAAGGTATCCAATTGCAGCCTCCGTCCTTTTCACCCCAAGAATTACCTGGGGTCTAACTAAACCATTTTCCCAACCCCTTTGTCAGTAAATTATAAGTTAAGTATATCTAATTATATATAATCTTCTCTATTTGTCAACAAAAAAATGAGAAAAATATCACTTTTTTGGTTTTACAATCGCTAAGGTGTAGGCATCGGTATCGAAATATCTATTGGCTACCCGTTTTATGTCCTCCTTTGTAACCCGATCTATCCGTTCTGAATATTTCATAACCCAATCGCAACCCAATCCATATAACTCATCTAATGCACATTCAAAGGCAAACGAGGCATTTGTCTGTAGTTCGATCTCCTTTTTCCCAATTAGATTACGCTTTGCCCTGATAAGCTCTTCTTTGGCAACTTCTTCTTTTTTCAGTTTTTCTATTTCTTCTAAAAGCCGAGCCTTAACTATTTCAAGATGCTCAGGTGTTGTGCCTACATAGAAGATATAAGCTCCTGGATGCAATCCCAAGATGGAGAAGGTACCCACATAATATACTAAACCCAACCTATCTCTAATCTCCTGAAAAAGTCTCCCACTCTGTCCAGAGAGAATAGAGGTTATCACTTCAAATACGTATCTATCTGGATCTTTAACTGTAGTTCCTCTAAATCCTAATAAAGCTACTGCCTGTTCCTTCTTTCTCTTTTTCATAATCTCTCTTTTCTCCCTTTGTTTAGGCTCAACAGACACTGTAATTTTAGGCAAGTTCCCTCTTTTAAAATCCTTAAATTTCTGTTTCACTATCTGTATTACCTTTTGGGTATCAACATCTCCAAATATGGCTAATACCATATTGTTAGGGATACAAAAACTTCGGTGAAAATCAATAAGGGCCTTTCTTTCCATTTTAGCAATGCTCTCCTTATTTCCAATTGACTGAAATCTATAAGGATGCCTTTTCCATAGAGTCTCTTTAAATAGCTTTAAGGTAGCCGGAAAGATCTCATCCTCTTGGGCCTTGATCTCCTCTAATATAACCTCTCTTTCTTTTTCTATTTCTTCCGGAGGAAAGGCAGGATTCATTATAACATCTTGCAATACCGAAAGTCCAAGCAGGAGATCTTCTTTTAATATATCGATGGAAATTCCAAAGCTATTATTTCCACAATATCCCGTAATTTTACCACCAACTCTTTCTACTTCATCTACTATCTCCTCCCAGGATCTATTTTTTGTACCTTTCAATAACATCCTTTGCATAAAGTTACATATTCCATTATTCTCCTTCCTTTCAAAAAGTACACCTCCTTTAAAAACCGCATTTATTGCAACAGAAGGTGTAGTATGGTTTTCTCTTACAAGAAGAGTCATTCCGTTGTCCAATATAAACTTAGTAATCTCTGGTTTATGAATTCTGGATTCTGGAGTTTTAGGTATTGTCTCCCTAATCCTTTCCATCTTAGGTACTAATGTAGCTATAGTTAAGTTATCCCTATAAAGATACCTATTTGCAACTCGTTTAATATCCTCCCGAGTAACCTTCTTTATCCTCTCAATGTAGTTTTCAGAAAAGTTTATATTTCCAGTTGTTATCTCATTCAAAGCTAAGTCGCGTGCCTGTCCTTCAATAGTCTCTTGAGAAAATATATGATCGCTTATTACCTTCTGCCTTGCCTTTTCTAATTCACTCTGAGTTACATACCCAAATTTAAGCCTTTCTATTTCACATAATATTGCCTTTTCTGCCTCACGCAAGTTTTCAGGTTTTAATGTTGCTTTAATCCCAAAAATCCCAGGATCCCTCGGAGTATATGACCAGGCTTCTATTGAAAGAACTAATTTTTTCTCCTCCTTAACAACCTTAAATAACCTCGAGGATTTACCTTGCCCTAAGATTATAGCTAATACATCTAAAGGATAGAGATCCTCAGAACTAATGGATGGAATATGGAATCCGAGCATTAGATATGAAATCTTGATGTCCTCTCTCTCTACCTCTCTTCTCCTTTCACCCAATTGTCTTGGTTCCTTCGGCACATAAACTGGTGTTGATGGCTTACGCTTAAAATTGCAGAACGCCTCTTTAATCTTAATTATAGCTTCATTTTCATCAAGGTCTCCTGTAGCAACAAATATTATATTATTTGGGATATACATCCTGTGATAATATCTTAGGATATCCTCTCTCGTTATCTTTTTGAATAGATCTCGATAACCAATTATTGGATGTCTATATGGATGTATTTGGAATACCTCTTGCCAAAATATATTGCTCAAATAGTGTTCAGGCGAATCTATAAGCATATTGATCTCTTTAAGAATGACCTCTCGTTCCTTTTCTAATTCTTCCGGATCAAAGGAAGGGTGCATCACTGCATCTGCTAATACATCTAATCCTAAATCGAAATATCTACTTCCTAAAGTCACCCAATAGACAGTATAGTCGAAAGATGTATATCCATCCAATTCTCCTCCAGCACCTCTTATCTCTTTCGCAATCTCCCCCACTCCCCTCTTACTGGTTCCTTTAAACAACATATGTTCTACATAATGAGAAATCCCTGTCCCAAGATACTCCCCTTCACTTGCACTACCTGCCCTCACCCAAACTTGTAAAGCTACGACTGGAGCAGTATGAATCTCTCGTAATATAACTACCATCCCATTTGGAAGTACATACCTCTTAGCCTCTTTTGCTTCAATTTGGAAGATAGATGTGATCAATAATATAGTCACAAATAGGTAAGTTATCCTTTTCATCATATCAACCTCTTTCAGAACTCTGTTTAAACTGAGTGTTTCTTACTCAGAACATGGTGGATGAGGAAACAAAGTATTATTAAACAGAGTAGAATGGGTGTAGCATAATAATACCTTTTGCTTGAAAAAAGGGTTAGATCATAACACCTCCCAAAAAGAAGGCTCATCCTGGCCATAGCAGTATAGCCAAAAGAGGCACCAAAGGAAATCATAAGAAACAGTATCCCTATCCTCGAGAGTATATTTATAGCTCCTTTATGCTCTACGGAAAAGAAGAAGTAGATAAGGACAGTCAGGACACCTATAAATACTAAGAGATTAGAAAAATCACGGAAGGTATAACTAATCTGTGTCCCTTCTTTTGTTATCATTGGAATAACTGTTCCCTGGATCTGTTGAAGTATATACCCAGAGATCGACCTCGGGATAGTAAGTCCTGCCCCGAATCCAAAAATAAAGGCAAAGGTTAAACGAGAGGGCCAAGAGAGGCGAGGAATAAATCTTGTCAAGATAAGAATCCCAAGTAAAGTTGGGATTAGTAATATCCATTGATGTTCTCCAAAAAGTGGCGTAAACCACTTAGGACGCATGAATTTAAAGATAAGGAGCGTGATACTGTATCCCACAGAGACCCCGATGTATAAATGCTCTCCTAATTTAAAGAAGAAGTTATCTTTATATAGAAAACTAAAGATAAATAAAGTAAGACCTGCTGCTACCCAGGCACCTAAAAGGATAGATAGATCCATCCAAACCTCCTTTCTTCCTATCATGAATTACCGAACAGTCTTACCTTTTCTAGTAATGAGATAAAATATATTGCTTAGAATAACCAACCCAATTATCAAAAAATGGGTAGTTGATAAGACATCCATTCCTACAGTGGCCTTGTCCTTCCGATTGAGCAATGTCTCATATTCAGCTGCTCCTCTCATTCCACCAATTAGACCATTAATCTGACCTGTTTGTAAGAATGGATATAATCCTGGAGCTATAACTGCTGTACAACCACCACCTAACTCAAAACCATATTTCTCCTTTCCGTATAGATACCAAGTTTCTATACCAGGATCTCCAGCTGCTAAGTCAACCATATAATCAATATCTCTTAATGAGTTGATGTTTTCAAATATCTGTAAGCGATCTGTCTTATTCCCATAGAAATCCTTGGGGAAGGTTTTCTTTAAATCCTGACCAAGCCCAATTATGACTGTAAGCTGTCCAGGCATCCAACCCAAAAAGGCATAATCTTTTCCATATTCCTTGTGATATTCACGGGCTACCTTTGACATAACCTCTTCAGCCATTCCAACTCCAGGTGCCCATAAGGTCATACAAATAACACGCAGGTCTTTTGAAAAGGCGTGCCTCAATATCGAGATCCCCATAGGATACAATTCGGGTTTGGCTGTAGGATCAAAATCCATAGATATAAAAAGGACATCACCCGGAGCTAAAGATTCTATCTTGTCATAAACACCTTTTACTGGTTGACTGATACTGATTCCAGGCAAGTTAAATGGTCGTAATAATGGAACGAGTACCGCTGCGGCAATCAATAGAAAGATAATTCTTCTATCAAGATTCAGTAATATATTAGCTATCTTCCTCATTCCTTTTCACCTAAATAGGCCCTTTCAATTCCAAAGATGATCTTAAGGGAAGTGGCAATCGCTCCTAAGGCAACTCCTAAAAGGATTCCACGTCTTGCAGCCATATTCAACACACCCATAATCCATTCTGTAATATCTCCCATTTGCAGTGGAAATTCCGCTCCCCATATCTTTGACCATAGATATTCTCCTGCGGGAACCCGACCAAACATAATGATTATTGCTGCGAAAAGAAGTAGGAATGCATCGAGTGTCCTTGCACGGAATGCCCGAAAGGCAGCTGAGGCAATAAAAAACGCTAAAATAGAGAACATTGTACCAGAGAGTGGTACCAACATATTGGTATATATCCATCCAAAGCTGGTTAGCCCTTTTTCATCTACTGTCTCTCCTTGACTTATTATTCCGATAATTACAGTAACGATGATTGCTATAAATACAATTAGACTGAATCCCCACCCACTCTGGCGTCTTCTAATTTTTTGATAATGAACATGGAAAAGACTGGCTAAGGCTAAAATCATCGAAAAGCCAAAGATGATTATCATCCAATCGTTAATAAAGGTAAGTAAATCCTCACTCGCTTTATGAGGAACATAATATTGGATACCAAAAACTACCCCAGTAAAACCGCAGATGACTAAAGGTAGATATCTCTTTAAGAATAGCATATGTCAGAACCCTTTAAACCAATCAAGAACGAATGATACAATCTGCATTGCTCCAGTAATTGTACCAAGTGTAGCTAAGCCCGTACCTATAAATACCGCTCCCATTAGAAACCCTTTACCCACATCTTGACCTCGTAAGGTTCCCATAAGTACTGGGTTTTTTGATAGATAAGCACTTGCTGCGTATAATTCTTCGCCAATCAAAGTATAATCACAGGTAGTTACAAAGAAAGGAAGTTGGTGTTCTGCATCAGTACCTGCAATCTGAATAGCCCCAATACTTGCTCCTACTTCTGACAAAAGAAGAGACTCGGCATAATAATAGCCCATATAAAAACAGGCTGCTGGTTTCTCCCGAACCATCAATCCATCAACTGCCGCTGTATAACTAAATTGATCTTCGGTGATGAAGAAATTACTATCTTCTCGATAGGCATCAGGACGACCCGCGGAGATATAAGCCTGTTTAGTAATCTCTTGACAAACACTCATTACAATTGGATCGGTATGAGGAACCTTAATTTCAGTACCATAGGTAGCTACCTTTTTGGCTACCTCCCCCAAGATGATTGTCGATGCAATAGTGGATACACTCGACATCCCAAGTCTTCCTGTAAGAAAATAGATTGGTCTACCCATCTCGGTTGATCTCCCAATTGCCTCCTCTATTGCCTCAAGGGCTGGAATTTTTCGTAAAAACAATTCCCTTTTCTTTGCTCGAGCAATAAACCATAAGATTATGACTGAAAATATGATCATATAGATGAGATTATTTAATTTTAATAGGTTAAAGAGATTACCTTTGGGAAAGGCTGAAACTACATTGCTTTTAACCTGCTTTATACCATCTGTCACAAGAAGCTTCAGGAAATAGGTTTTTCCATTCTCTAAAGGTATTTCTTTACCTTCTTTTATGAAAGAGGATATCTCAAAATAGTGATATTCCGTAGTCCGCTTCCACGCCCAAGCAGGCCAATTTTTATCTGCCTTAAAATGGGTGTTAGATTTAAATCTACCTATCTCAAAAAAGGGACCTTCTTCACTCTCAGAGATATAAACTATGTAATCTACCTTTTCACTGTCATAAGGCATTCCCTTCCAGGTTAGATAAAGAACGTTTCCTGAATCATAAGGAGCGTCAAAGGCCTTTAGTTCTTTCGGAGGTGTAAGTTCCTGCGAAAAGGCTTGACCTTCTATAAGTAAGAATATCAATAAATGGAATATCGATCTCATTGGATTATCTCTACATTTGCCCTCGGGATAATAGCAAGATTGCCATCTTGAAACTCTACCTCTAATACTCGAGTAATAGTCTCTGTTTCAATCCTTTGTAATTCTACAGGTAATGAACGTATCTTGCCAATAACACCAAAATATGGCCCTCTGATTATTCTAACAAGGTCCCCAATTTTTAATCCTTCTCTTTCTAAATCTTCCTTAATAATACCTTTAGATTCTAACCGAGAATCAAAGATTATGATCTCTGGCCTTACAACCCCTGCTCGAATTTGAGTTTGACCACTTATTGAAGCCTTTTTCCCCTGTTTTGACGATAAAAGATCAAATGTTTTTTTGGCCATATCAATCTTGCCAAATCCTTCAGTTAAAATCAATGTAAATCCAACTTGTTCCGTTCCTGTAATTGCCACCCCTAAATCATAACCCAAAAGATGCGAAAGCGCCAGATCATTAATTCCTCCAACAACAATTCCTTCTACACCAACCTGTTTAGCCCTCATTAGGGCTTCACTTGTAATCAAAGAACCACCAACAATTATCTTCCCTTTATGCCCACTTAAAATTTTTTCTGGAGTTAACACCTCTTCTGGACTTTCCGACACCATTTCTATAATCCCTGTTTTCTCTCCTCCTATACCAAAAATGCCCTGGATGTATGTGGCAAGAGTTTCTATTATAGCTCCTTGTCTTTCCATAACCTCGATTATTTCACCATCGATATAGGCAAGTAACTCTAAGCCTTTTGGAGGTTCTCTTAACAAGACCTGGCCAGTGACATCTGAAATGCTCTCCACAGTTCCATCTACAGGAGACTTAACTACGGTCTTTAACCATTTTATGAAAGACCTCGATTCAGCAATTATTTCGTCTCTTTTGATTAAATCACCTTCTTTCTTTATCATGAATTGTCGAATCTCTTCTGGCAAAATACCAAGGATATTAACAACATTTATTGAATGGATCTTGCCTGGCAATTCTGCTTTGGCTATAACTTCTGAGGAGGTAACAGTATCACCTTTTTTTACCTTAACCTCACCCGGAATAGGAAGTAGCCTTTTCTTTTGAACTATTGTCTTTTCAGCCACTTTTAAACCAGGGGTATAGGCATATCCCATAAGGATTCACACCTCTTTTTGTGATAGCAGTGAGATTTATTGTAGCCAAAATCTATAGATATGTCAACCTTTTTTACAATGTAGTCAGGCAAAGATAGGTAAATTTTGATTGACATATGATATATTATATAATATATATTGCTATTAGACGGAACAACAAACCTTGAACTATGAACGTTGAACCTAACAACCTAATTACGAAGAAGTCTCTGAGGTTTTATTATGATTGAAGTGATAATCTTTGATCTTGGAGGGGTAATATTAAACTTTGACCATCATATTATCTGTAGAAGATTGTCTAAAATCTCTAAATATGAAGAGCATGAGGTCTATGATTTTATATTTGCTTCAGGTTTAGAAAACTCATATAATGAAGGAAAAATTACGTCTTTGGAATTCTTTGACACAATCTGTAAGAAGTTAGATTTAGATATAACATTTCATAATTTTAA
>JASEIO010000089.1 GCA_030017475.1 bacterium | reverse complement strand
GAAAGAAAGAATGTAGGTTGAAGAGTTTAATTTAATTGGAGCTTCCTCAGGAAATTGAAGCTCAAAAAGAAGCTAAAATCTTTGCTGAAGGCTGAAAAACCTTGGACAGAAAAAAAAGCTAAAAGACTACCAATGCTAAGAAGGGAAATAATAACAATAATTTTTGAGGATATCTCAGGCACAGTTATTTAATTTTCCAAGTTAAAAATCTTTTTCTGAGATAAAAATATACTTCTATGCCATTTATGCCAATTGCAATTAGAACTAAAATTCCTCCAACAATATAATATTTTTTTCTTTGAGCTGTCTTTTTTTCCATTTCTTCTTCAATTTTCTTTATTACCTCTTCTACTTCTGGAGAAATACAATCTTGAGGACAATTTTGATAATTCTCTCCTCTATCGGCTTCGCAAATGCCATTGGCGTTGCAAATCTCTGTAGAGGGTATCTCGGCTTCCTTCTTAATTACTCCGAATTCTATTCTTTGAGTTTGGGTTTTATATCCTTTTTTAAAAGCAATCACCTCAAAAACATAAGTTCCGCTTTTTTCGACAGTAAGAGAGGCAGGAAGAGAAATAGATTTAATAGTCTGATCTGGAAAAATAAGTCTTGCTTCAATTTGAGTTTCTGGTACATCTGATTCAGAAGTTAAATAAATTTCTTCATTCTGTAAAATTGTTTTGGGTTTTTCTGTACAGGCAGGATCTCGACAGATCTTTATTTCTAATTTCATTTCCTTTAAAACTCCGGTGATGGTAAAAGTAGTGCTATCTTCACCTAATTTCTGTTCTCCCATTCTTAGCTCTCCATTAAGACGCCACTCGCCTCCTGGAAAATCCTCTCTGACCAAAAAAGAACAAACTTCTATATCTTTTTTCTGTTGAGGCTCTAATAAAATTTCCTGATGAAAAGGCATTATTGGAAAGATTTCTTCTGCTTGAGAAGGAGCTAAAATAACATTCAGGTCAAACTGGGAAGGATAATCAAAAATATTAAAGAGCTTGGCAGTTACCTTCAGGGTGTTGCCAGGTTTAAAAGAAGTTTGGTTTAGCTCCAACTTTAATGGCAAGTCAAATTGGGCATTGATTTTTTGGAAAAAACCAAATAGACCTACAAAGATAAGAAATAAAATTGATATTATTTTTAAGTATTTCATATTTGCTAAAAATCTAAAGGATTAGTTAATAAATAAGGGGGTTTTAATTCTAAAGTGGGGTCACCGAGGAAAGTAGTCATCCAATAATTAGGAATGGCCCCTTCCTGAGTATAGGCTCGGCTAAAAGCTTGGCCGAGGCTTAAACTATCGTAATAAATTCCGTTAAGAATATGCATATACATGTGATTGCCACCCCAGGCAACACTTACTGCTCCGGCATGACCTATCCCTCCTCTTCGCAAGGCCATAACGCAGAAACTTTTGGCATAATAACTCTCACACTCACAGGTAGAACAGGCATCATTTAAAACTAAGGAGTTAGTTAAAAGTGGTATATCTCCAGAATATATTCCGGCCCAGATCAATGAGCCGTGGTCCAAATAATGAATCAGATCCTGATTTTTCCACTCAGCCGGATCGAAACTATAACGCTCTTGAG
>JASEIO010000088.1 GCA_030017475.1 bacterium | reverse complement strand
CATCTCCACAAAAGTAGATGGCATTATCTCCCCTATAATGGGAATGCATTGAGCAATTTGTGTAATAGCTAATCTCGCCTTCTGAATCTTTCCAATACCTAAGCTCTATCTTTCCTCCACAGACGATTTTTACATTCCTTAATTTGTGTAACCCTTTTTTCCTTAGATAGCAATAATGAGAAACGCCTTTCTCATGGACATAGATATAGGTTCCATTAATCTCTAAATCTCCAGAGCCTTCAATCTTTATATACTTATCTACTCTCATGTAAGGACCAGTGAATTTGAAATTGCCTTCATTCTCTGCAGAGATATAACCTCCACTATAGATCGAACCTTTTATATCGCAATCCATCTCCTTCTCTCTGAAATGTGTATATCCTTTTGAATATATATTTCCAGAGACCTTAAGGTCTACTCTCTTTCCGCTCTTAATGTCGAAGTTTATATTACCTGCTGTATACATATCACCTGTTATAATCTGCCTTTTACCAGCTGTTTGAGAGGTAAAGGAAATATTTATAGCATTCTTTGCAATTAAGTAACTTCCTGTTAGCTCGATCCTTTCTGATTTAATGTCTATCTTGTCATCTCTTACGTAAATTATTCCCCGTGCTATTAGCTCTTTTGGGGATATATCTGTGTCATCACATCTAAGATCTCCATCTAAGGTGAGGTATCTACCATCCTTTACGTTAAAACATCCGCCGCAATGGATTGGACCATTTATCTTAATATCTGTATCATCAAGGTAAAATTTTATATGTCCTTCTTTTCCTTTTGTAAACAATGCAACTGGCAAACCGAGGAAGTTATCTAATTTCACACCTTTAAAGATCATGATCTTATTCTTTGCAACCAATGCACCAATTCCTACAATCTCTGCCTCTTCTTTTATATGAATATTTTCCTTTGAATAAACAATCCCTTCTATTTTAACCTTTTCACCCTTCTTTATGTTGATCGTACCCCTATAATATCCACTTATTGTATCTCCATTACCAAACGACCCTCCCCTCTTCTCTCCAAGTTTTCTTGCCATATCCTCATAATCAGAAAGGTCTGTTGGATAGGTTATGTCCATACCATCCTTTGCATAACCAATCATCTTATCTATCCTATCAGAAACAAACGCCTTAAATTCATAATCAGATAATAGAGGATCTGGCTCTTCTAAATATCCCCCAGATGACTCTGACTCAATCTCTTTTTTTCTCACTATCTGGATACCAGAATTATCTGGGTCTATGTCTGGATAAGGAATGTACACATGATGATCGTCTACTACAGCAACACTACTTTTATTAAGCGAATCTGGTGAAGGATCCATCCAATCTTTAGCTTCAAGGTAGGTAATCCTTTCTATATCTTCTGGGACTTCTGGTGGATTTGCTGGCTCCCATCCAACATATGCATCTTTATTGATTTTCATACCGCGATTTGAATGGAGTCTTGCCCAATAGATGTAAAGGCGTTTTGATTTTGATTTTGTAATAAGTAGATCCTTTTCTGTTGACCAGCCAGTGAAATACTTCTCCTGGACAACATTCTTAAATCCAGTGCATGTAATACTCCCTTTTTGAGAGATCACCTCTCCGAGGTAGGT
>JASEIO010000087.1 GCA_030017475.1 bacterium | reverse complement strand
GTTATCTTCTATACAAACTGTAAAATCCGTCTGTTCACCAAAAAGGTGTCAAAGATTATCCAATCTATTACCTTGAGTCATATCAGACTTTATCATTCCAGATACAGATCTTGTGGCCATCTTTGGCAAGGAAGATTCAAGAGTTCTGTTATCCAAACTGATGAATACCTTCTTCAATGTTTGAAATACATTGAGTCAAATCCACTAAGGGCCAATATTGTCTCAAGACCAGAAGACTACAGATGGTCAAGCTATAGATTCCATGCATTTGGTGAGGATGAATATAAAATCCTTGATAAAGACCCGCTGTATCTATCATTAGGTGATACGGACCAGGATAGACAAAAGGCCTATCATAAATTCTTTGCCAAACCACAAGATAAAAAAATAATTGAGCTGATAAGAAAGTCAATAGCCAATGACTCTATTTTAGGTGTAGAAGGTTTTATAACCCAGCTAAGAGAGAAACTATTTCTTTCTAAGCCAAGACCAAGGGGTAGACCAAAAAGAATTAGTTTATAACATATTGTTGCAAAGATAGTTATGTAGAAACGACACCAATTCCACATTATAGAACAATTTGGGAACAAAACCAGAGCCACTGTGGCTGGAACAAGCGACTACCAGGTAACAATTCAGGTAGATAAGGAGGATATTGAGGCCTCCTGTACCTGTCCCTATGATTGGGGTGGCTACTGTAAGCATGTGGTGGCCACATTCATCGCCCTATCAGAGGACTATCATAGGATTAAAAAGAGGGGAGAGGAAGAGGAGCAGAAAATTGGAGCCATCTTAAGCAGCCTATCTCTCGATGAACTGAAGGGATTTTTGATGACAGAGTTTGAAGAGGACCCAGCTTTACGAGAACATTTTACCATCTATTTTTCAGGCAAGAGTTCAAAAAGAAGAAGTATCCACGACTATAAGAAAGAGATCAATCTGCTTTACCGTGAAGCTGGTGGTCGCTATGGATATATCGAGTATGGAGACGAAGTTGACTTCTCTTATATCCGTAATTTAGCTACTCGATACATCAAGGCAGGAAACTTCCTTGAGGCAACCACTGTCTACCAGGCACTATCTGAGGTGATCGCCGAAAACATGGATGATGTGGATGACTCTAATGGATATTATGGAGATGAGTTTATCCAGACCATAGAGGATTTTGCAGACTGTATAAACAAAGCAAAACTGAACCACCAAGAGAAGAGGTCCTTTATCAGCTATCTCTTCGACAAGTATATAAAAGAAGAATGGAGGAATATACTCTCTTTTATCATAAACAACCTATCAAAAAGCAAGTTCGGGGCTGAGGGTACAACCATTAGCATCTACCTAAGGGAAGGGATGTTTGACCAGGCACTTGAGCATGTCCTTGCCCGAAGAGATCTCTATACCTTAAGCAGTTATCATAAAGACCTATCAATCAGGTATCCTGAAAGATACTTCAATGCCTACAGGGAACTGATCATCCCCTTTGCTGAGAGCAAGATGGGCAGGCCACACTACCAAGAGATTGTCAGGTATCTGAACCGGATGAAACAAATACCAGGTTTTGGGAATGAATTTAGAAAGGTGGTGACTTTACTTAAGGAGAGGTATTCAAATAGACCAGCATTTTTTGATGAAGTGAGGAAGGTGTAGAAAAGCTAAACAAGGAGTGGGACGATAGTGGGAAAGTGTGTTGTTTGCAGAGGAAGGGA
>JASEIO010000086.1 GCA_030017475.1 bacterium | reverse complement strand
TTATTCAGATATCTTAATCTACTGACCTGGATACCTTGTGCCTTTACTATCCAAACTGAGTTATCAAATTTTGAATTGACAATATTTTGAAAGGAAGTATACTATAAAGAAAAGATATTATTATGGAAGAGAGGAAGGTAGTTACTTGTTTTCTTGAATACGATAGTAAGATATTAATCCTAAGGAGAAGTAAAAAGGTTTCGACTTACAGAAAGAGATGGGCAGGAGTCTCGGGATATATAGAGAAGGAGGCTGATACCCAAGCATTAATTGAAATAGAAGAGGAGACTAAACTAAGAAAAGAGGATGTTGAATTAATAAGGAAAGGAGGACCATTAGAGATAATTGATAAAGAAAAAGGGATAAAATGGTGGGTACATCCTTATCTTTTTCATGTAAAGGATCCAGGGAAGATTGAGATTGATTGGGAACATACCGAAACGAAATGGATTAAACCAACTACCATAAATAGATTTAAAACTGTTCCTAAGCTTAAAGAGACATTGGATAGGGTATGGAAAGATGATGGGTAGGGCTAAAGTCTAAATGGTCCTGTCTGGCTGAAGATTATCCATTTTGTAAATGGAAGGATAGAATCCTTGGGAAGGACAAGAGATATAGATATCTCACCTAAAACTAAAAGGAAGATTGAAGATATAAAGAATGATAGGGAGCACGGAGCAAATTATTTAGCTATCGAGGCATTGAATGTATTGAAATTTGGGGTAGAAGATACGAAGGAAAAAGATGTACCTGTATTTTCAAGTTACTTAAAGCAAATTGGGAAAGAATTAATGGAGGTAAGACCGAGTATGGCAGTGATAACAAATGTAGTCAACATGGTAATCTACACTTTGGTTAAAGAATCTAAGAAGACCACTAATTTAAAGATCCTAAAAGGTATTTTGACTAAGAGTATCAATGAGTTAATTAAAGATTTAGAGAATTCCATCTTTCGTATAGCGGCTCATGGTAAGAAGTTAATTAAAGATAAAAGTACTATAATGACTCATTCATGGAGCCGTACCTTTATAGAGATAATGAGGAATGCAAGAGAAAAGGTAAAAGGTGTAATTGTTCTTGAAGGAAGACCTCTCTTTGAAGGGAGGAAAACAGCAAAAGAACTATTAGAGTTAGGAATTCTTGTTACTTTAATTACTGATGCCCAAGCAGGATATTTTATGTCGGATGTGGATTTAGTCTTGGTTGGTGCTGATTCTATACTTCCAAATGGTTCTGTGGTTAATAAAGTAGGAACCTATCTTTTGGCTTTGTCAGCGAGGGATAAAGGGATTCCGTTTTATGCAGCTTGCAGTTCTTATAAGATAAGATCAGATGAAGAGCTCGAATTGGAGGAAAAAGAAGGAAAGGAAGTAATGGAAGAACCTTTACCAAATCTTAAGGTTAGAAATGTATATTTTGATATTACTCCACCTGAGCTTATAGTAGGAATAATAACAGAAAAAGGGGTACTTAAACCAAATGAGGTTATTAATTACTTGAACGTGTAAACCTTTCTAATCTTCTCTATTACATCCCATCTGCATTTAAGCCCCTTTGGAAAGTGTACTAAATCACCTTTCGAGATCTCAACCTCGCCTTTTTCGGTTTTAATTTTTACCTTGCCTTCTAATATATATGCGGTTTCCGGAAATGTATACTCCCAATCAAAGGTAGATGGTTCGCATTCCCATGGACTCCAATTCGAAACACCCAATGAGTCCAATTCTTCTTTGGATACCTTTTCTATTTTAATCTCAGCCATACCAAACACCTCCATTTCTTCCTATTTTCCGCACCCTAAGGTGGGGAAAATAGGAAGTTAATAATT
>JASEIO010000085.1 GCA_030017475.1 bacterium | reverse complement strand
TTCAGTCTTTCCTTAATTTTCAACCACTTAGGAAATTTCTTATTGCAACGCTACCTATGAGGTACAACAAAATACAAGGCTTGGAAAATTTCTGATTTCGAAACTTCTTTCTTGATTTTCTACCGTTTATTATATATATAGAAAAAGTAAGTAGAAGGTTTTTATCTGAAGATAATGAAGAGGCAGCAGAAGAGAAGTTGATAGAAGAAGAGGAAGTGCCAGAAGAGAGAAAATAAAGAGGAGAAAAATAAAAGACCTTTTTAAAAAAGACATAGCAAAGAAAGGATTGATACTTTCCTTAGTTTGTACTATAGCAAGCTTTCCAAATCTTTATCATCTCTCTTTAATTGGTTTGAGAGAAATAGTATTGAGAGATTATCCTTTAAAGTTCATTCCAGCTCTTGTATTCACGCAATTATTTCAAATTTTTATTACTTCTTTTTTATGTGGTATGTTTGGATTTGCTTGGAGTGAAAAATATGGACTCTCTGGTCTCGGAAGTTTACAAGGCATTAAGGAGGGATGGTGGCGCCTATTAATATTTGGAGTGATAATTGCGACCATTACGTATCTTATTTTTGATAGATATTTCTTTAATAAAGGTAGAGGTTATTATCCGCATAACCTTTTTTGGGCATTATCAATACCTCTAAATTCCTTTTTCTTTAAAGAGACTATAAGATTTGGCATGATAGCACTTTCGCAACGCCTTATTCGGAATCTTCCCCTATCTATTTTTATTGTATCCCTTTTCTTTGTAAGCCTCTCTCTAAAATCTTTCGCCTTTATTGGATTTCGACTCTCCTGGAATTATCTACTAATAACAGGTCTTGTCTTGACAATGATTATTAACTTAATCTTAGGTTACATCTATGCAAAAAAGGGCTTACTTCAATCCGCCTTTTTACATGTAATTATTGATCTAAGATTTGCAATCTTTACCTTTATATCTTAACTTTTGATGTTTATTTGGATCTATGTAAAATTCCTATCAACACAACCACAAGGAACCCCACCACCCAGCAGTAGTAAGCAAATATACCAAGCTTACCCCTTGATACAATCCTTAATAATACTTTGATAGCAATGTAACCACTTATGGCAGAAATAATGGTACCGAATATCACCATGCATGGATCAATCTCGCCATAAAGTACATCATTGAGCTTTAGAATAGTTACTCCTAAAATAGAGGGGATACACAATAAAAAGGCATATCTTGCTGCAAAATCACGGGTTAATCCTAAGAGCAATCCCATTACAATAGTAGCACCAGAGCGTGATATTCCAGGTGCAATGGCACATCCCTGAGCTACTCCGATAAGCAGGGCAGTAGTTATCCCCATCCTCAATATATCCTTTTCTCCACCCTTATTCCTTCCTATCCACAGGAAACAGCCTGTTACTATCAGAAGGAAACCGACCCCAAGAGGATTCTCAAATAAGGAGTCAAAGTAATCTTCAAGCAAAAAACCCATTGCTGCAGTAGGGATGCTGCTGATGATAATCAGCCATGCCATCTTTTTGTCAGGAGATTTCCATACGGTTTGAAGGTTGCGTTTTGCTATATCCATAATGCTTTTTCCAAATGCTATTAGTAAGTTTTCGATATCACGCCAGTAGAATGCAAACAAAGCTAATAATGTGCCAAGATGCAGATATGCATCAAATGCTACACCTGGGGGTTCTATGTGTAAAAAGTGTGGAACCAACACCAGATGACCGGAACTGCTGATAGGAATAAATTCTGTTACACCCTGAACTACTCCGAGGATAATGGCATCAATAATATCCATAATTTCCACTCCATTTTTTCTCCAATTCTCTAAGAAGCCTACCAACTAAGTTACATTTGTAATGATAATACAATTATAGTAATATATCAACAACTTTTTATAACTCCGATATATAAGAATGGAAGGTGAAATCCAATAAAGGATTTTCTAAAATTTACCCACATCTTTGTAGAGCCATGAAATAACTAATAATTAAAACACTTTGCTTGAGGGAAATATCTTTAAGTTTTCCTCCTTTTTGTGTCGATATATTTAG
>JASEIO010000084.1 GCA_030017475.1 bacterium | reverse complement strand
ACCTCTTAATTGACATCTACCTTTATTTATAAAAGGCTAATATGTCCCTTCCTCCATATCCATTTATTCCTGAAGGATAATTCAAATCCTGCCGATAGGCTACCATTCCTTTTTGCCGTAAAGTCTGAGCTAAAATACTGCCTGCTGCTGCAATATCAATAAGCACATCTGTCGGTTTAACATCGAGATATCTCAAGGTTAAATAATGTTCTAATATCTTTTCGATCCGAA
Source organism: bacterium (assembly GCA_030017475.1). Lineage (GTDB taxonomy): Bacteria > UBA9089 > JASEIO01 > JASEIO01 > JASEIO01 > JASEIO01. Next base: position 1,871 of record JASEIO010000084.1, on the reverse strand, counting down.
CATCAGCCATTCCAGTATAATACTCTACTATAGACGAATAATCTTTCATCCATCTCTCAAAATCTCGTACATCGATCTCAATTTCACTAACGGTAATCCCAAGCTTGAGAAACCGCTCAACCAACTCTTGTACATTAAACTTCTCTTCCCAAAAGGAAGCCTTTTCAATCTCTGGAGCGCTCTCAAATTCTTTTATTTGTTCTTCAAGCCAATCTTCCATCTCAAAAACCTTCATAATATTTTTCCTGAAGAACATAAGCCAATAAGTCTGGATCGGCAGCCACTTCTCTTTTATGATACTCTCTTCCTTCTCTATATGCAGCCTGAACTTGCCTTAAAACCTCATGTTCTACGTTAAGCTTCTTCGAGATATCAACACCTTCATTAAAAATGATGCCACCTTTTTTTCGAATAGCAGAATAGGAATCTGATACGCCTTGATTAAAAGCCCTCTGACAAAAATATTCTATAGTCATCCTCTCGGATGGAACTCGATGATAAACACATGCCTTAGGCTCATAAACAGATTTGTAGCCCTTTGCCATAATGGTTAAAGATAATCCAGTTTCCCCATCTCCTCTATAACGAATCAATTCTTGAGGCATGCTATCAGGATGAAATCCTCCACATTCAAATAATACCGGCTTTAGGATCGAAAAATTACAGCCATATACATAATACGCGGGAATTTCTTTAGTTACATCCCCAAAATCTAATAGACTAAGATAGCAAATAGTCCATCCATATTCATTTTCAGACCGAAATAAAGAGATCCAAGCTGGAATTTCGCCTTCCCACTTAGGAAGATTCTTACCACCTACAAGTACCACCTTCGGATCTTGAAAACTTTCATATATTCCCTCAAGCCACGTTTTTTCAGCAATAATATCATCATCGCAGTAAACCAAGATTTCCCCCCTTGCCTCCTTAGCTCCTTTATGACGTCCCACATGAAGACCTGGCCGAGATTCGTAAAAATAACGAATGTAGCTACTATTTATTTTGTTAAGCTCATCTATAACTACTCGAGTATCATCGGTAGAACCGTTGTCAATAACGATTATTTCATATCTATTTTTGTCAAGACTTTGACCAAGAATACTTTCCACAGTTTTTCTTAAATAATGCGCCCTGTTAAACGTTGGAATAATAACTGAGAGTTCTACCATTTTATATCACAGTCCAATAAGTATTTTCTACCTTTACACCAGACCTCTTCTCAATTGGCTTGACGAACTCCTTTACAGTTCTTTGCACACCTTCTGCCCAACCATAATCGTGAAATATTACAATAGCCCCAGGATTAAGATGGGGAAACCATGCCTTAACATCTTGATTACAACCCTTGTAAGAATGATCAGCGTCAATAAAAAGGAGATCTATCTTTTTATCAAAAGTTCTTGCAATATCTTCAGAATATCCCCTTAGAGGTATGATCTTTTCTTTAAAGTACGCTGTATTTTTAAGAAATTCAGCAAACGTATCTCTTTTGCCTTCCGACATAGCATCATTTTGCCAAGTATCAACACAGTAGATTCTTTGTCCTGGTTTTTTAGTGCCAAGAGCAAAAAAACAGGCACTGGCCCCCAAATAACTCCCTACCTCAAGAATAACACCATCTTTTGGAACCTTTCCAGCAAGATGTTTGAGAAACACTTTTTCTTTCCTTGTCAGATGAGTAAAAATTTGATCTAATGCCTTCTCTAACTTATTCATGCATGTTGAAACTCCCTTTTACTTTTTTTAATTTAATCCACCATCTATAAAAGCTTATATTTTCTGGAAATATCCACAAGACTCACTTACTCACTTTTTGCAGTAAAAATATATTGAGCATTGCAAAATCCGGGAAAGCAAAGAGATTAAATAAA
>JASEIO010000083.1 GCA_030017475.1 bacterium | reverse complement strand
AACCCAACTTCATGAAAAAACGGCTAATTAACATGTTATTTTACCATCTCTAAAAATATAAGTTCTGTTATATCAGTAATTTACATACTTGGATTTGCTAAAAATCAGTTTGTAGTGCCAAAATCTTACAGGATTCTATAAAAATATGTTGACTTTGGGATAATTTCTTGATATACTCTCAGCATGTTCATACGAGAGGTCACCCATAGGAATAGGAAGAATAACACTGAATACTCTACCTATAAAGTTGTTGAATCACTCCGTACCGAACGAGGGCCACGTCAACACAACATCCTTAACCTTGGAACAGATTTTAATTTACCTAAGGAGAAGTGGAAGGATTTAGCCAATCGTATTGAAGAAATAATCACTGGTCAACAATCACTATTTGACTACCCTAAGGAGATAGAGACCCTTGCCCAAAGGTATGCAAGAAAGATCATCCGCCGGGAATCGTCTGTTGTTCCCAGAAGCGAAGAAACTCCTTCTGATTATCTACCTGATTACCAAACAGTAGATATAAATAGCATAGAGAATGAACAGGCACGCACTGTGGGGGCTGAACATGTTGTTCTGCATACCATAAATGAACTTGGGCTGGATCAGGAATTACATAGACTCGGGTTTAATAAGTCAGAGCTTGATGTCACCATTGGGGTTATTGCCGCCAAGCTAATTGATCCTGCATCAGAGAGGGCAACCCACATATGGCTTCAACAGATAAGCGGTATCGATGAATTGATGGATACCGATTTTAGCCATCTCTCCCAGGATAGAGTATATAAGGTATCAGACAAACTTCTAAGGCATAAACAAGAGATAGAACAATACCTAAGTTGGAAAGAACGTAATCTCTTTAATCTGCAAGAGAAGATAATCCTTTATGATCTTACCAATACCTTCTTTGAAGGCTCTGGTAAGTTCAACAAAAAAGCACGCTTTGGTCGATCAAAAGATAAAAGAACAGATTGCCCTGTGGTTACCCTGGGTCTTGTCCTTGATGCTGATGGATTTCCCAAGAGAAGCAAGGTATTTAATGGCAATGTCAGCGAAGGAAAGACACTTAAGAAGATGATCCAGAATCTCTCCTCTAAGAAACCACTGATTAAGCCAACTATCGTCCTGGATGCAGGCATAGCCACTTGTGCCAATATCAAATGGCTCAAAGACAAAGAGAATCAATATACCTATCTTGTGGTCTCCCGTAAGAGAAAGAAAGATATCCCAGACAATATAGAGATGATAACAGTAAAAGAGGATAAGCATACGATTGTCCAGGTAGCCTTAGTAGAGAACAAAGAGTCTGATGAAATAGAACTATATTGCCATTCTACGGGTAAAGAGAAGAAAGAAAAAGGCATAAAGAGTCTCTTTGCCAAACGCTTTGAGGAGGAACTTGAAAAGGCCCATCAAGCCCTTTTTAAGAAGAGTGGTACCAAACGCTATGATAAGGTTGTTGAAAGAATAGGCCGATTGAAAGAGAGATTCAGGCGTATAGCCCATCGCTATGAGATCACCATAAAGAAAGATCCTAAGACGAACAAGGCCACAAGCATCGACTACCATCAAAAGGAGCAAGATACAAGAAGAGACGGTCTATACTCTCTGCGAACCAACCTAAAGGGCCTTAAAGAAGAAGAGATATGGAACATCTACAATATGCTTACCGAAGTAGAGGATGCCTTTTGCTCTATGAAATCTGAATTAGGGTTAAGACCCGTGCATCACCAGAAAGAATTTAGGGTAGATGGACACCTATTTATCACTGTCCTTGCCTATCACATCTTACACACTATTCGCTTCAAACTGCGACAACTTGGAATACATCATGACTGGGAAACGATTCGCCACCTCTTATCTACTCATGTAAGAATAACAACGATGATGAAGAGAAAGGATGGCAAGATGATCCATATAAGAAAATCCTGCCGGCCTGAATTGTTCCATAAAGAGATATACGATGCCTTAAATCTACCTTACCAACCTGGAAAGACCATAAAGGTGATCTTATGAAAGATTAAATCTGTAGTGCCAAAATTCAACTTCCTGAAGTTGTAACCCATTGATTTTACAGAACTTATTTTTTGAAGTCATGAACTTGGG
>JASEIO010000082.1 GCA_030017475.1 bacterium | reverse complement strand
TTTTAATAAGACCTTCTCTCTCCATATACTTCATTGGGCTTATCAAACGAATTATATCACATGCTCCTTCCTGAGAGTGGGCTATAATAAAAATTGAGATTTGGTTTTTAGTCATCAGCGGCTAACTCCAGATATTCCTTTGCCTTTTTATGTCCTGGAATAAACTTGAGGCATTCTTCAAAGTAGTGCTTTGCCTCTTTCTCTTTTCCAAGCTCCTTATAAATACACCCTAAGTGGAACTGGGCACCACCTAAAAATTTATCTCTACTTGTTGTTAAAGAAAGAATCTCAATAGATCCTACTATTTCCTCAAATTTTTCCTTTGCTCTATTGAAATCACCCTTTCTCTCATAGAGTGAACCCAAAGCATAATGGATTGATATTATTATGTTTTTGTCTTGTGGTTCTAAGGAGAGGGCCTCTTTGAATTCTTCTTCTGCTTTTCTAAATTCTCCCCTTTGGAGATAAAGATTTCCAAGACCAAAGATTGCACGAGCTCTCTGTATATTTGTAAACCCTTTTTGGGACAAGACCTCACTAAATTTTTCCTCTGCTTTTGCATGGTCTTGCCTTGAAAGGTATATTTCTCCAAGGTTAATAAGTGCCGGATTTTTTATTATCCTTGGTATTCTCTTTTCACTAAAAGACAGAATTTTTTGGTATATTTCCTCAGCTTTTCCACAGGCTCCTATCTCACGGTAAAAATCTGCAAAAAAATGTGAAGTGCAAATCCTATACTCGGGTGGTAAAATAATATACAAATCCCTTTCTATCTTCTCAAATATCTTCTCTGCCTCTTCATGTCTTCCTTGATCAAATAAAGTTTTTCCTTCTTGAAGAATAATTTCAGCATTTTCTCTTGGAAATAGAAGACTCAATAAAGCCTCTTTCTTTAATCTTTCAAACAAACTAATCTTTTTTACCTTCTTAGCGTAAATTGTGGTTCCAACATAGCCAATGTTTGAAAATTTATCAGAATCGAAGATATATTCCTTCACAACCTTAGTCACTCCAGGGCATACTATCAAACAAAAATCATGGAACGCAATAATTCCTCCATAGACTAAGTGTCGCTCCCAAAGCAAAAAATCATTCCTTACGTTCTCATAATCATGGGCTCCATCGATCCAAAGAAGTCTTATCGGCTCTTTCCAGTCTTTTGCTGCTTCAGTTGAAGTCATAATGAGAGGAATCACATAATCATCTATCTGCGCCTTTCTCATATTTTCTCTAAATATAGATTCGTTGTTCCCAAGATCTATCGTATTTTGAGGATCGATCGCATAAACTTTTTCTTTTTTACCAAATTTAGATGCCCATCCAAGCCAAATAGTAGAATAACCCTGATAGCTCCCAATTTCCACTATCTTACCCTTGGCTTTTCCATATCTTGCAAGAAAGTAAAGGAGCTTTGCCTCTATTGGATAAATACCTCCACAAACCTCTTCTGTTAAATTTTCAACCCATTTTATCTCTTCTTCAATATTTTTGAAAGCCATTTTTTTCTATCACCTACCCATAGATGTTATAGTACCATTCCTTGCAATCTTTGCAAAGAGACAATTTATTATATTCGCTATCTTTGTGTGCCTGCCATATTTCCTCTATTTTTTACTTATCTCTGCCATATTTTGTTCTCTCAGATTTCTCAATAAATATTCGCCATTGAGATCATGCCAGTATAACAAAACATCCCCATTCCATAAAATAGAAATTTCACCTTGTAGTTATCTGGCAGAGTAAGGTTTTGTCAACCACTACTTTCTTCCTCAGTGGAGTGCAAAAATCTCCTTATGGTCTCCACCAATTGTTTGTATATGGGCTCGGCTGTCTTAAGGAATTTCTTAATCGATGTCCAGCGCATATCAAGATACTCATGGGCAAGGATATTTCTCAGGGTTGTCCATTCTGATATAGATTTTCCAAATCCTTCATCAAAGGGTGGGATAGACCCAAGCTCTTTTAAGGCCTCCTTATATGTAGTAGGAATTTTCCTCTCTTTAGAAGCAAGGATAACCTTAGCTATATCGATTGAGCAATTGACAATATTCTCAATCCACCTTTCAAGATTTCTCCTCATGTCCCTATCCTCATTATAAATTCTCCACTCGACCTTTGAAAACTTTGGAAAATCAGATAATTCTTGTTCCATAAAGTCAATATACCTTATTAAGCGCTCTCTATCTTCT
>JASEIO010000081.1 GCA_030017475.1 bacterium | reverse complement strand
TAAGTGAAATCTGTGTATATCCGTGTCTATAGGTGGTTACAAAGTGATTCTTGACGAAAGAGAATGTTTATGTTATATTATTAGTAAAGAAGATAAAAAAGTTAGATTTTGATATAGAGAACTTGTAAGTGGTAGTATTGATGATGAAAGGGATTGGTCTGTGTTTACTTATAGTAGTGTTAGTGGTCTGTTTTATTTCATCAGCAAATGGTGCTACTTTTACTGTCACAAATACAAATAACTCAGGACCTGGCTCTCTTCGTCAGGCGATCCTTGATGCTAACGCTGATAGTGAGGCATCTACGATTATCTTTAACATCCCTACCTCTGATCTAAACTATGAGTCTACTACTGGTACATGGAGGATTACATTGGCATCTGAATTGCCATATTTGAACGATGCATCTGGTGGAACAACTATTGATGGATCTACCCAGAAGGAATTTATTGGTAGCGACACAAATCCAGATGGACCTGAGATAGAGATAAATGGAAATAAAGAAAATATCTCTATCTATGGTCTAAGGGTATCTACAGCTAACAATACTATAAAGGAGCTTGTGATAAATAACTGTAAGAATAGTGGGATAGAGATCTATGGGACTAATGCTAATAAAGTGATCGGCTGCTATATTGGGACCGATGTTACAGGGGAAAAAGCGGTAGCAAATGGTGGTGGTATTGAGATTAAGGCTGGTGCCAAGGATAATACCATAGGTGGCACTACGGAAGGTGAGCGAAATATTATCTCTGGAAATGCCAGATATGGAGTATATATCTATGGGGATAATACCAATAATAACGAGGTCATAGGCAATTTTATTGGAACGGATAGAAGTGGTACATCTTCACTACCTAATGGTGATTATGGGGTAAGGATTAGGGGTGGAGCACAATATAATACTATTGGTGGTACTACCTCTTCAAGACGAAATATCATCTCTGGAAATGGCTTATATGGTGTTTTTATCGAAAATACAGGTACAGACTATAATAAGGTCATTGGTAACTATATCGGTACTGATGTAGGCGGCACTGCTAACTTAGGAAATGGTCGCTGTGGAATACTCATCACGAGGAGTGCTATGAATAATACAATTGGTGGAAGTGGCACTGGGGAGGGAAATATAATTGCATTTAATGGCGACCAAGCAATATATCTTTCAGATAAGTGTAATAATTGCCAGATCATTGGGAATACCATCCATTCAAATGACTTAGATGGAAATAAAGATGGGGCTATTCTGATTAACACAAGATGTAATGACTGCAAGATCATTAGAAATACCATCTATTCTAATGGAAAAGGAGGAATATGCCTGAAATCCGGGAATGAAAGGGTAAGGATAGAGAATAATATCATCTATTCAAATCCCGATGTTGCGATATATCTTAGTGGGGTAGACACTACAAGTGGAAATGGAAATATAGATAGTGAAATAGTCAATAACACTATCTATAATAATAATGGTGGTGGAATTTGGTTAATCAATGGTTCAACTAAAGCCACCCTTTTTAATAATATCATCTGGGCTAAAGGTTCATCCAGATGTATTAATGTAGATGGTACGAGTACCACAGGGTTTGCTAGCGATTATAATGATTTTTTTACTACGGATACGGCAACAGTTGGTTCCTATAAAGGGACAGATTATCCTACCCTATCTGACTGGAATAAAGCTACAGGTCAAGATGCAGATTCAATATCCGAAGACCCCTTATTTATTAATGCCGAAGGAGGGAATTTCCACATCCAGGATACATCCCCTTGTAAAGATGCAGGGATAAATACATTTAATTTTAAGAATGCACCAGAAAAGGATATAGATGGAGAGACAAGATCTACACCTTATGATATAGGTGCAGATGAATTTGGCGTAATACTAAGCCTCTCATTGAGTAACAATACTTTTGCCTTTGGGACACAGCTTCTAGATAGATGGCTCGATCCCCAATCTACTGTTATCACAAATGATGGCAGTGTAGCTGAGAACTTCATTGGAACACTTTCCCAATTTAGTACTACTGATGGATACACTTGGGAAATAGGGAAGATAGAGGGGGAGTTTAAAAATGGAGAAGATAGATGTCGTGCCCAGTGGTCAATAATCTCTGCTGATGAAGGTCCCTGGTGGAATGATATATCTTCTTATAATACTAATTTTACTATTGCTACAGATGTTTCGGTCGGTGGAGAAGTAACCCTATATTTCAAGATACAGACACCAACCAAGACCACATCATTTAACGAGTATTCATCAACACTAACAGTTACTGCAGAGAAGTACTAAAAGGGGGTGAGAGAAGAAAAAGGGTTTAAAAAATCTTAAAAAGAAAGGGAGGTGAAAAGAAGGGATGAAGAGATTAGGATCGATTATAGGTATGATTAGCTTGGC
>JASEIO010000080.1 GCA_030017475.1 bacterium | reverse complement strand
CAGCCAATATAACACCAGGTCCTATCCTACAACATCCACAGGTTTCAGAAAGTGATGTAGTTAAGAATACGGTTGAATTGACCGATACGTTTGAACGGGCAACATTTCTTAATCGAGACATTAATGTGGATAGGATTCTTGCTGTATACAAAGTGGATATTACTGGAGAAGAGGTATGGAGAAGTAATCAATTAAGGTCATATAATAGCATTCAGGAATTTATTGATAAGCTCGAAGAAAATACCCCCCTACGATTGGAGTATAAGGATGATAGATTCATATTCACAAATACTGGGCAAGATGAGCTCTATATAACGGATCAAATGGTAGTTCCAACAGCTCCAGCTAATGATGGATTCCTGTATGCAGCAAGGTTTCGGGATGAAGATCCAGAGCGTGAGGGTATCCAGATCAAATTGGATAGATGTCAAACTACAGAGGTTGTCTATACGCCGCAGATATCACAAGATGTCTCAGAATGGAGGAGCGAAAGATTGAATCACCCCGAATATACATCAATCGATAGATTCTTAGAAACAGTGAACAAGAAGTCGGGAACAGTTTCTGTCTTCTATAATCCAGTAGAGGATAGATTCAAGGTTACAGAATATAATGGAAATCCATTTGGATTAGGCGAAGAGAATGTCTCTTTAGGTAAATTTGGATTTTGGGGAGCGGTTAATATAACACCAAATACCCAATTAACCCATCCCCAGATCTCAACTCAAGAGGTAGTGAAAGATACGATTGAATTAACAGATACATTTGAACGGGCAACATTTGCGAATTATAAAAACCTTGATGTTACAAGATATCTATCGATTAATGAAGGGGTAGAAGGAATAGATCCATGGATATCTAAGCAATTAAAGGAATACTCCTCAATACAACAATTTATTGATGATGTTGAGAAAAATACCAATATACGAATAGAGTATAGGGATGATAGATTCATCCTGCGAAATGATGGTCCGCACGATGTTATATTAATGGATGTTGATTCACCCGGAAGCAATCCAGTTACAGATGGATTCCTATCTGTAGCCCTATTTAAGGATGAAGACCCAGATGTCATTGGTACTCAAGTATTGTTAAAGCCAAAAGGCCTCAATACCTCAAACCCACAGCCTGCATATGTAGAAGGGCGGATTGAATCAGGTGATGTATCAGATGTAGATCTATCCAAGGAGGGCTCTGGATATTCATTAAATGGGGAGATAAATGGCAAGATGTCAGGGAAGATGACTGGGATCTTATTCTGTAAAGCTAATAGGGGGGCTCAAGTACCTTTTGATCTAAAAGGAAAGATCGATACGAAACAGGTGGTTGAAAAACCAATTGAAAAGAGGATAGTTAAAAGGGTCAAGTCAGTAGTTGAGGTAATATCTCCAACAGCAACCGCTCCATTGGCGGTAAGTAAAGCTGAAAGGGTAAGAGAAAAGGTAGAGGAGATAGAGATAATAGAAAGAGAAGATACCTTACAGGCCTTGGTTGATATAGAGGGATTGACTATTATATCTGGTATAGGAGATATAACCCAGAAAGAGAATTCGGTTTCTGGTGAAATCGAAGGACATATCCAGGGATTAGCTGGAGATGCACGGATAGATTTGGATGGATTGGATAGAACTATCCCTACAAATCCTGGACCGGGGAGGGACTATTCTTTTGATTTGGATCCACTAAGTCCTATGTACCCTATCCTAAGTGCAGCAGGGATTGAAGGAGATGTTACAGGTGTTTCGGCTGGAAGGATTAAGGGATATGTAGAAGGGTATGTCTGGGATTCAAAGGGTCGATATAAGGGATATTTAGAGCAGGAGATGGATGGAGATTATATGATCTCAGGAAGAGTTACGGGTAAAATTAAAGGGATCTCTTTTGGTAAAATCTCAGGAAAGGTATTGGGTGAGATCTATGCCAAGACCATAAACGCCAATACCAATTTGCCAGAGGCAATGATTAACGGTCGAATTATTGGGGAGGTAAATGATGGAGAGGTAGTGGTAGAAGGACATGTCTGGTCTCGAGGTGATAAATATTCGGATCATATTGGGGCATGGGTTGATGTAGAAGGTGAGGCAGGAGAGATAGGAGACGTAACCTATGATTTTTCTTATGATGATCTATATGCAAACCTACAAGGTAAATTAGAAGGAACCCTTTTAGGGAATGCAGAGGGATATATAGATGGATTGGTAAAACATGCCCGAATCGATTCACAACTAATGGAAGGCGAAGGATACCTGAAGCAAAATCCAGATGGCAAAAACTATGCATTGATCAAATGGGATGGAACACTTGAAGGAAAATTGAATGACTATGGAGATAAAGAATTACCCGATCCTTTAACAGGGGTCAAGGCTGGTGAGGTAGCGAAGGAGATCTATTCCATGATGGACAGATTAGAGAATCCTAATCCTGCAACTGATCCCGCAGCAAATTCAGATAATCAATTATCCA
>JASEIO010000007.1 GCA_030017475.1 bacterium | reverse complement strand
CAGGGTTTCCCTGCAAATAGGATTTTAATTTTACTTAGTGTCTACTGAAAAGGTAAAAAGGCTTCCTTAAAGCCATAAAACTTCTTCTATAATGACCACTACCTTTTTGGCCTTCTTGCTCCATACCTCTTTCTTCCACACTGTCTTTCCACACCCAGAGAAGCCCTTGGTTGTGACTCTAAGAATCTTGAATGAAACAAAAGAAATGTGGGTAAAATTTGTGCAATTAGCATGGTAATCTTATATCGGAGGTATAGAACTGTTTCGGCATGGTTCTTGACAGATAGAGGATTATATGATAGAATTCAAGGGGAAGGAAGAAGATAATGGATACCTTTCAAAAGGCGGACATATTGGCTCAATCTGCGAGGTACGATGTTTGCTACTACCCATGTATTGAAGGAGGTCGGGCTATGAACCCAAAAGACCCTATAGATAGATTGATATATCCTGCATCCCTTCCAGATGGAAGAATTACCTTACTTTTAAAGATCCTATTATCTAATGCATGTGAGAATAACTGTTTTTATTGTGTAAATAGAAAGGATAGGGATTTTAAAAGGGTGAGTTTCCAACCAGAGGAATTGGCAAAGCTATTTATAAATCTATATAGAAGTCGTTTGGTTCATGGACTATTTTTAAGTTCTGCTATTACGTCTTCGGTTAATCAAACTATGGAGGGAATGATAAAAACCGTTGAGATATTGAGGTATAAATTCCGTTTTCCTGGATATATCCATCTTAAGATATTACCAGGGGCAAAGTTTTCTTATGTAGAAAGGGCTACACAATTAGCAGATAGGGTCTCCTTAAATTTAGAGGCGCCAAGTAAAGAAAGGCTCTCTTCAATCACTAAAAAGGATTTTGAAAAGGATCTACTTCTTCGGATGAGATGGATAAAGAGGCTTATCTCTGATGGAAAGGTTAGAAGCAAAACTCAAACTACTCAATTTGTAGTGGGTGCCTCTTGTGAATCTGATTATGAGATATTAAATACAACAGAATGGCTTTATAAAGAAAACCTGCTTTTTAGGACATATTTTTCTGCCTTCCAACCCATTATCAATACACCATTAGAGAATCATCCACCAACACCTTTACTTCGTGAACATAGATTATATCAGGTAGATTTCTTACTGCGAAGGTATGGCTTCCAACTCAATGAGATAGTATTTGATAAAGATCAGAATCTACCTTTAGACTTAGATCCAAAAATGGCTTGGGCATTAAATCATCCTGAAAGGTTTCCAATAGAGATAAATTCCGCAGAGCAGGAGGTTTTATTAAAGATTCCAGGAATTGGCAAAAAAACCGTAGATAGAATCATTAAAGGAAGGGTAAAAAACAGAATTCGAAGCTATAATGAGTTGAAGAGATTTGGTGTAATTTTACGGCGTGCATCCCCTTTTATCCTCTTAAATGGAAAATCGCCAGCAATTCAACTTGAAAACCCATGGAGAAAAGCCAGAGGATTTTAAAAAAGTTCTATTGTGAAGACCACAATTCATAAATCTTATCTATAATCTCTTTCTTCATTCTTAACATCTCCGGTTTAGATTTACAGATTATCCTTCCTGAGGCAGCACCTGGATGACCATCGCCCATATTTAAGGTTCTCATTATCTCTCCTATATTCTTTCGATGTTTCATTATACTATTAAGATTGATACCTAAAGACATTGAAAAACTCAGGTTATTAGTCTTTATCCCCTTTTCAAATAGGTTATTAATCTCTAACACAGAAAGGGCATTTGGATATAATAGATAAGCCAAATTTTTGATGATATTGGGTCTTCTATTGTATCTTGTTAGGTCAATAACTACTATTTCCTGACCTACATCTTGAGGTAGAAAATAGGAGCTATCCGAAATTATATGTAGCATTCTATCTTCTTCATCTTTGTATTTATTGTACCTTTCCTTAATCTTTGGATTGGATATAATCTCTCCTATAGGATTATCCCGAATGAGAAAGGTCAACTCTTTCAGGTAACGCCTTTCCTCTCTTTGGTCTTCATTCCCTATCTTTAGAGAATTATTTATTATACTGCCCGGAGTTTCCCTTTTCCATTCTTCTATACTTTGGTATCCGAAACTATCAATCAAATCTGCCTCCGAAACAGTCTCTTCAAAATAGGTTGGAAGCTTTGTCTTTTCAGAGAAATATTCGTATATTACTCTACTACAACTATCAAGTAAGGCAAACCTTCCTTTAATGGTAGATGGATCAATCCTTCGATGTTCTAATTCCTGTAGGTTTCCTTCGTGATGGTCAAACCATATACTGCATTTGAGAGGGTATGGAAGGTCGCAGACAATATCTCGATCAGTGATTGGAATCAAAGATCTTATTATAGCGAATGGTGAAGTAAAGATAATATGCTCAATCTTCAAAACATAAGAACAAAGTGATGCTGAAACAATTCCATCAAAATCTGAATGGGTAATTATCCTTCCATTCATCTTTAAAAAAGCTCTGCCTTAATACCAAAGAAGAGGGGGCCACCTATTAATATCTTTTTGTTATGACTTGAGATATATTGATAAATCCTGTCAGGAATTTTTAGATTGATCTCTCGGGGTCCTTTTATCATCTTAAATCTCAGATCACAAGATCTCTCACCCTTTTTTATATTTATCTCTAACTCACTAACAAACCTTTTAATTATAAGGTCAATAAACCGAAGGTGTGTATTTATCCCATTTTCATAAATCTTTAAGAAAGATTCTGGGATATGATCCACCTTTTCCTTTTTTGGAAGCCCAGCTATACTTCCATTATAGACCCATACCTCATTGAAGGTTGCCTTACTTAACAATTCCTTTCCTTCATCCCAATTATAGATCCATACCTTAATATCCCTTTCTAAGAACCTTCCTTCAAATCCGAGGACTTCCACTGGACCAATCTTATTCCTATTTGAGATAGCAGAATCTATTAAGTCATTTACCAATTCCTTTCCTTCTGTCGACTTAGGTTCTTTTTCCAAGCCAATCGTTTTGGCTATCTCCTCATCCATCAATATCTCCTCTTTACAAAATTGAGGATAAACTAAGGCCCTTATATCATGTATACCAGATAATACCATGGCTAATCTCTCCACACCAAATCCTACATTAAAGACAGGATATCTTATTCCATAATTGGATAAAGACCTCTTCGAATAAAAACCAAGATTTGCCACCTCGATCTCTTCTCCTTCATAATCTATGTAGACCTCTGTATCTGTGCCTTCTTGATAATAGTGAGAGGTAACATCTTTTTGCTTGAAATTACAAGTAAATCCTAACTCTTTTAGAATATTGGAGGTAAGCGAAAATCCATCTTTAAGAGAAAATTTCGGATCCATGATTACAATGGAAGAAGAATTTGATTCAAAAAGATGTCTTGCATCCTGCCTTTGCTCTCTTCTAAATCTATAGCCTATTGAGAATAGTCTGATTGGTAGTTCATCCCTATCTTGCAAAGAGGCCAAAGTCTTATACCATAAAGCTGTCATATGAGACCTTAAGGTCTTTTTCGTTGGCACAGGCCGTAGTTCCCTAAACTCTGGAAATATATCGATTAAATCCAAGGCTTGATATTCCATAATCGAAAGTTCATGCACTAAAACCTCTACAAAATCATCTGATTCAATCTTCCCTTCTTTAAACCTGCGGAATATCCCTTGGAGGATTTCCCTTTTCCTAATATCAAAATCTGGAATTATTTCTTTAATCCTTTCTAATCTCTCTTTTGACAAACCAATATCTGGCCTATCCAAGGCCGCCAAATAATAAACCCTATCCAAGATTAAAGGTGCTTCCTCACCGTATTGTAAATAAACATCCCTTTCATCAATAATCACAGGATTTATAACCTCATTCAACCCAAACCTTAGAAAGATTTCCCGAAATCTTTGAATCAGATTGCAGACAGGATGTTCCCTTCCAAATTCCATCTAACCTCACCTATTTAAGGATAACCTATATTTCTGTTCATGTCAAGATGATTCTGCTCTTTGTCAGAATTTATTACTATTTTTTTAGTTGCAATATATACAGCCTTTCTGTTACACTCAAATTTTAGGTATTGTTTAATTGTGAGGAGGTGAGTTTATGACATTTGGCAAAGGTAAGATCTGGTATGATGGTAAGTTTGTAGAGTGGAGCGAGGCTACAACGCATATCCTCTCCCATGTAATTCACTATGGGTCTTCGGTTTTTGAAGGTATGAGATGTTATAAGACACCCAAAGGCTCGGCTATTTTTCGAATGAAGGCCCATATAGACCGTCTTTATGACTCAGCCAAGATATACCGTATGGAGATACCTTTTTCTAAAGAGGAGTTTTGTAATGCGATATTAGAAACAGTTCGAGTGAATGAACTTGAGGAATGTTATATTCGACCTTTTGTGTTTCGTGGTTATGGCAAGATGGGTGTAAATCCGTTGGATAACCCTGTCTTGTGTGCGATTGCTGCCTGGGAATGGGGAGAATATCTTGGCGAGGGTGTATTGAAGAAAGGGATTTCGGTGCGTATATCCTCTTGGAATCGTCCAGCACCCAACACCTTTCCTTCTTTAGCCAAGGCAGGTGGAAACTATTTAAATTCCCAACTTATTAAAATGGAGGCTATACAGGATGGCTTTGATGAAGGTATTGCATTGGATTCTTATGGTTATGTCTCTGAAGGTTCAGGTGAAAATATATTTATGGTGAGAAATGGAGTCATATTTACCCCTCCAACAAGTTCTTCTATTTTACCTGGAATAACCCGGCACAGTATCTTTGTCTTAGCAAGGGATTTGAAGATTAGGATCGAACAACATCTACTTCCTCGAGAGGCATTATATATAGCCGATGAGGTATTTTTTACAGGAACGGCTGCCGAGGTAACACCAATTACTAAAATAGATAATATCACTATTGGAAAAGGGGTACGGGGACCAATGACAGAAAGGATTCAAGCCGAGTTCTTACGCATTCTCCGAGGGGAAACAGAGGATCGACATAATTGGTTAACGTATATATAAGCAGTAAGTCTTCCTTCATTTAGACTTAATCCTTATAGCTTGCTACTTACAGTTTTTATTGGTGCTCTTTAAACAGATCCAAAAATCTATCCTCATACAACTTATATAAATCCCATCTATCAAGTTCCTCTTTTAGTGCATAAGCCTTTTTCTTGTCTGTCTTGGCTTCTTTAAAAAGTTTTTCTATCTTTTCCATTATGTAATTTGGAACCTTTTCACTTTCCAAATCCACTTCTTCAACATCCTTCTTCTCTACCTCTGGAAAGATTCCCTTTATCTTCTCTTCAATCATATCCATTTTTTTGTCTATCTCCTGAATTAAAAGGTCTATTTTCATCATATCTACTTTGATATCTAATATCTCCCCAAGAACCTCAATTATGGCTTTAGAGGCCTTCGGATTAGGGAAGTTTATGGCATATTGCGGCATAGTAGCTAACAAACAAATAGCCTCTATACCCCTTTTCGCTGCGAATCCTAACAACAATCCATTTAAGCCAGATATTTGGCCTTCCTCCATTATCTTCACTTTATAATCTATGAGAAAATCTTTTAAATGTTTTTCATTTGCCACCCCAAAAACTGTGGATGGCTCTTTATGACTTATAGGCAAAGGGAATGCTGCTCCAGTATAGATACGCCAGACCTTGAGTTCTTGGGCTAAATCTAAAATCCTTTCCATCAAATTTACACCTGCTATCCCCCCTAATTGAGCCTCCGATTCAAAGATAATCAAATTTGGATGTTTTGCAGTATAATAAAATACCTGCCTTGGCAGTTCAGGTAATTTCGTTACACCATCTTCAACAATAATCATATCTGGAGCTGAAAACTGACACATATCAATCTCAGCAAAGGCAACTGCATTTAATCTCCTACGCAGATAGTCGATACTTTCCAAGGCTACATTTCCCATCCCTGGCCATCCAGCTATCATAATTGGTTCCTTGACATTTATTCTTTGATAGATTTTTATACCTTGTATTCCCATTTATTGACCCATTTTTTAAACCTATTTATTATTATATTATATTTAGGCTGTGATGTCAACCTTTATTTTTGAATCTATTGCCCACCTCTATCTTCATACCATCTGTGGCACACACCACCTCAACATCGAATTCTTCTGATAGCCTCTTCGCCAATTCCCATGGTTTTGCCTTTAACATTGTCATACCAAAGTGGGTCATTATAGCCTTCTTAGGTTTTATCTTCCGTAATATCTCTTTTACATCCTCCACACATAGATGTAACACCTCCCCTTTTTCATGTGGAGTATATCGAACAACGTTCATAATCAAGATGTCCGAGTTCTTGTAGCTTTCAATCAACCCTGGAAAGTATTTAGTATCCACCATAAAGGATATATCCTGATTAGGAAGGTTGAATCTTATACCATATGTTTCTGCTTGATGATTGTGTCTAATTGAGGTTTCAAATTGCAGATCACCAATATTATATCTTTCATTTTCTCGTAACGTTACGATGTCTTCAAGAAATGTGCGTAGGTAATTTAGTACAACAGAATTATCGCCGCTTAAGGACTCACCTGTCGCAAACAAGATACCTCGTTTCTTGAGACCTCCAGAGGTCATAGCGTCAATCATAACGTTCACATCGGTTGAGTGATCTATATGTGCATGGGTGAGAATAATGGAATCAATCTTTGAGACATCAATAGGGGGTTTTGATGTTGCGCATTTCACTAATGTGCCAGGGCCTGGATCCAATATAATGTTCTTCCCCAGAAATCTAATAAATACTCCAGCGGATGACCTAAGTTGTTTTGCTACAACAAAACGGGCCCCCGCTGTACCTAAAAATTTAATCAAATCTTTATCTTGGTTATCCATATGTCCCATTAATCCTCCTTTTTCCTTTCTTTGTGAAATCTTTTGAGAAAACAGGCAGTGTAGGAGCCATTAACGCTTTTTATTATATCCTCTGGAGTACCTTCAGCAACTACTTGACCTCCTTTCATTCCTCCTTCTGGACCTAAGTCAATAACGTAATCTGCCTCAGAGATAACATCTAAATTGTGTTCTATTACTATGACTGTATTCCCTTTATCCACTAAACGATGGAGTATCTTTAGTAATTTATCTATATCTTCGGTATGCAAACCTGTTGTTGGTTCTTCTAGGATATAGAGGGTTCTACCTTTGGATACCTTTGCAAGTTCCGCTACAAGTTTAATCCGTTGGGCTTCTCCACCAGAAAGGGTTGGACTTGTCTGACCAAGCTGGATGTAACCCAGTCCTATCTCATGCAAGATCTCTAAGGGTCGTCTTAGTTTAGGCATGGCACTGAAAAAGATATAGGCTTCATCTACTGTCATTGAAAGGACATCCGATATATTTTTTCCTTTAAAGGTTATAGCTAAGGTTTCTTGATTGTATCTTTTCCCACTACATTCGTCACATTGAATATAGACATTTGGTAGAAAACTCATCTCTATCTTTAGCCTCCCTTCACCTTTACACCTTTCACATCTCCCACCCTGAACATTAAAAGAGAAACGACTGGGGGAATAGCCCCGAATCCTTGCTTCAGGGGTTTTAGAGAATATACGTCTAATCTCATCAAAGAATCCTACGTATGTTGCAGGGATTGAACGAGGTGTTCGACCAATGGGTGACTGGGTAACTTCAAGCACCCTTTCTATCTTTTCTACACCAATAAGCGCTTTATGGGATCCAGGTTTTATATGTCGTTTTGTGATGCGGGATAGCAATCCTTTATAGAGAACTTCTCGAACAAGTGTTGATTTTCCTGCCCCTGAGACCCCTGTTACGCAAACTAATCGGGAGAGGGGAATCTTTACATCTATATCCTTTAGGTTATTCTCCTTCGCCCCAAGAACCTCAATAAAATCTACCCCTTCTAAATCTCTTCTTTTCTTTAAAAGGCGATGACTAAGAGGGTTTTTAAGAAATTTTGCTGTTTTAGAGGATTTACTATCCAAGATATCTTTTAGTGTTCCAGATGAAACAACATAACCTCCATGTACACCTCCTCCTGGGCCAAGATCAATTATCCAATCAGCTCGCCTAATGGTATACTCATCATGTTCAACTATAACAACTGTATTTCCCTTTCTTTTTAATTCATGGAGTGTATCAATTAACATCTCATTATCCCTGGGATGGAGTCCAATTGTTGGCTCATCCAGTATATAGCAGACACCTCTTAAATTCCCGCCAAGCTGGGCTGCGAGTCTTAGCCGCTGGGCTTCCCCTGAGGATAGTGTATCAGCACTTCTTGAAAGTGTAATATAAGAAAGCCCAACGCCTTTAAGAAACCGAAGACGCATTTCTATCTCTTCGAGAGCTTGGGAAGAAAGCCTCTTTTCTCTTTCTGAAAGCCTTAATTGAAAAATGGCATTTTGCATCTCATCCACTGACAAGGAAGTAAAGTCCGAAATGGATCGTCCTGAAACCTTTACCCAAAGAGAATCCTCTTTTAAGCGAAGACCATTGCATGTCGGACATACCTCTTCTAATCCATCTGTCTCTTCCTCCCATCCCTTATCATACCCTCCTACAACACCAAGTCCATTGCAAGTTTCACAGGCACCAAGTCGGGAGTTAAAAGAAAACATCCTCGGATCAAGTTCTGGGAAGCTTCTATTACATTTAGGGCAGGCTCGTCTTGTACTATAAATGACATCGGGTCGTAGGTGCGTAGAAAGTAAAAAGGTTCCATTTCCAAAAGATAAGGCCCTCTCAACCATCTCTTGGATATCTGATTTCATACCCTCTTCTACTTTTAATCTACCTAATAATATCTCTAAATTATGTTCCTGATATCGGGATAATGTAGGGGGTGATTGAGTACTAAAGAGCGTGCCATCAACCCTTATTAGATCAAACCCTTTCTTTCTTGCCCAGGAGAATACCTCCTTATGAAAGCCTTTTTGGTAACGCACAATAGGTACGAAGAAGGAAACATCTTCGCCTTTGAAATTATCTAACACCTGACGAACTATCTCTTTCTGTGTCTGCATCTCTACCTTTACCTTACATCTTGGACAATATTGAATTCCAATCTTTGCATAAATAAGTCTCAAGAAATGATAGATTTCTGTTATTGTGGCAACAGTCGACTTCCTTCCACCACGAGAAATCCTTTGTTCAATAGCCACAGTAGGAGGTATATCCTTTACATACGCAACATCTGGTCTTTTTAATTGTTTAATATACTGTCTGGCATAAGCAGAAAGGCTATCCAGGTACCGTCTTTGTCCTTCTGCAAAGAGAATATCAAATGCAAGGGTTGACTTTCCCGAACCTGATATTCCTGTTATAACTGTAATTTTGTCTCTTGGTATTCTAATGTTTATGTCCTTTAGATTATGCTCTTTTGCCCCTATAATGCTCATCTCTTTACCATCAAATTCTTTTTTTAGCTTAATAGGTATCTCTCCCTTTTGGATAGGAAAGGACTTTTTTGGAGACAAATAGGACTTAAGAAAACGACCTGTATGAGAACGAGGACACTTTATAATCTCTTCAGGGGGGCCGGTTATAACTACCTCTCCTCCTTCCTCTCCCCCTTCTGGCCCAAGATCGATCAGGTAATCGGCACATTTTATCACATCCAGATTGTGCTCAACCACAAGGACTGTGTTTTTATGATCAATTAATCGTTTGAAACAAGCCAATAAGGTTTTGATATCATGAGGATGAAGACCAGTTGTTGGTTCATCAAATATAAACAGAAGATTCTGCTTACGAGCTGAAGCGATATGTGAGGCAAGCTTTAACCTTTGGGCTTCGCCTCCACTTAGGGTATTGATAGGCTGCCCTAACCTAATGTAACCCAAACCTACCTCTTCAAGAGGAAGTAAGCTATGAGCTATATCTGATGTATATCCAAAGAATTCTCTTGCCTCAAGAACTGTCATCTCCATTACTTGCGAAATATCCACTCCATTATACTTAACCTGAAGGACATCTGAGTTGTATCTCTTTCCCAAACATTCAGGACAAGAGATAAAGACCGTAGATAGAAACTGCATCTCAACCTGTTCAAACCCAGCTCCATTACATACCTCACATCTTCCGCCAGGGACATTAAAAGAGAAGGTCGAAGGGGTATAACCTCGCTGTTTTGATAGATCAGAGGATGCAAAACACCTCCTTATAGAATCAAAGGCCTTAACATAGGTTACTGGATTTGACCTTGGTGTTTTTCCAATCGGAGATTGCGAAACAAGGATCACCCCATTTATCAAATCCGCACCAATAATCTCTTTACATGAACCTGGTTCAGGTGTCACATCCCCCATAATTCGTCTTAGATTTCTATAAAGAACCTCCTCGATAAGTGTACTTTTTCCAGAGCCAGAAACCCCAGTAACACATACTAAAACATCAAGGGGAATCGTAACATCGATATTTTTTAGATTGTGGTGCGTAGCACCCCTTATCTTTAAAACCCTATTTGGATCTATTGTCCTTCTCATTTTCGGAACAGGGATCAGTTCCTTAAAAGAAAGATATTGAGAGGTTAAGGATCTTTTACAAGTTATAAAATCTTTCGGTTTGCCAGAAAATATAACCTCTCCTCCCTGTTCTCCAGGACCAGGACCCAAATCTATGATATTATCTGATGATTGGATTATATCCCGATCATGTTCAACCACAAGAATAGTATTCCCCCTATCCCTTAAGTTATGCAAAACATGAATGAGCTGTGAGGTATCTCTTGGATGTAGTCCAATCGATGGTTCATCTAAAACATAAAGGGTATTGACAAGGGATGAGCCAAGGGCAGATGTCAAGCTAACACGCTCAACTTCACCACCAGATAGAGTTCTTGATTGACGCGAAAGGGTAAGATAACCTAACCCTACATCCACGAGGTAACGGAGTCTCGATTTTATCTCATTTACTAAAAGTTTTGTAGCTTCATCTAAGGTGAAGGTCAATTTAAGATTGCAGAAAAACATGTAACATTCTGCAATAGGTAATTCATATATCTGAGAGATGGTCTTTCCTCCCAATCTGTAAAGTAGTGTCTCATCCTTGAATCGAGATCCATGGCAGCTACGACATGTAACATAGGTCCTATATTTAGAGAGAAGTATTCTAATATGCATCTTGTAGGTCTTCCGCTCAAGCCAATTAAAAAATCCCTTGATTCCATAAAAAGATGGAGTCCCTTCAATAATCATCCTTTTCTGCTCTGAAGTTAGAAGATAATATGGTGTGTCAACAGGGATGCGGTATCTTTTACAAAATTCGAGTAGGTCCTGAAACTCTTCAAAATAAGACTCAGTTGTCCATGGTTTAATGGCGCCGTCCCGAAGTGACTTCGTTTTATCTGGTATGACAAGGTCTAAATCAATCTCTATAGTTCGACCAAACCCATGGCATGTTGGACAGGCTCCAATAGGGGAATTGAAAGAGAAAAGATTTGGAGTGGGATCTTCGTAATCTATATTGCAATCTGGGCAGTGAAGATATGTAGAAAATTTTAATTCCTCTCCTTCACGAAAAAGAATACTTAAACGACCTTTTCCAAACCTTAAGGCACCCTCTAAGGAATCAATTATTCTTGTCTTGTTCGTCTTCTGAAGCAATATCCGGTCAAAAATAACCTTGATTTCCTGAGGAATACCTATCTCAAATCTATCTTCCCTTATATCCAAAACCTCTCCATTAATGTAAATCCTTGAGAAACCCTGCCTTTTCAAAATATCTGCTATTATTGTAGGATCCATGTCTTTAGAAATAGATACAGGAAAGGTAATCATTACTGATTGCCCATTAGCCTGAAGAAGCATCTTTTCGTATATTGTATCTTCGGTGTCCCTTGTTACATGCTTTCCACATCTTCGACAGTGAAGTTGGCCAGCTCTTGCAAATAGAAGCTTCATATAATCGTTTATCTCGGTCATCGTACCAACAGTAGAGCGGGAGGTCTTTATTGGATTTACCTGATTAATGGCAATAGCAGGAAGGATCCCTTCAATTCGCGAAACTTTGGGTTTATCCATGCGGTCTAAAAACTGTCTGGCATAAGGTGAGAATGTTTCAACATATCTCCTCTGACCTTCGGCATAGACAGTATCAAAAGCTAAGCTTGATTTACCTGAGCCGCTCACACCTGTCACTACAGTAAATTCATTTAAAGGCAGACGGATATCTATTCCCTTTAGATTATTTTGTCTTGCCCCTTCAATGGTTATGTAACCCTTCTCCATAATAATCACCCTTTCCTTAAGTATATTGAAAGGTGTTAAAGATTTCAATAAAGTTTTGTAAGAAATTTGTGAAACCTTTACTTTGCTTTACCTTTAAGTGGAGTAAGAGGTATGGGTAAAAATAGAATAATATTGTTGACATAAGTTGGGGAATATGGTATCTATCTATATATACCGATGGAGTTGCTAATCGAGGTATGAAAATGGAGGAGATTACCAGTGAACTTAAGGATTTACAAAAAAAGATAAAGGGTCTATTGAGGCTTTTTACTGAGTTCAAAGGACTTAAAAAGGATCCGTTGAATAATGTGTATAAACTTGAGACCACGCTTTCTCAAATCAAAAAGTCCATAAGATCAGATTATCCTATTTCGAAGGTGAAGGATAAGGTCCTAAATTGGATCAAACCTGAGGAAGAGTTAATCCAAAGATTAAAGCAGGAGGTGAGGTTTAAATTTGGCAAGGAGCTTGAGGAGTTTTTACGTCAAAAAGGATTTAGATTACATGGACAATATCCCAATCTTTATGCTGGACTTTATCTGATAAAGGCTGAATTTGAAAGAGGTGTAGTTTCCCTTTTTTGGGGTCCTGAGTTTATAAAGAAGGTGAAACCAGAACCTGCGCAGATCGTAGAGGCTATTTCGAGGTTTGAAAATGAACTGACATGTAAGGATTGGAAGGCAGAAGACTTCAAATCACGCCTTTTTGAGGCATATAAAAGGGTGTTACGAATTAACGAAAAGAAGGTAGAGGATAAGGTACCTATCATTGAAGTCTTAAGGGAGCTTGTTTTTCTTATGCAGGATAAGAAATTTAAGGCTTCTCCCACTAAGGCAAACTTCCGAGAATATTCAAGGGCTGCTTTCGGATACGACCTTTATAGATTAAAGCTATCCAAGGAGAAAGATAAACTTTCTCTTTTTATAGCTACCTATGATGCAACAAGGTCAAAGGAGCAGACGATTTTTGTCCCTGATTCCTGCCTTACAGGAGGAACGAGGTATGCCTACTTATCCATCTCAAAATAGCGGTTTAGAACCCATGCATGGAAAGGTAATAATCAATCAACTTGGCGGAACTGGTACACCACCTGAATTTGGAGTGGAGCATTTCACTGTTGGACTTTCTCCTTATCTTAGGTTACTTGAAGAGGAATACCTCGAGAGCTTTATAAAGATGGGGGGTTCTGCATTTAAATTGGTTATTGGAAATTATGGTGGTGGTAAAACACATTTTCTTTATTGTGTAAGGGATATTGCCTGGAAAATGAATTATGTTGTAAGTTATGTCCCTTTATCTCCAACAGAGTGTCCTTTCAATAGACTTGAGTTGGTATATAAAAGCATAATGGCAAACCTTATGTATCCTCGTGTTTCAGAAGAATTGACTAAACATTATGAGAAAGGGATAGACCCCTTTATACGAAGTTGGTATGTAACCAAGATGGAGGAGCTCAAGGAAAGTAAAATGATAGAAAGTTACGTAAGATCCATCTCAGGAATAGAAAGTTCGAGTTTCGAAAATGCTGTAAGGCACGCCTTTTTAACCTTGCAGGAAGACAATTCTTCCTATAATGGGATAATTCAGTGGTTAAAGGGTGAGGAGGTGGATCGGGAGATAAGAAATAGATTTGGGATAACAGAGAAGCTTGATAAAACAACAGCCTTTAGGTTGATAAGATCTCTGGCTCAATACATTCGGGAAATTGGCTATTCTGGAATTATTCTACTCTTTGATGAAGCAGAACGGGGGATGAGCATAGCAACATCCAGGGAGAAGCGAATGGCATTAGATAATTTAAGACAACTTATAGATGAATGTGGAAATGTAAGGTTACCAGGGGTTATGATCTTCTATGCCATCCCAGATGAGCGACAATTGCTTGAGGAAAGATTAGAGGTATATGAGGCCTTAAGACAGCGATTGAGTGGGACGATTAGCCGTGTAAATCCATCAGGTGTAAGGATCCAACTTGAGCATCTGGAATTGTCACCTCCTCGCTTTCTTACAGAGCTTGGAGAAAGATTGGGAAGGATATATGAAATAGCTTATTCTCCTTTTAGTTTTGACCGAGCAAGTCTAAAGAAAACTATTTCAGTATTTGCAGAGGGGTCCTTTGAAGAGAGGTATGCAGATGTAGGTTATAGGAGGGTTTTTGTAAAATCGGTGATCCAGGGATTTCATATGCTAAAAGAGAACCCTCGAAGTACTGTCAGTAAGAAAGATGCCCAAAGGATAATAAGGGATGAGATAAGGGATTTAGAAAGGGATATCACAGCGGAGGCTGAAGAGGAGGAGTTTTAAAGGTGGTTGGTAGTTCGGTTTTACACCCATTTTTAGGTAAAGGAAGGGTACTTGACCAAAGGTTTAGAGGGATGCAATTGCAAATAGAGTTTGATCAAGGTCCTGTGTTATGGGTTAGAAGAGATGCCCTAAGTGTTATCAAACCAATAAAAAAGAAGAAAAGGGGAACCCTTCCTATCAAGGTCAGACCTATCAAATACGGAGACTTCCAATCAAGAAAGCTGATTGAGGCCTTCCGGCTTGGTATAGTTCCTTATTTTGCTATAGAGGACTTTACCTTTGGAAGGGAAAAGGAATTACAAAGGCTGAAAGAGGAACTTGAGCTCTTTAGGGAAAAGAAAGGAGGGGTTATAATCTTAGAAGGAGAATATGGATCAGGTAAAACCCATTTGCTTGATTATATCCATTGTAGTTTATTAAGATCGGGATATGCAGTCGCAAGAGTGGAGCTTGATCCATTTGATGTTTCGCCCTTCAGACCAAAGCATGTATATCGAGAGATCATTCGTTCTTTAAGGCTAAGGACTGATAAAGAAGAATTGAATTTTCAAGATATAATCTTTAAGGCCCGGGATATCTCTTTTCCAAAATTCCATACCTTCTTCTCCAAGGCACTTCCACTTCTAAAAAATAATAAAGGGCTTGATATATTATGGAACTGGATAGGAGGTGAGATCCTATCCCGTGATTATCTCAATTTTTGTAAATACTGGCGTCTTCCTGTTCTTCTAAATCATACCCCTGCAGTAGATATCTATTGTTATCTATTAAGTGGGTGGGGTTATATATTAAAAGAGATTGGAGCAAAAGGGTTTATAATTATTATAGATGAAGCCGAAACCCTTTTTCGCCTTTGGTATAGGGCAGAGTATGGTTTTTACTTTTACCAAGGCTTGATAAGGTTGGCACAAAATGACCCTTCTTTAACTCAACTTGCCATGGAAAATAAAGGTGAAGGTTTCCCTGGTGTTGGTAGGATTGATAGATTTGGACTAATACACTCTGGTATGAGGTCCTTACCCTATTCATATGAACTTCCAAACCATATTTTTCTCATCTTTGCTTTAACCCCTTCTTTTCATTATTATTATGAGAAAATCCGTTCCCTTGTAGCAGAGGATAAGGTAATTCAACTATCCCGCCTTTCAAGAAAAGATATAGAGGCAATGTTTGAAAGACTCATAGAATTATACGAACAGGCATTTTCTCCCTTCCGTCTCGTTGATAAATCAAAAAGAGACATCTTCCATAAATTGATACTTGCGGATGATCGGGAGATTCGATTTTTTGTAAAAAGTTGTGTAGATTGGATGGATCTATATAGACATTATGGTGAAGAGACAAACCTATGAGGTCTCATGCGCCTTGCAGGAAGGAGGTCTTTGAATAGAGCCATATGGACCCTGGCACTTGGCCTTGTGGTGGTATTCTGTGCTGGGGGCATCTGTGAGGAGGTAAAGAATCTCTCTCTAAAAGAGGCCATCAGGACAGCCCTGGAGAATAACCTGGGCTTAAAAAGGACGCAGGAGGCGGTTATTGGCAGCAAGGCCGTAGTCGGGGAGGTTAGATCAGAATGGTATCCTGGCCTTAACTTGAGCCTTGGGATGGGTTTCGATGAGACCCTCAGTGTGGCAGGTGAGCCGCAGACATTTGAATTTCTTGGCCAGACCTATGAGATTCACCCACCCTTAACCTCTCAATGGAGCAATAGTCTCTGTTTGGGGCTTAGCCAGAATATATATACGGGCGGAAGGCTTACAGGTTCTCTTAGAGAGGCTGAGGCAAACCTCAGAATAGCTGAGTGTGACCATGAAACCGCAAAAAGGGGACTCATCCTTGAGGTGATGAAGGCCTATTGGGAACTTGTTCGGGCCGATCTTCTGGTAAGGCTCGCTGAGGAGATGGTTTCCTACCACCAGGAGACACTGGAGCTGGCTACCTCTCGGCTCTCTCAGGGAACTATTGCGCCAGTAGAGGTGGAGCAGGCGAAGGTCGACCTGGCCAACCAAAGGGATGAATTGATTCAGGCCCGGACCAGAAGGCGTGAGGTTGAGGACGAACTTAAGGTCCTCCTTAATATTGGATTCAAGATAGGAATTGTCCCCACTGATAAGCCAGATTTCACCCCCTTGTCCAGGATAATAGATATGGATGAGGCCATCGAGTGTGCCCTAAAGAGAAGGCCTGAGCTTGCCAGGTTCAGACACCAGGTCCAGGCTAGAAAGGCCGCACTCATGGCGGCCAAAAGCGGAAGATATCCCAAGGTGAGTGTTGTGGCCAATTATGGTTGGGCCGGGATGGACAAGGACTATGCAGATGCCCTGCAGAATTTTAAGGCCACACGCTGGGGCATTGGGCTAAACGTAAATTATGCCCTTTTCGATGGGGGCCTGACCCAGAGTAGAATAAAAGAGGCTGAATCTGGTTTGGCGCGAGCCGAGTATGGGCGCACAGAGAAAGAGAAGGAGATCGTAAAGGAGGTCAGGGAGGCCTTCCACCGGTTGACTTCAGCCAGTGAGCGGATTGAAACGATGAGAGAGAATGTTGGTCTTGCCCAAGAGAATTTGAGAATCGCCAAGCTCCAATTCAATGTAGGAACAATCACCTCTAATGATGTCAATGAATACAAGACTACCCTGAGCAAGGTCAAGACAAGATTTATCGAGGCCATCATAGACTACCAGATAGCCAGGGCCAGGTTCAACTGGGCTGTGGGAATTGCTATGGAGGCACAGTGATTACTCAATATCCCGTGTAAAGGATACCAACACTAATATCAGAATAATCAATGAAAAAGACCCTCTTTATCTTTATGGGATTGATAGTGGTAGTTTTGGTTGGATACAGGCTCTGGCAGAGAGAAGAGCCCGGTATTCCCATCGTAGAGACCACTATAATCAAAAGGGGTGAAATTACTTCAAGCCTCACAGATGTGGGCCGGATTACCTCTTCTTCAAAGACGACCATCTTTGCCCAGACAGGTGGTGTAATCAAAAAGGTCCTGGTCGATGAAGGGGATAGGGTCAGGAAGAATGAGGAATTGGCCAGATTTGACCTCAGAGAGGCCGAAAATAGTCTCTCCCAGGCCGAGAATAGACTTAGGCAGATAACGATCGGACAAGATACGACCGGGCCCTTGTCCAGGTAAATTTGGCCCAGGAGGAGTTGACCCTTGCCAGGGTCAAGCTCTCAAAGCTTCGGGTCATCTCCCCCCAATCCGGCGTAGTGATAGCCAAAAAGATAGAGGATGGCCAGGCGGTGGGGTTAGGGGAGCCCCTCTTTGTCGTGGCAGATATAGACAGCTTAGAAATAGAGGTAGAGATCGACGAGGTGGATATTCCCAAGGTAAAGGTGGGCCAGACGGCCATTATTACCAGCGAGGGACTGCCGGATTGTGAGTTTAAGGCAAAGGTAGTAAAGATCGCCCCCCAGGCCGAGATCAAGGAGAATGCGACTGTGGTTAAGACAACCCTTAGGTTGAATTCATCCGGGAATCTTAAGATAGGCAACCAGGTCGATGTCAAGATAATCACCGATAGAAAATCCGATATCCTCACCCTTCCCCTGGGGGCATTAATAGAGGAGGAGGGCAAGAGTTTTGTCTTTGTCTATTCTGGGGGTATGGCAAAAAAAGAAGAGGTAACAACCGGCATCAGCAGCATTGACCAGATAGAGATCATCTCTGGCCTTAAAGAGGGCGATGAGATCATCATTCCCCATGGACTCAACCTAAGGGATCAGGATAGGGTCAGGAAGAAGACCAAATGACCTTTAACCTTACAGAATTGACATTGTCAAAGGTGTAAAGTTAAGTTGGGAACGAAGGTATAATGATCATCCAGATTGATGGAATCAGTAAGTTCTATCCGATGGGTGAGGGGAAAGTGAAAGCCCTTGAGGATGTCTGCTTAGAGATAGAGCGAGGGGAATTCATATCCATTATGGGGCCATCCGGCTCTGGTAAGTCCACACTGATGGCCATCATTGGCTGCCTGATGAGGCCAACGTCTGGTCGGTATATTTTGGATGGGCTTGATGTCAATCGTCTATCACATGATGAGCTGGCCAGGATCCGCAATAAAAAAGTAGGATTCATCTTCCAGTCCTTCAATCTCCTGCCCAGAATGGATGCCCTGGAGAATGTTGGTCTACCCCTTATCTATGCTGGCGTTACAACCAAAAGGCGTCGGGAGGTTTCTGCTCAAATTCTGACTACTCTTGGTCTGGCAGACCGAATGAATCATCATCCAAACAAGCTCTCTGGCGGGGAGCAGCAGCGGGTGGCCATTGCCCGGGCCCTGGTCAATAATCCAGATATTATCCTGGCCGATGAGCCAACCGGGAACCTGGATAGCAAAACAGGCCAGGAGATCATGTCCATTTTTCATAAGATGCACAGACAAGGAAAGACCATCATCCTGGTCACGCATGATGAGACCAAGACAGGGTTGGCCGACCGGATTGTCCATCTGAGCGATGGAAGGGTTGTATGAGCCTTTTTGTCAACGTCAGGATTGCCCTCTCCAATATGGGGGCCAACAAGCTGCGAACCGCCTTAACCTTGTTGGGGGTTATTATTGGCGTGAGTGCTGTTGTCATCGTTGGGGCTATTGGGATGAGCGGCCGGGATGCCATTCTGGATGAGCTTGAGACCCTGGGGTTAAGGTCGGTCTTTGTCTGGCGGCCCTGGTGGAAAGAGGAGGATCCGAACAGATTTGACCGAAGTGGTGAGGCCATCACCCTCGATGACTTAGAGGCGATCAAAGGGAAGTGCCAAAAGATTACCCGGATTGCCCCGGTGAATGAGTCTCCGATTGCGTGGGCCCATTACAAAGGGAAATACTGCCGGGTTCAGATAAAGGCGACAACACCTTCCTATAAAGAGATTCGTAACGAGGAGATTACCTCTGGCCGTTTCCTTTGTCAGCAAGACATCGATACCAGGCGCAGGGTTTGTGTTGTTGGGGCAGAGATTGCCGAGAGGCTCTTTGACAAGGGAACAGAGCCAGTGGGAGAAGAGATCTATATTACCAAAAGATGGGGGAAGTCGAGAAAGTATACCATTGTTGGTGTTCTCAAACGAAAGGATACACCCCTTTTGGCCAGAGTGAGCGGTCAGGTTATGGAGCACAACCGCAGGCTCATCATTCCCATCTCTGTTCTCCAAAAAGAGTTGAATAGCAAAGAGGTCTGGTTGATTGCAGCCCAGGCCACTTCATCCGATGTGGCCAATGAGGCGGCCGAAGAGATCAAAGAGATTCTAAAGAGGAGGCATAAGGGAAAATTCAATTACGAATCTGAGACCATGCAGCAGCATATCGAGACGACGAATACCATCTTAGGCACGGTCGGCTGGATAGCTGTCATCTCGGCCATCATCTCCCTTTTGGTTGGAGGAATTGGGATTATGAACATCATGGTCTCCTCAGTTGTTGAGCGTACCCGTGAGATCGGTATCCGTAAGTCCCTTGGGGCACGGAATAGGGATATATTCCTCCAATTTTTGACTGAGGCAGTAGTCATAAGTCTGATTGGGGGGATGTTCGGGTGTGGACTCGGCATTGCGGCGACATTGATCATTGAGGCCGTAAGCTCAATGCCCAATCTGCTTTCGACCTATTTTATCACCCTGGGTCTATTTGTCTCAATCCTGGTAGGTATCCTCTCCGGACTCTATCCGGCCCTGCGGGCAGCCAGCCTCGATCCAGTCGAAGCCCTGCGGTATGAATGATCGTAACAACCACACTAAGTATCCGTCAAAAACTTTTTCGGTATTTTGAAGGTCAAATACACATTACCTTAAAGGCATGTATCGTTCTTCGGCCATCATAATCATCCACCACCTTCAGCGGCTTGCCTACCTTCATTCTAAAGTCTGGCATGGTCTTCACTATATTAAAAATTATCTTGAGGAGATTAAGACTGCTGTATTAGTATGGTGATCCTATATCTATAGAAAAACAGTTGACATGTTATTTGGAAAAGGTATAACATATTGTTAATGAAAGAGAAGGATCTTGAAATAAAAGAGAGTTTAGGCCGGGTTTGGGATGCCTTCTTCTCGCATTATACTCACTTACTCCCTATCCAAAGGGAGGCTATTCCTTCTATCCTATCTAAAAGGAACCTCCTTCTTGTTTCTCCAGCAGCAACCGGCAAAACAGAAGCGGTTTGTGCCCCTATAGCAAGGCTATTACAGGATGAGACCTGGCAAGGTTTAAGTGTCTTATATATCACTCCTACAAGGGCCTTGGTAAATGATCTGTATAGAAGATTAAAACCACCATTGGATTATTTAGGGATTGAGATCAAAAGAAAAACAGGGGATAGACAAGATTTTGATCCTCGTTCCCCGTCACAAGTTTTACTCACTACCCCTGAATCCTTTGATTCCCTCCTTTCTCGTCATCCAAAGGTATTTCGGAACTTAAGGGTTATATGCCTTGATGAACTTCACCTTTATGATAATACCTATCGAGGGGATGAATTAAGGGTATTACTTGAAAGGATTAAGTTGTTAAGAAAAAAGACACTACATTTTTATGGTCTTTCAGCTACTATCTCCTATCCTTATAAAATAGGTAGGAGGTATTTTTCGGATTTTGATATAATTGTCGATCGTACTCCACGAGAGATTGATTATACCTTACACAAATTTTCTGGAGATATAAAATCCATTCTTTCTGAATTTAAGAAAAAAGGCTTGTGTAAAGTTTTGATCTTTTGTAATACCCGAAAGAGCGCAGAAGATATAGCATTAAAGATTAAGAAGGCGTGGCCATATTCCCATTTTGTATGGGTACACCATGCAAGCCTAAACAAGCGAGAAAGGGAGGTTGTAGAGCAGGAATTTAACCGTGCAAAACTCGGTATAATAGCAGCAACCATGACCTTAGAACTTGGAATTGATATTGGAGATATAGATGCCGTAGTCTTCGTTTCACCCCCTTCCTCATGTTTCTCGCTTCTTCAGCGATTGGGAAGGGGAAATAGAAGGGAAAATAAGATTACAAGCTTCGGTCTATATTCCAATAAGTGGGAAAGGATATTATTTGAGGTCATGTTTCGCTCAGTAAAGCATGGTTGGATAGAAGAGGAGATATATACTCCAAGGCTTTCAGTAGCCTGCCAGCAAATCTTCTCCTATGTTTATCAAAAAAGAAGGACTGGTACTCCAATTTCCTCCATTGTACATATCCTTCAACCCCTCTCCCTGGATGAGGTTGAGATAAAGATTATTATAGATCATCTTATAGATATGGATTATCTAAAAAGTGGCGTTCAGGGACTTCTCTTTATAGGAGAGAAACTCGAATATTTGGTTGAAAGGGGTCTTATCCATTCCAATATTGAGAAGAAAAGAGAAGAATATCAAGTAATTGATGGAGCAACTGGAGGGGTAGTAGGTAAGATAGAGGGTTTATCTCCTTCCTTTGTTCTAAAAGGGAAGTTATGGATGGTTCAAAAGGTGTGGGATTCTAAGGTATGGGTAAAAGAAAAAGGCGGGCTTCTACCTTCAAAAAAGGTATTTCACGGTAAAGGACAAGCCCTTTGGGATTGGAGATTGGGAATGAGATTAAAGCTAAGTCTATTTCCTGGAATAGGTGAAGATAAGCTTCCATATATAAAAAAGGAAGGCTCCATTTATCTTTTCCACTTCTTAGGTTTAATCTATGGATACATATGGGCTGAAGCTTTGGTAATGAAAGGGCTTTCAGTTTTAGATGTAGAAGGCATATATCTACTTTCGCATGATTTAGAGATAGAGGACTTAATGGATGTAACACGAGAGGAGATAAAATTAACTGTTGACAAGGTCTATAAGGGGATATCCAAATTTTTAAATTTAGGTAGCTGGTTTTGGCTATTACCAGATAGATTAAAACTTGAAGCAGTAAGGGCTGCAATAGATATAGAAAGGATGTATAGTCTAATCAAAGGATCCACTCCCTACGCTGCTACGTCCCTTGTTGTTCTGGGATGGAGGTAGCTACATTGATATAGTGGGATTTTCTGAAGAGCTATTTTTCGAGGAGCACTACAGCCATTAAAATGAAAACCTTTCTGATTAGCCTCCTTATTATGACCTGTTTAACAGGAGAATTGACTGAACCTGAAGAGGTGCTTTTGGAAGTGGTGCCAGAAAAACTTGAGATAGGGGATGTGGGTTTAGTAAAAGTCAAAGTTACAGAGGATATTGAATCACTCCGAGGAGAGGTATTTGGAAAAGAGATTCACTTCTTCCTGGAAGGGGATGGATATTTTGGTCTTATTGGAGCAGGTCTTTATACAGAGCCTAAGGAGTATTTTTTAGATTTAGAATTTCTTGAGCGTTCAGGGAAAATCAGAAGATTTAGAGAGAAGATCTTGGTAGTTGAGAAATTCTTTGAAACAGAAAGATTATACCTTCCAAAGGAGATGGTAACTTTAAGTAAAAGGAATTTAAAAAGGGTTAGAGAGGAGAATGGAATATTAAATAAAATCTGGGAGACAGAGACTAAAGAAAGATTATGGAAGGGTAATTTTATCCTTCCGGTTGAGGGAGAATTTGGAAGTAGATTTGGCTTAAGGAGAATTATAAACGGAAAGAGAAGAAGTCCTCATACTGGAGTAGATATTAAGGCAAAGGAAGGTTCAAGTGTTTTGGCATCCAATTCAGGAAGGGTTATATTTATCGATAATCTATTCTTTTCAGGAAATTCCATAATCCTGGATCACGGGTTTGGATTATACACCATGTACTTCCATCTATCGGATATCCTTGTAAAGGAAGGAGATATTGTATCTAAAGGAGAGGTTATAGGACGGGTAGGTCAAACTGGAAGGGCTTCTGGACCACACCTACATTTTGGGGTTAGACTTCAAGGTAAAAGGGTTGACCCCCTTTCCCTTCTTTCGTTATCCCTTACTGAGTTTTAGAAAATCCATTGACAAATCTTTTGCCAGAGGGAATTTCCTCCTCTGCTTGGGCTTCAGTTTATATTTGGAGGAAAGGATTATGCGGAATCCCTGAATTTATATAACTTTTCTGTTGATTTTTTCTTTTTTTAGTTGTATACTTCTAAGTAACTTCAATCTTGAGGGAGTTTTTGTCATTTTTATCTTTAATTATTAAGAATCTATTACGTAATAAAATTCGTTCCATCTTGACTTCGGTGGGTATAGGAATTGGAATCGCTGTAGTTATAACGTTTCTAACCTTTGCTACTAACCTTAATCAAAGTTATATGGACATTATTAATAGGTGCAAGGGGGATCTAATTGTCTGCCAAAAGGCTGTTCAAGATATAACATCGAGTTCAATTGACCAAGATTATATTCATGAGATAAAAAGATATAAAGAGGTAGAAAAGGCATATGGTCAAATTATTACCAATATAAGCCTTCGAGATATACCATCTTTTTTGATCTTTGGAATTGACCCAGAAGATATAGATATATACTTAGGTAGTGAAAAACCTACCTTAGGGAAAAAGATTAGACATAAAGGAGAGATTATGATCGGGAAAATTGCTAGTTATACTTTCCGAAAAAAGGTAGAAGATTTAATGGAGCTTGGACCTAATAAGAGATTCAAGGTTACGGGTATCTATGAAACAGGAAATGCCTTCTTAGATAGTGGGGGAATAGTTACCTTACGCGATGCCCAAGAGATAGCTAATTTAAAAGGTAGGGTTTCTGCAATCGTTATAGATTCAAAGATGGATGCAGATACAAGAAGGCTTTCTTCCATGATTGAAGTCACCTTTCCAGATCTATTGGTAATTCGGTCTTCGGATTTTATAAATACCCAAAAGGAGGTAAAGTCTATAAATAGGTTTGCTTGGATATTCTCTCTACTTGCCATTGTGATTGGCGGAATTGTGGTAATGAATACCCTTATTATGTCAGTCTTTGAAAGAACCCGTGAAGTTGGAATATTAATAGCTGTAGGCTGGAGGAGGGGTAGAATATTAAAAATGATTTGGGGTGAATCTCTAATTCTAGGGGCTATAGGATTTGTAATCGGTGTAATCTTGGGAATAGTGGGTGTTTTAATTATAGCAAGCACAAGTACCCATATAAATGCATCATTCCATCTGGGGACATTTCTAATTGCCTTATCGGTCTCGCTTGTCCTAAGTATCGTAGGGGCATTATATCCAGCTTATAGGACATCTAAGATCCTACCTGCTATAGCTATAAGATATGAATGATATAATCATCAAAATCAAAAATTTAACAAAGACATTTGATGGGGGAATAATAAAGGCCCTAAATGGGATTAATTTAGAAGTCCAGGAAAGAGAATTTGTGGCCATTATAGGACCATCAGGATGTGGTAAATCCACCCTTTTAAATATGATTGGCGGATTGGATATGCCAGATAGTGGAGAGGTTTTTGTAGCTGGTAAAGACTTATTGAAAGAGCGAGATTTGGCTAGATTTCGCTCTCAAAGGGTTGGTTTTATCTTCCAACTCCATAATCTTATTCCTACTTTATCAGCCTTAGAGAATGTTCAAATTCCAATGTTTGGATCACGGCTTACAAAGTCTGAAGCAAAGAGAAAGGCGTATAGACTTTTGGAAATGGTAGGATTAGAGGAAAGAATGGAAAGCCTTGTTCCTCAATTATCAAGTGGAGAAAGACAAAGGTTAGCTATTGCCCGTGCCTTAGCAAATTCACCACAAATTATCTTAGCTGACGAACCAACTGGAAATCTTGACGTTCAATCTGGAGATAGAATCCTGCGGCTCCTTCAATTGATAAATAAACAGGAAGAGGTTACCTTGGTTTTAGTTACCCACTCAGAGTCAGTAGCAAAAGCAGCTAATCGAATCATCTATATGTTGGATGGGAAGATTTGGGAAGAATTATAATCTTATGAACAAAAAATGCAAGGGTTTTTTATTATCTATCCCCTATTTACTGCTCGCTATAATCTCTTTTGGAGCCTCTTTTTTCCCACCGGGTTTAAAATGGCAGGTATTGGAAACAGATCACTTTATAATACATTTCCATGATGGGGAAGAAGAAATAGCGAAAGAACTTTCGAGGATTGCTGAGGAGGTAGCGGAAGAGATAGTACCTTTCTTAAGGCACAAACCAAAAGGAAAAACACAAATAGTGTTGTCTGATAATACCGATTATTGTTATGGTTTTGCTATGGCCTTTCCTAACAACGCAATTTATATCTCTCCTACCCCCCCATCGCCAGAGTTTCTTTCGATTAGATATGGTGATTGGTTAAGATTGGTTATCTCTCATGAATATACTCACGTACTTCATATGGATACAATTTCAGGATTTCCACATTATTTAAGATCTATCTTTGGCAGGATTATAATTCCCAATGCTATTCAGCCTATCTGGTTATTAGAAGGACTTGCAGTGTATAACGAGAGTAAAATGGATACAGGTGGAAGACTTTCGGACCCCTTTTATGATATGATATTACGACAAGCTGTTTTAGAAGATAGAATCAATTCTTTAGATCAAATAAGGGGATATCACCTTAAAAGTTGGCCGAGTAGAACTACCCCTTATGTCTATGGCGGGTCTTTGTTCAAATATATGGCTGAGAAATATGGAGAGGAAAGGTTTTCCGAGATAAATTATGGCTATAGTCGTTATTTCTTCACCATTTCGCCTGAAAGTTGGGCAATACGCACCGCTACAGGTATTGGCTCTGAGACCCTGTATCATGAATGGATAAAATGGGTGAAGGAGAGGTATCATAAGCAGCTTATGGAGATTAAAAAAGTAGGGATTACTATTTCAAAAAGATTGACCTATCGTGGGTTTATTGCCGCTAATCCAACATTTTCTCCTGATGGGAGATATATCGCCTATATGGAGCGGAATATGGATGGCCAAGATTGCTTAAGAATCATGCGGGAAGATGGCAAGGAGGATCACAAGTTAGTAAATGGTGACTTCTCTCACCTCTCATTTTCATTTTCCCCTGATGGAGAAGAGGTGGTTTTTTCGCAAAAGGTAGTTGAAAAAGGTTTCTCTACGTATAGCGATTTATATATCTTTAATTTGGTTAGTAAAAAACTAAAAAGATTGACTTATGGAAAAAGGGCTAAAGACCCAAGTTTTTCACCGGATGGTAAGTATATTGTTTTTGTCACTAATGAATTAGGGAGCAACAGATTAATGGTTATGGATACTTATAGTGGGGACATCAGCCCTCTTACTTCGGATAGACCTCATGTTCAATATTCTAACCCAAGCTTCTCTTCGGATGGCAAGAAGATTGTTTATACATGTTGGGAGAAAGGTTATCAAGATATCTTTGTGATGGATGTAGAAAGTAAAGATATTATTCCAATAACCCATGACAAGGCTCAAGACATTACTCCATCCTGGCTACCCGATTCAAGTGGAATCATTTTTAGTTCTGATAGAACAGGGGTATATAACCTGTACATCTATTCCCTTAAAGGAAGGAAACTATATCGTATTACCAATGTAATAAGTGGGGCATTTTCTCCATGTGTATCAAAAGAAGGAAAGGTGACCTTTGTCTCTTATTCCGCAGATGGATTTGACATCCACTTAATGGATTTAGATAAAGCCACGTGGCAAGAAGTACCCATCACCCATCACCCATCACCCATTACCCAACGCCCATCACCCAATACCCAATACCCAATACCCAATACCCTAAATTATAACCCATTGCCAACACTTCTGCCAAAATTTTGGTTTCCTGCATTGGGTTTAGATGAAGAAGGCCTACAACTTGGATTTTTATCCGGAGGAAAAGATGTATTATATGAACATTCCTATTCTATAAATGCAAGATATGGTCTTAATAGTAAAAGATTAGTCTATAATCTAAGGTATACAAATGATCAGTTTTATCCTTCTTTTACCATTGGTGTATCAAGTAATATAGTCCCTTATTTAGTAAATGATAAATTTTACTGGGAAGAGGAAAAGGAAAGGATATTGGATTTGTCCTTTCCAATTAATTCTATAAATTCAAAACAAAGGTTTTCCATTAGATATAGTGTAGAGAAACTTAAACCTATAACTTCCCCTCCAAAAGAATATACTCGAGGGGAACTATGCGGTTCAACAATCTCCTGGGAATTTTCCAACACTCGAAAATTTGGATCTTCTATAAGCGAGGTAGGTGGAAGGCACATTTCTATTTCCTATTCTATAATGGATAAATCCCTGGGAAGTGATTTTAATATTAATAAATATAGATTCACGTGGAGTGAATATATTGGATTACCCTTTAAACATCATGTATTGGCAATACGTTTTGCATATGGTTTAGTTACGGGAGATACGGTTTTTCAACGTCAATTTAAGATTGGAGAAGATACTGGATTTGGGTTGCTAAGAGGGTATAAATCTTACAGAGGCAGTAATATCTATTTGGTCAATTTAGAATATCGGGCGCCTGTTTGTAATATTGAAAGGGGACTGGATTTTCTTCCCTTGTTCTTCGATCGAGTGCACCATACAGTGTTTCTTGATTTGGCATTAAACGTGCATGTTAAAGTTAGTACAGGCCTTGAACTGAGAGTGGATACACACATCTTTTATCATATTCCGATTACTTTAAGGGCAGGAATTGCTTATGGTTTCAATGAGGGTGGCAAAAAGTTATTGCCAATTATTGGTATAGGTACCTCCTTTTAGGTAGTATGGAAATGTTACTAAATATCTCTTCAATTGTTTTTGGAGCACTTCTTGCGGTTATATTTGCCTTTATCTGTCTTCTCTTAACCTATTTTTTAATTTTACAATCAATTTATATTATAGGTTTTCTTATAGAAAGGACAATTAACTTAGTTGAACTATCTATGACGAAAATGAAAAGGCAGTAGATTTTTTAAAAAATCGAAATTTTTATTCTTGACATATATCTAATAATATGTTAAACTTTACATTCTGTACATTTTTGAATCCATATTAAAGCTTTTCTCTGTGTCTTCTGTGGTTAGTCTTTCTTGCCGAAAATAAGACCCTATGAGAGAGATAATTACCTTGGCTTGTTCAACTTGTAAAAGACGTAATTATACTACTACTTGGAATAAAAAGAAGCATACAGAAGGGTTAAGCTTACGGAAATTTTGTAAATTCTGTAGAACCCATACCTTACATCGACAAACCAAATAGTGAAGGTAGGTCCGTAGCTCTAACTGGTCAGAGCACCGGACTCCAAATCCGGGGGATGCGGGTTCGAATCCTGCCGGGCCTGCTATATTTCAGAGTATCGGAATTTCAAAAAGGGACGTAGATAAAACGTAGATTTTTCAAGATTTATCCCTGACTTCTGTATCGAGTGTGATATTATGAGGAGATTGTTTGAGAGGGTAAAGAAATTTTTAAAAGAGATTTTGATAGAGGTAGCGCCTCCCAAGGCAAAAGTTTCTTGGCCAGATAAGAAAACAGTTATTGGATCAACCATTGTTGTTTTTGTAACTATAGGTTTGGTTAGTATCTGTTTAGGAATTATTGATGGCATTTTGAATTTTTTAATGGAGTTTATTTTCTCCGGGGTTAGATGATATATGGAGAAAAAATGGTATGTAATCCACACCTATTCAGGGTATGAGAATAAAGTAAAGGCCAATTTAGAAAGGCGTATAAAAACTATGGGTTTGGGCTCGAAAATTCGAAAAGTTGTGATTCCTACAGAAACTGTAACAGAAATAAGAGGAGGAAAAAGGAAGATTTCATCTCGTCGTACTCTCCCTGGGTATGTGTTAGTAGAAATGGAAATGGTAGATGAGACTTGGTATGCAGTTAGAAATACCCCTGGGGTATTTGGATTCGTGGGAGATAAAGATAAACCTATACCATTATCCGAAAAAGATATAGAGAATATCTTTAATCAAATGAAACTTGGTGAAAGGGCAAGGCCAAAGGAATCTTTTGTTACAGGAGAGTCTGTAAGGGTTATCGATGGTCCATTTACCAATTTTATTGGTGCTGTAGATGAAATAAATGAGAAAAAGGGAAAGTTAAGAGTTTTAGTAACCATTTTGGGAAGAGCCACACCTGTAGAATTAGATTTTCTCCAAGTGGAAAAACTATAATGGCTAAGAAAAGGGTTGTAAAGGAAATCAAACTGCAAATCCCAGGAGCTCGGGCAAATCCTGCTCCACCTGTTGGTCCTGCTTTAGGTCAACATGGAGTAAATATTATGGAGTTTTGTAAGGCCTTTAATGCCAAAACCCAAAACCAAGAAGGGAAGATTATCCCTACCATAATATACGTTTATGAAGATAGGTCTTTTAGTTTTGAGCTAAAAACTCCACCTTGTTCTTTTCTTTTAAAGGAAGCACTCAAGATAGAGAAGGGATCAAGTGAACCAAATAAGAATAAAGTGGGGAAGATAACTCGCAATAAAATACGTGAAATTGCTGAACTGAAACTCCCTGACTTAAATGCTATCAATTTAGAAGCAGCGGTAAAACAGGTAGAAGGTACTGCTCGCTCAATGGGGATTGAAATAGAATGAAGAGAGGAAAAAGATACAAGGAGGCAGAAAAGCTAATTGATAAAAAAAGGCTATATAATTTAGAAGAAGCTGTCTCCTTAGTGAAAAAGACTGCAAAGGCTCGCTTTAATGAAACTGTTGAAATAGCTGTGCGCCTTGGGATAGATCCAAGAAAGGCTGATCAACAAGTAAGATCGCATGTAATTTTACCAAATGGCACTGGACGAGAGGTCAAGGTCCTTGTATTTGCTAAAGGAAAGTATGCTAAGGAGGCAGAAGACTCTGGGGCAGATTTCGTTGGGGATTTGGATTTAATTACTAAGATCCAAGAGCATGGCTTTTTAGATTTTGATATTGCCTTATCAACTCCAGATATGATGAAAGATGTGTCTCGTCTTGGTCGTATTCTTGGACCCCGTGGCCTTATGCCTAATCCAAAGTCTGGAACCGTAACCTTTGAATTAGAAAAGGCAATAAAGGAGATAAAATCTGGAAGGGTAGAATTCAGGTCTGATAAGTTTGGAATAGTCCATCTTGCGATAGGAAAGTCTGATTTTGAAGAAAAAAGTCTTTTGGAAAACTTGTATGCAGTATTACAGGCAATAATCTCTTCGAAACCAGCTTCCTCAAAAGGTCAATATATAAAAGGTATATCTATTTCCGCAACCATGGGTCCTGGAATAAAGATTGATCATATATCTTCTATCAAAAGGATAAGAGAGGGATTGTGAAGAGAGAGGTTAAAGAACTAAAAGTGAAAAAGTTAAGGGATAGATTTCAGCTTTCGCGATGTGCTATTCTAACCGATTTTTGTGGTTTATCGGTTCGAGAGATAGGTGAATTGAGACAACGTCTTAGAGAAGAAGGTATAGATTATAAGGTAGTAAAAAATACCTTAACCTATTTAGCAGTTAAAGATACAGAGTTTGAAGGTTTATCTCATTATCTTTTTGGTCCAACAGCAATTGCCTTTTCCTCCAAGGAGGAGGTTTTGCCTGCCAAGATATTGGTCAGATTTAGTAAAGAGTACAAAAAACCACAGATTAAAGGTGGAGTGCTAAATAAAGAGGTTATTGATAAGAATCGTGTTATGGAATTAGCTAATTTGCCCGAACGTGAGGTTTTATTGAGTAAGTTGTTAATAGGAATGCAAGCTCCTTTACGCATATTTGTATATAACCTAAATGGCTTACTGCAAAAACTCTTATATGCATTAAACGCTATTAAAGAA
The DNA here is from genome assembly GCA_030017475.1 of bacterium. Taxonomy (GTDB): domain Bacteria; phylum UBA9089; class JASEIO01; order JASEIO01; family JASEIO01; genus JASEIO01. The sequence continues at coordinate 20,523 of JASEIO010000007.1, read as the reverse complement.
CAAAAAAGGAGGCTGACAACTAATAACTAAAACCTATAGGGTTTTTCAGGAGGTGGAAGATGTCCACAGTTACGAAAGAAGAGATAATTGATGCTATATCCCATATGTCTGTTTTAGAGCTTTCAGAACTTGTTAAGGAGTTAGAGTCACGTTTTGGAATAACTCCATTTGCTCCAGCCGCAGTTCAAGTTTCTCCAGAAGCTCCAACTGAAGTAGAAAAAGAGGAGGAAAAGACAGAATTTGATGTTATCTTAACCGGAGTAGGAGATAAGAAGATTCAAGTCATAAAAGAGATCCGGGCAATTACAAATTTAGGACTAAAAGACGCTAAGGAATTAACAGATAATCTCCCAAGACCTATCAAGGAAAAGATCTCTAAACAAGAAGCTGAAGAGATAAAGAAAAGGTTAGAAGGAGTTGGAGCCACTATAGAACTAAGATAATAAATGGAAATTAGGAGGATGTAATTTACAATTTCCATATTTAGGGAGGCGATTTTATGCCTATCGAGAATAAACGGGTGGATTTTTCTAAAATTCAGGATGCGCTTGACATTCCTAACCTGATCGAAATGCAAAAGGATTCATATGAGTGGTTTATTCAATCAAAGGTTCCACCAGATAAGAGAAAAAATCAAGGGTTAGAGGAAGCATTTCAGGAGGTTTTTCCAATCACTGATTTTAATAATAACTTGGTTTTAGAATACATAGGGTATACCTTAGGGAAGCCAAGATATTCGGAGCAGGAGTGTAGAGAAAGAGGTACAACTTACGCTGCTCCGTTATGGGGAAAATTCAGATTGATCTATAAAGAAACAGGGGAGGTGAGAGAACAAGAAATCTATATGCGAGATATACCATTAATGACTGAAAAAGGTACATTTATTATTAATGGAGCTGAACGGGTAGTTGTATCACAAATACATAGATCCCCTGGAATCTTCTTTGATTACGATAAAAATACCAGGTCATTTATAGGAAAGATTATCTCTTACAAAGGACCATGGATAGAGTTTGAAATAGATAGATCCAATGTTATCTATTGTCATATTGCCCGAAAGAGAAAATTACCTGTAACCTGTTTACTTCGTGCTTTAGGATATTCTAAAACAGAAGATATTCTCTCGCTCTTTTTTAAGAAACGGGAAGTTTCAGTCAAAACGGAAGGGAATAAGCTATTAGGATTTAGAATTGCAGATTCGGTAAAGGGGGAAAATGGGATTATAGTCTCGGCTGGCAAAAAGATTACCAAGGAGATATTAGATTTGATAAATAAGGCAGAGGTAGAGACTATAGAGGTCTTAGGTCGCGAATTGGTACCTGGTGCCTCTTTAATACTGACTACATTAGAAAGAGAGGATACCAAATCTCAAAATGAGGCATTGATTAAAATCTACAATAATATCCGACCTGGAGAACCATCAACCTTTGAAAATGCAAAGGCTTCCTTTGAGAGGCTCTTCTTTGATCCCAAAAGATATAATCTAAGTCGGACAGGGAGATATAAAATTAATCAGAAATTAAAAATTGATGTCCCAATGGATACCTTAACATTGACAAAAACAGATATTGTGGAGGCGGTAAAATATCTGATTAGATTAAAGGAAGGTATTGGAGAAATAGACGATATAGATAGCCTGGGGAATAGACGAGTGAGGTCTGTTGGGGAGTTATTACAAAATAGTGTAAGGGTAGGCCTTGCAAGGTTAGAACGTGTAATAAGAGAGAGGATGACTATTCAAGATCCAGAAACTATAACCCCTCAAACAGTGATGAACATTAAACCATTCACTGCAGTGATAAATGAATTCTTTGGCTCTTCACAATTATCCCAATTTATGGATCAGACAAATCCTTTGGCTGAACTTACACATAAGCGGAGATTATCTGCCTTAGGTATTGGAGGATTATCGAAAGAGCGGGCTGGATTTGAAGCGCGGGATGTTCATTTTACCCATTATGGTAGAATTTGCCCTATTGAGACCCCTGAAGGTCCAAACATTGGATTAATTGTTTCTATGGGAATTTATGGCAGAGTAAATGAGTTTGGTTTTATAGAGACACCATATAGAAAGGTAAAAGACGGTGTGGTTACAGATAAAATCGAGTATTTAACTGCGGATGAAGAGAAAAAATATGGTATCTGTCAGGCAATTACGCCAACTGATAAAAATGGACGTTTGTTAGAAAAGAGGATTTTTGCACGCCTCGGAGAAGATTATCCTTTGCTTCCCCCTGAGAAGATTTCCTATATGGATGTTTCTCCGAAGCAGTTAATCTCAATCTCAACCTCTTTGATTCCATTTTTGGAACACGATGATGCAAATCGAGCCTTGATGGGTAGTAATATGCAACGTCAAGCTGTACCTTTACTTTCTCCTGAAGCACCAATTGTTGGAACAGGGGTAGAGCGGAAAGTGGCTGAAAATTCTGGAGCAGCTATAACATCTAATATTTCAGGAATTGTAACCAAGGTTTCAGGAAGTGAGATTGTAATAACTGATTCGGAGGGAAAAGAACACCAATATAAACTTCTTAAATTTAAAAGGTCAAATCAAAATACCTGTATCAATCAAAAACCAATTGTACGTGTGGGAGAGCATGTTAAACCAGGAGATCTCTTGTCTGATGGTCCAGCTATTTCTCAGGGTGAATTAGCCTTGGGTCGAAATATCCTGGTTGCCTTTATGCCATGGGAAGGATATAATTTTGAAGATGCTATCTTAATAAGTGAAAAATTAGTTAAAGAGGATATCCTTACTTCCATTCATATTGAAAAGTTTGAAGTAGAGGCAAGAGATACCCAATTGGGCCCTGAAATGATAACCAGAGATATACCAAATGTTGGAGAAGAGGCCTTAAAAAATCTAGATGAGCAGGGTATTGTTAGAATTGGTGCAGAAGTAAAACCAGGAGATATACTGGTTGGAAAGGTTACTCCTAAAGGAGAAACCGATTTAACCCCTGAATATAAATTACTCCATTCTATCTTTGGAGAGAAGGCGCGCGAGGTAAGAGATACATCTTTAAGGATTCCTTACGGAAATCAAGGAATTGTTATTGATGTAAAGGTATTTTCTTCTACCCATGATGAATTGCCACCTGGAGTAGAAAAAAGGGTAGAGGTTTTAGTGGCGAATAAACGAAAGATAACTGTAGGGGATAAAGTGGCAGGCCGACATGGAAACAAAGGTGTGATAGCAAAGATCTTACCAGAAGAAGATATGCCTTATTTGCCAGATGGAACACCAGTTGAGATGGTTTTAGACTCCTTATCTGTTCCATCGAGAATGAACATTGGTCAAATTTTAGAAACCCATTTAGGTTGGGCAGCCAAAGAGTTAGGAATTAAGGTTATTACCCCAGTATTTACAGGAGTGAAGGAATCGGAAATTAAAGATCTCTTAGAAAAGGCAGGTTTGCCTAGAGATGGAAAAGTGGAGCTTTTTGATGGTAGAACTGGAGAGAAGTTTGATCAAAAGATAACTGTTGGTTATCTTTATATGATGAAATTAGCCCATTTAGTTGAGGATAAAGTCCATGCTCGGTCCACTGGACCATATTCCCTGGTAACCCAACAACCTCTTGGAGGAAAGGCTCAATTTGGAGGACAAAGGTTAGGGGAAATGGAAGTTTGGGCCTTAGAAGCTTACGGTGCATCACATACCTTGCAAGAATTGTTAACGGTAAAATCTGATGATATAATTGGAAGGGCAAAGGTTTATGAGTCAATTGTCAAAGGAGAGATAGCTAAAACTCCAGGAATTCCAGAATCCTTTAATGTATTAGCCCATGAACTTCAAGGGCTATCTTTAGATGTGAGAATTTTGGATAAAAACGGAAATTCAATAGATTTAAAGGAATTGGAAGAACGAAGGAGGATTAGAGATAAAATAGGGATAGAAAACGTGTTTTTAAGAAAGAAAAAAGAGGACAAGAAGACAGATTAAAGATATCTAACTTTTGACATCTGGTTAACATCTGAGAAAGGGGGAGTCTCTTTGGATAATAATGATATTTCTGATGATGATATCTTTTCATTTTCTGGTATCTCTATCTCATTAGCCAGTCCAGAAAAGATTAGAAGTTGGTCATATGGTGAAATACGGAAACCCGAGACGATTAATTATAGAACCTTTAGACCAGAAAGGGGAGGATTGTTCTGTGAGCGTATTTTTGGACCAACTCGCGATTGGGAATGTTTTTGTGGCAAGTTTAAAAGCATTAGATATAAGGGAGTAGTTTGTGATCGATGTGGAGTAGAGGTAACAAGGTCAGAGGTAAGAAGGCATCGTATGGGTCATATTAATTTAGTATCTCCTGTATCCCATATCTGGTACTTTAAAAGAATCCCAAGTCCTATGGCAATTCTATTGGATATGTCTATCAGTGACTTAGAAAAGATTCTCTATTATGAAAATTATGTAGTTATATCTCCGGGAAATACCGGTCTATCCCCTGGACAGATATTAACTGAAAAAGAATATGAGGAATATAAAGAAAACTATAAAGAAGGTTTTAAGGCTGGAATGGGTGCAGAGGCAGTTAAAGAATTGTTGAAATCGATCGATCTGCATAAGTTACAGAGGGATTTATCTTCACAGATAAAAAAAGAGGACTCAAATCAAAAAAGAAGGAAGTACATAAGACACCTTCAAATTGTGGAAAGCTTTTTGAATTCCGGAACCGACCCTTCCTGGATGATCTTAGATGTAATCCCAGTTATTCCTCCAGAATTGCGTCCTATGGTTCAATTGGATGGAGGTAGATTTGCAACCTCGGACCTAAATGATTTATATAGAAGGGTGATCAATAGAAACAACCGATTGCAAAGATTGATGGAATTGCATGCCCCTGAGATAATAATTAGGAATGAAAAAAGGATGTTACAGGAAGCAGTAGATGCCCTTTTTGATAATGGACGAAGAGGTAGGGTGGTTAAAGGAGCAGGTAATCGTCCTTTAAAGTCATTGTCAGATATGCTTAAGGGAAAACAGGGAAGATTCAGGCAGAATTTACTCGGAAAAAGGGTTGACTATTCTGGTAGATCTGTTATAGTAGTTGGACCTGAACTCCGACTTCATCAATGTGGATTGCCAAAAAGGATGGCCTTAGAATTATTTAAGCCATTTATTATGCAAAAATTGGTTATGAGCGGGCGTGTGCATAATATAAAGTCAGCTAAAAGGATGGTGGAAAGGGGAGATGTGGAAATTTGGGATATATTAGAAGAGGTAATATCAGAACATCCAATTTTATTAAATAGGGCCCCAACTTTACACCGTGCTGGGATTCAGGCGTTTGAACCAGTCCTTGTGGAAGGGGATGCAATACATATTCATCCCTTAGTCTGTACCGCCTTTAATGCCGATTTTGATGGTGACCAAATGGCTGCTCATGTACCTTTATCCATTGAATCCCAGTTAGAATCAAGATTACTTATGCTCTCCTCTCATAATCTACTATCGCCTGCTCATGGAGAACCCTTAGTTACTCCAACTCAGGATATGGATTTAGGTATTTGTTATTTGACTAAAGAGAAGAAAGGGGCAAAGGGAGAAGGTAAAAGATTTTCATCTATAGACGAGGCATTAGCAGCTTATGATAGTGGTTTTGTCGATTTGCATGCCCGTGTTATAGTACCTATAGATGGAAAGAAGACAGAAACTACAATTGGCAGGATAATCTTTAATAATACGTTACTTGAAGAGATGGAGTTTATCAACGAAATGATGGATAAAAAGGCAATTAGTAAAATGATCTCTACGTGTTATAGAAAATATGGAGTTTGTAAAACAGTAACTTTGTTAGATAATATTAAAAGATTAGGGTTTGAATATGCCACCCGATTTGGCGCTTCTATCGGAATTGATGATATGAAGATACCGAGAAAAAAAGAGGAATTGTTGAAAGAAAGCCAGCGTGAGGCAGAAGAGATTACTCGACAATACCAACAAGGTATAATTACCAATGAGGAAAGATACAATAGACTGGTTGATTTATGGACCCATGTGGGAGAAGAGATCTCTGAGGTTATGTTTGAAGAGTTATCTCAAGATTCGGATGGATTTAATCCTCTCTATCTTATGGTTATCTCAGGAGCTCGTGGATCAAAACAACAAACACGCCAGCTTGCAGGTATGCGTGGCTTAATGGCTCGCCCCTCAGGAGAAATAATTGAACTTCCAATTACCTCTAATTTCCGGGAAGGTTTGAGTGTTTTAGAGTATTTTATCTCTACCCATGGAGCAAGAAAAGGATTAGCTGACACTGCCTTAAAAACTGCTGATGCTGGGTATCTAACCCGGAGATTGGTTGACGTAGCTCAAGAGATTGTAGTTAGAGAATATGATTGTGGAACCATAAATGGTATAGTGGTAGAGGCAATCAAAGAAGGAGATGAGGTAATTGAACCATTAAGAGACAGAATCTTAGGAAGAGTTGCCTTAGAGGATGTGGTAGATTTAATGACAGGGGAAGTGTTGGTTAAGGCAAATTCAGAGATTACAGAAGAGGAGGTTTCGAAGATTGAACGTGCAGAGATTGAAAAGGTAAAGATTAGAACTGTCTTAACCTGTGAGGCGAAATATGGTGTATGTAGTAAATGTTATGGTTGGGATTTAGCTACAGGCAAACTGGTTAATATAGGAGAAACTGTGGGGATTATTGCTGCACAATCCATTGGAGAACCTGGAACTCAATTAACCATGAGAACCTTTCATATTGGAGGAACTGCTTTCCGGCAGGTTGAAGAGCGAGAGATAAAACTTCCATATAAATATGAAATAATAGAGACCCCAAAGCACTTAATCAATCTATCGGATAAAGCATCCATTGCTGTAAGATCAGGAGAATTGAAGGTAAGAAGGGTTTTGGCAGAATACAATGTTTCCTCTCCTGAAAAGATAAGGGTATTTGATGGACTTTGGGTGAATTCAGGAGATGAGATTGTGGAAGGGGTCACCTCTCAAGTATCAGGTGTAGCAAGGATAGACGAAGAAAAAGGTATAATTTACATTATGGCTAAGGAGCGCACTATACCAATTAAGATTGGAACTCAAATTAGAGTAAAACAGGGAGATATTGTTTCCCCGGGAGATATAATTGCCGAATTTGATCCTTACAATGAACCAATCTTGACTGAGGTAAGTGGGAAGATTAAGTTTAAAGATATTATTAAAGGAAAGACAATGAGAGAGGAGGTTGATGAAAACACAGGGCTTTTTAAAAGGGTAATTATTGAAGATAGAGAAGGGAAGTTTCAACCTGAGATTATAGTGGTTGCAGAGGATGGGAAACATTCCGCCAGTTACATCCTTCCTCATGGAGCTCGCATTGTAGTTAATGACGAGGCAAAGGTTTCAGCCGGAGACGTCTTGGCAAAGTTTCCTCAAGAGTTTTTAAAAACAAAGGATATAACAGGTGGTTTACCGAGAGTAGCAGAGCTTTTTGAAGCAAGACATCTAAAAGATAAAGCTGTGGTCACAGAGATCGATGGAAGAGTTCATTTTAAAGGAACCTCAGGAGGTATAAGAATAATCCAAGTCAAGAATGAAGCTACGGGAGACGAGAAAGAGTATCATGTCTCTGTTGGAAAACATTTAAAGGTCCATGAAGGAGATGAGGTTTTAGCTGGGGATCAATTAACAGAAGGGCCAGTAGATCCACATGATATTTTAAGAATAAAAGGGGATAAGAAACTTCAAGAGTATTTAGTAAATGAGATTCAAGAGGTTTATAGATTGCAAGGTGTAATTATTAATGATAAACATATAGAAGCAATTATAAGACAAATGCTTAAAAAGGTTCAAATAACAGATGTGGGAGATACAAACTTTTTATTGGGAGAGAAAGTGAATAAAACTCGATTCCAGGAAGAGAATGAAAGGGTTATCAAGTCTTCAGGGAGGCCTGCTAAAGCAAGGCCAATTCTTTTAGGAATAACCAAAGCCAGCCTATCTACAGAAAGTTTTATATCTGCTGCGTCATTCCAAGAAACGACACGTGTCTTATCTGAAGCAGCTATTAAAGGCAAGGTAGATAAACTGAGGGGTCTAAAGGAAAATGTGATAATTGGCTCCCTTATTCCAGCAGGAACAGGATTGGCTAAAAGGAGAAGAATTTCAATATATTCTAAGGAGGAACCTGTGGGAGAAGATGCCGACAATTAATCAACTTGTAAGGAAAGGAAGAAAAGGAGTGAGGGGTAAGACAAAAACTCCTGCCTTAGCCTTATCTCCTCAAAGGAAAGGGGTTTGCGTAAGGGTTTATACTACTACACCTAAGAAGCCAAATTCAGCTCTACGCAAAGTAGCAAGGGTTAGACTGACATCTGGTTTCGAGGTATCTGCCTATATTCCAGGGATTGGACATAACTTACAAGAGCATTCTGTGGTGTTGATAAGAGGTGGAAGGGTTAAGGATTTGCCAGGTGTTCGATATCATATCATTCGGGGGACATTAGACACTATTGGTGTTGAAGATAGAAAAAAGGCAAGGTCAAAGTATGGGGCAAAAAGACCAAAATAGTTGTTAGTTTAGAGAGTGAGGTTTTCTAATGCCTAGACGGAGATATAAAGTAGGAAGAGAGGTTCAACCTGATCCGGTATATCATAGTAAATTGGTAACTCGCTTTATAAATGGGATAATGAGAAAAGGGAAGAAAAGTTTGGCAGAAAGGATATTCTATCAAGCTATGGAAGTTATTCAGCAAAAGACTGGCACTCCACCTTTAGATATTTTTAAAAAGGCGATCGAGAATGTCCGTCCCCAACTTTCAGTTAAACCAAGAAGGGTTGGAGGGGCAACCTATCAAGTTCCAGTAGAAGTACCAAAGAAAAGAGGAATTTCCATAGCCATTAGGTGGATAATCTCTTATGCCAAGGAAAATAAAGGAAAGCCAATGTACGAAAGATTGGCCAGTGAACTGTTAGATGCATCGCGAAATACTGGGGCATCGGTTAAAAAAAAGAGTGATACCCATAAGATGGCAGAGGCAAACAAGGCTTTTATACATTATAGATGGTAGGAGGAATTTGCTTATGGCTTATAGCCTATGGCTTATAGCCTATAGAGATATAATTCATTATATCCTAAATGCTATAAACTATAGACTATTAGTAAAGGTAATTCTTATGGAAAGACAGGCCCAATTAGAAAAAATACGAAATATTGGAATAGCAGCTCATATCGATGCTGGAAAAACTACTATAACTGAGAGGATACTTTATTATACTGGAAAGACTCATAGGTTAGGAGAGGTTGATGAAGGGACAGCAGTAATGGATTGGATGAAAGAGGAAAAGGATCGTGGTATCACTATTACTTCAGCTGCTACTACATGCTTTTGGAGAGATTGTCAGATAAATATTATTGATACACCAGGACATGTAGATTTTACAGTTGAGGTGGAGCGGTCCTTAAGGGTGTTAGATGGAGTAATTTGTGTATTTTGCTCGGTAGGTGGGGTCGAGCCTCAATCAGAGACTGTTTGGAGACAGGCAAATAAATATAGGGTGCCAAGAATTGCCTTTGTCAATAAGATGGATAAGATTGGAGCTAATTACGAACGAGTTATAAAGATGATTAAAGAAAGACTTGGTGGACGAGCATTTCCAATTCAATTGCCACTTGGAAAGGAGGAGTCATTCCGTGGAGTTATTGATTTAATAAATATGAAGGCTATTATTTGGGAAGAAGAGGGTTTTGGAACCCAGTTTCAAGAAATAGATATCCCCCGAGATATGCAGGAAGAATCTATCTATTTTCATCACTCTTTGATAGAAACCTTAGCAGAATTTGACGTAGATTTGATGGAGAAATATATCAATGATGAGATTATAAATTCGGCAGATATTAAAAAGGCAATAAGACGTGGGGTTCTAAAGGATGGATATGTTCCAGTATTATGTGGAGCTGCATTAAGAAATAAAGGAATCCAACCACTTTTAGATGCTATATGTAACTATTTACCTTCTCCACTGGATATTCCTCCAATAAAAGGGATCAATCCCTTAACCTTACATGAAGAAGAAAAGATTGCATCCGTTAAAGAACCATTTTCTGGTTTAATCTTTAAGGTTGTTGCAGATCCATACATAGGAAACCTAAATTACCTTAGGGTGTATTCTGGATGGATTGAAGAGGGGTCCTATGTTTATAATGTTAATATACAAAAAAGAGAAAGGGTTTCAAAGATCTTACAAATGCATGCGAATAAAAGAGAACCAAAAGACTGGGTTCATGCAGGAGATATTGCTGTAATTTTAGGACCAAAGAATCTTACAACAGGAAATACCTTATGTGATGAAAAGGCTCCTATTCTTTTAGAATCTATTTCTTTTCAGGAGCCAGTGATCTCTGTAGCAGTGGAGGCGGAAAGTGCGGAAGATGAGGATAGGTTAAATCTTGCTTTACGAAGCTTACAGCAAGAAGATCCCACCTTTCGGGTTTCTTTAAATCAAGAGACAGGTCAAAGGGTTATTTCAGGGATGGGAGAACTACATTTGGAGGTTATGGTTGAAAGGATGGTTCGAGAATTTAATGCAAGGGTTAAGGTAAGTAAACCTCAAGTGTCCTATCGGGAAACAATTAAAGAGACGGTGGAAGCAGAAGGGAGGTATATAAAACAAACAGGTGGAAGGGGTCAATATGGACATGTGGTTTTAAGAATAGAACCAGGAGAAGGTTTTGAATTTGTGAATGAAATCACTTTGGGGATTATACCAAAGGAATACATCCCTTCGATAAAACAAGGTATTGAGGAGGCAAGAGAATGCGGAATCTTGGCTGGATATAAAGTGGTTAATGTAAAGGTTACACTTCTTTCTGGTTCATTTCATGAGGTAGACTCAAGTCCGCTTGCCTTTAAAAATGCAGCCTATATTGCTTTTCAAGAAGGATTAAGGAAAGGAAGGTGTGTTTTGTTAGAACCAATAATGAGAATGGAGGCGGTAGTTCCAACATACTATATGGGAGAGGTCATAAGTGATATTTCGAAAAGAAGAGGTGATATCACAGAAATAGAAAGAAGGGGAGAGATTCAAATTATAAGGTGTTTAGTACCATTACGAGAGATGTTTGGTTATGCTACCCGTATCCGTTCATTAACTCAAGGAAGGGCTACTTATACAATGGAGTTCATAAAATTTTCGGAAATCCCAAAGGGTATTTCAGAAAAGATAATATTCTAAAAAAGGAGGTAAAAATGGCTAGAAAAAAGTTTGAGAGGACAAAACCACATCTAAACATAGGTACAATTGGACATATTGATCATGGAAAGACAATGTTAACCACCGCTATAACCAAGGCGCTATCACATCATACAAATACGCAATATGTTCCATTTGATGAGATTGATAAGGCGCCAGAAGAGAAAGAAAGAGGAATAACCATTGCTATTTCTCATATAGAATACGAGACTGAAAACCGCCACTACGCCCATATTGATTGTCCAGGACATGCCGATTATGTAAAGAATATGATAACAGGTGCAGCCCAGATGGATGGGGCAATACTTGTTGTGGCAGCGTCTGATGGAGTAATGCCGCAAACAAGGGAACACATTCTCCTTGCCCGTCAGGTTGGTGTACCTTGTATTGTGGTATTTTTAAATAAGATAGATCAAGTAGATGATCCTGAATTATTGGATTTAGTGGAAATAGAAGTAAGAGAGTTATTGACTGAATATAAATTTCCAGGAGATGAGGTCCCAGTAATAAAAGGATCAGCTCTACTTTCGAGGGATTGTGGATGTGGAAAAAGGGAATGTAAAAATTGCGGTCCTATTTTTGAGTTAATGGATGCAGTTGATACTTACATCCCACTACCCGAGAGAGATATTGATAAACCATTTTTATTGGCAGTTGAGGATGTGTTTTCAATTACAGGACGTGGTACTGTAGCTACTGGAAGGGTAGAGAGAGGGAAGGTTAAGGTTGGAGATAAGGTTGAAATAATTGGTTTTGAAGAGACAAAGGAATCGGTAGTGACAGGGGTTGAGATGTTTAGAAAGACCTTAGATGAAGGACAGGCAGGTGATAATATTGGAATTTTATTAAGAGGGATTGACAAGGATGAGGTTTATAGAGGTCAAGTTATAGCTCACCCTAAAACCATAACCCCACATACTAGGTTTAATGCTGAAATCTATATCTTGACTAAGGAAGAAGGGGGAAGACACACCCCATTCTTTAATGGCTATAGACCTCAATTTTACTTTAGAACTACAGATGTCACAGGAGTAATGAAACTACCTGAAGGGGTAGAAATGGTTATGCCAGGAGATAACGTAAATATTGAAGTTGATTTAATAACCTCTATTGCCTTGGAGCAGAAATTGAGATTTGCTGTACGAGAAGGTGGAAAAACTATTGGAGCAGGGGTTATAACAGAGATACTCGAATAAGAGGCTTTTATGGCGATTTCACAAAGGATTAGAATTAGACTTTCTTCGTATGATCATAGAGTAATAGATCGGTCAGCAAAGGAGATTGTGGAAACATGTAAAAGGACTGGAGTAAAGATTTCAGGTCCTATACCTTTGCCAACAAAGATAAGTAGATATACAGTTTTACGCTCTCCTCATGTGGATAAAAAATCTCGGGAGCAGTTTGAGATAAGGGTGCATAAAAGATTATTGGATATCTTAGAACCTTCCCAGGATACGGTAAATGCCTTAATGAAGTTAGATTTACCAGCAGGGATAGATGTGGAGATAAAACTCTAAGGAGTAGAGGATGGGATTAGGAATTTTAGGGAAGAAATTGGGGATGACACAGGTTTTTGACGAAAAGGGAGAGATTGTACCAGTTACTGCAATAAAAACCGGTGCCTGCCTAATTGTTCAGAAGAAGATTAAGGAAAAAGACGGGTATGATGCCATTCAGGTTGGATTTGATGATATTAAGAAGTCCCGGTTAAACAAACCAATCTTGGGACATTTTGAAAAAGCCGAAGTCTCCCCTAAACGATACTTGAGAGAATTTAGGGTAGCGGATGCCTCTTCATTTGAGATTGGTAAAGAACTTCGGACAGAGGAGTTGTTTCAAGAAGGTGAGAAGGTATCTGTCTCTTCTACTTCTAAAGGAAAGGGATTCCAAGGGGTAATAAAAAGACACGGATTCCGGGGAGGAAAGGCTAGTCATGGTTCTATGTTTCATAGAGCACCTGGTTCAATAGGTACATCAACTGATCCATCTCGGGTACTTAAAGGTAAGAAATTACCCGGCCGGATGGGGGGAAGGAAGGTAACCATAAAGAATATTCAAATTGTAAAGATAGATTCTACGAATCAGGTTCTTCTGTTGAAAGGTGCAATACCTGGTCATAGAGGAGGTTTAGTAATCATTAAAAAGAGAGAGTAAATGCTTGAAACCAATTTATATAATACAGAAGGTGAGGTTGTAGGGAAGATCGTCCTTAAGCCGGATATCTTTGGACAAAAGGTTTCTATGGCTTGTATATATGAGGTAGTAAAATCACACCTTGCCAATTTACGGAGAGGATGTGCTTCTACTAAGACAAGAGGAGAGGTTTCGGGTGGTGGCAGAAAGCCATGGAGACAGAAAGGAACTGGAAGGGCAAGGGTGGGTTCAATTAGATCTCCAATTTGGAGAGGTGGAGGTATAGTGTTTGGCCCTAAGCCTAAAAGTTATAAAATTCGTATCTCTTCCCAGGTTAAGAGAAAGGCACTGCTTTCTGCTTTAGCTACGAAGGTCCGAACTAATAATCTAATTATTTTGGACTCCCTGAAGTTAGAAGAAATAAAGACCTCTAAAATGGTGCATGTGTTAAAGAATTTACAAGCGAAATCCCCCCTATTTGTTTTGGATAAAAAAGATGAAAATATAATTCTCTCCCTTAGGAACATAAAAGGAACCAAAGTAGTGGATGTGAAAACTCTCGGGGTTTATGATATACTACATCATGAAAGCCTAATTATGACCAAGGAGGCACTGTCACGTCTAGAGGAGGCATCTTTTGCTTAATAAACCATATAAAGTGATAAAAAAACCAATAATTACTGAGAAAACTCAGGATTTATTAAAAAATAATCAATATGTATTTGAGATAGATATAAAGGCCAATAAACGTGAAATAAAGAAAGCTGTGGAAGACTTTTTTCAAGTAAAGGTAATAGATGTTAATACTATGAGGAAGAAAGGGAAATTGAGAAGGGTACGATATAAATGGGGGATGACGCCGAGGAGGAAAAAGGCAATAGTTACATTAAAAGAAGGGGATACAATCTCTTTCTTTGAAGGGGTGTAAATGGGGATAAGGAAATATAAACCAGTGACTTCAGGAAGAAGAGGTGGGAGTGTAATTATCGATTCCCAAATTACAGATGGTTTAAAACCGGTGAAGTCTTTATTGCGACCTCTTAAACACACTGGGGGAAGGAATAATAAAGGGAGAATATCTATTAGAAGAAGAGGAGGGGGGCATAAACGAAAGTATAGAGTCATAGACTTTAAAAGAGATAAGATTGGTATCCCTGCAAAGGTTCAAGCTATTTCATATGACCCAAATAGGTCATGTAATATTGCCTTACTGGTTTACAAAGACGGTGAAAAAAGATATATCCTTGCACCACTCGGTTTGAAGGTAGGAGATAAGGTGATTTCTGGTGAGGGTGCGGAGATAAAACCTGGTAATTCATTACCTCTTCAGCATATCCCCCTTGGGACAAATATTCACAATATTGAAATAAAAAGGGGAAAAGGAGGTCAGTTGGTTAGATCAGCAGGTGCGGTAGCTCAAAATGTGGCTAAAGAAGGCGACTTTTGTCACATTAGACTTCCTTCAGGGGAAATAAGGTTGATTCATAAAGCCTGTTTTGCTACTATTGGACAAGTAGGAAATTTAGATTGGGAGAATATCTCTTTAGGAAAGGCAGGAAAGGCAAGATGGAAGGGAAGACGTCCTAAAACCCGAGGTGTAGCTATGAATCCAGTGGATCACCCTTTAGGTGGAGGGGAAGGAAAATCAGGTGGAGGAAGGCATCCAGTATCTCCCACTGGACAATTGAGTAAGGGTTATAAAACAAGGAGGAGAAAAGACACCGAAAAAATGATTATAAAAAGGAGAAGGTAGAGATGGGTAGGTCGGTAAAAAAAGGTCCATATATTGATGAGAAATTATTAAAAAAGATGAAAGAAGGTGATAAGCTTGGAGGAAAAAAAGGGGTTATAAAAACTTGGTCTAGACGTTCAACCATATCTCCAGAATTTGTAGGACATACAATTGCTATCCATAATGGAAAGAAGTTTATTCCAGTTTATATTACAGAATCGATGGTAGGACATAAACTGGGTGAATTTTCGATGACTCGTACATTTCGCGGACACGGTGCTCATACAGAAAAGGCAACTGGCCTCAAATAGCTGTAATTTTCAGTTGTAGAGAGGAGAAGATGGAAGCCAGGGCAATAGCCAGATATATGAGGATATCTCCAAGAAAAACAAGGCAAGTAATAGATCTAATCCGTGGAAAGAGTGTTTTAGAAGCAGAGAATATTCTTAAATTAACTCCTAAAAAGGGGGCCCGAATAATCCAAAAGGTATTAAAATCAGCAAAGGCAAATGTAACACAGATTGAGCCAAATGTACGAGAAGAAAAACTTTATGTTAAAAAGGCGTATGTTGACGAAGGGCCGGTATTCAAAAGAATTAGACCCAGATCAAGAGGAAGGGCAAGTTGGATCAGAAAGAAAACCAGTCACATTGCTGTTGTTGTAGGAACGACGGATGTCTGGTTTTTTAATAATTATCTAACATGACAACCAACAACTAAAAAGGAGGAGGAAGGTGGGTATTTGGTATTTAATTTTAATGGGTTTGGTTTGTCTACTTGCAATCTATGAGACAATTAGTTTCTACAGAGAGTATAGTAAGAGTGGAGGAAGAAAGTACTTAACAAGATTCGGCATAAAGGTTATAGTTTTGATAATCCTTATAATTTTATTTGTATGGACAATTAATGCAATTATAGAGATAACTCCTTCCTAAATAGGCACCAAAGATTTTAATATCGGAACTTCAAAGTTATTGGGGCTATATAAATGGGTCAGAAGGTTCATCCAATAGGGTTCAGGCTTGGGTATACGAAGGATTGGGAAGCAAAGTGGTTTGCCAAGAGAAACTATCCAGAAGTCCTTCATGAAGATTTGAAAATTAGAGAATTTATTGAGCGCAGACTACCCTATGCAGGAATATCTAAGATAATTATAGAAAGATTTGGACAAAAGGTAAGAGTGAATATTCATACCTCGCGACCCGGAATTGTTATTGGAAAAGGTGGAAAAGAGGTAGACAATTTGAGAGATGAGTTGCAAAAATTAAGTAAATCTCAACTTCAAATAGATATCCATGAGATAAAGGTTCCAGAAAGGGACGCTCGCCTTTTAGCCAAATCAATTACCAGTCAGTTATCAAAGAGAATCTCCTATAGAAGGGCAATGAAACAGGCAGTTTCCCAAGCACGGAATGCAGGTATTTTAGGAATTAAGGTAGTTTGTTCAGGTCGGTTAGGAGGGCAAGAACTAGCTAGAACTGAATGGTATAGAGAGGGGAGGGTACCTTTACATACATTGTGTGCGGATATTGATTATGGATTTTCGGAGGCAGTAACCCAATATGGAAAGATTGGAGTAAAGGTATGGATATTTAATGGAGAGATAATAGGAGAGGGAAAAGATGCTGATGCCAAAGAGGGTAAAATATAGAAAGGCCCAAAGGGGGAAAATTAAAGGGAAGGCAAGTCGTGGAAACACCTTAAGCTTTGGAGAATACGGGCTTCAATCATTAGAAGGTTCATGGATAACAGATCGTCAGATTGAAGCAGCAAGAATTGCCTTAACTAGATACATAAAACGAGAAGGAAAGATATGGATAAGGATCTTTCCAGACAAGCCAGTAACTAAAAAACCAGCAGAAACGAGAATGGGAAAAGGAAAGGGTTCACCTGAGTACTGGGTAGCTGTGGTAAAACCAGGAAGGGTCCTTTTTGAATTGTCAGGAGTAGACCGGACCATAGCTCGGGAAGCAATAAGGATAACTTCACATAAGCTACCAGTAAAGGCAAGGTTTTTGGAAAGGAAAGAAGGATGAAGGCGCACGAGTTAAGGGAATTAACCCAGGATGAATTGGCAAAAAGACAGGATGAATTAGAAATGGAATTATTGAATTTGCGGCATCAGGAGGCAATTAAGAAATTAGAAAATCCAAAAAGGATTAGGGAAGCAAAGCGTGAAATTGCAAGAATACTCACCATCAAAAGGGAGAAAGATTTAAATATAAAGAAAAGATGAAAAAGAGAGGAAGAAGGAAGATTAGAATTGGAGAGGTCGTTTCAAACAAGATGGATAAGACCGCAGTTGTTGTATCCACTACCCGAGTTAGACACCCACTCTACAAAAAGATAGTAAAAAGAAAAACTAAATTCTACGTACATGACGAAGATAATGTTTGCAAGATTGGGGAAAAGGTTCGAATTATGGAAACAAGGCCTTTATCCAAGTTGAAAAGATGGCGGTTATTAGAGATCTTATAACACCTTTGTGACATCTAACATCTAAATACGAGGGTGAAATGATCCAGCCACAAACTTATTTAGAAGTAGCAGATAATTCTGGGGCTAGGGAGGTTATGTGTATAAGGGTCCTAAAATCATCAAATGCACGCTATGCATCTTTAGGTGATATTATTGTAGCATCTGTTAAAGAGGCTACACCGCATTCACAGATAAAGAAAGGAGATGTAGTAAAAGCAGTAGTGGTTCGAACCAAAAAAGGGGTAAGGAGAAACGATGGATCTTATATTAGATTTGATAAAAATAGTGTTGTAATTATAGATGAGCAAAAAGACCCAAAAGGAACAAGAATATTTGGTCCGGTTGCTAGTGAATTAAGGAAGGATTTTTTAAAGATTATTACTTTAGCCCCAGAGGTAATCTAATCAATAGCTATAAGTATTAACTCTAAATAATGAAGGGTTTAGTGCTTAATCCTTACAGCCTATAGCTTACGGTCGAGGACATTATGGCAAAATTACATGTTAAAAAAGGAGATCAAGTAATGGTTATAGCGGGAAAGAATAAAGGGGAAACAGGAAAGGTTTTAATTACCTTTCCGAAAAGGAATAGGGTAATTGTTGAAGGGATAAATAAAATAAAAAGGGCTACTCGAGCTACACAAAAAAGTCAAGGAGGAATTATTGAGCGTGAAGGTCCAATCCATTCATCAAATGTAATGTTATTTTGTTTAAATTGTGATAGGCCAACAAGGATAAGAAAGGTGTTTTTAGAAGAAGGGAAAAAGGTTAGGGCATGTGTGAGGTGTGGAGAGATAATTGATAAGTAAGGCTTACTACTTACAGCTTCTTTAATTGGAGTGATGGAAATGGTTAAATTGGAAGAGAGGTATAAATCTGAAATTAGGCCAAAACTTCGAGAAAGGTTTGGTTATAAAAATGAATTGGCCTGTCCACGGATAGAGAAGATAGTAATAAATATGGGAATAGGGGATGCAACCCAAGATATAAAACTGTTGGATAAGGCAATGGAAGAGTTGACTCTTATAACAGGTCAAAGGCCTGTTAAGACCTATGCCAAGAAGTCTGTTGCTGGTTTTAAACTAAAGAAAGGTATGCCTATTGGATGTAAGGTTACTTTACGTAGGGAAAGGATGTATGAATTTCTGAATAAGTTGATCAATGTCTCCTTACCGCGGGTTAGAGACTTCCGTGGGGTTCCTCCAAACTCATTCGATGGATTTGGGAATTATACACTGGGAATAAAGGAACAGATTATATTTCCAGAAATTGATTATGATAACGTTAGTAAGGTAATGGGGATGAATATCTGTATTGTTACTACATCACGTTCAGATGATAAAGCAAGAGAATTACTTTCACTTTTTGGAATGCCGTTTAGTGGCTAAATAGGAAGATGGCGAAGAAGGCATTGATTGAAAAGGCAAAGCAAACACCTAAGTATAAGGTTCGTAAATACAATAGGTGTTCCCTTTGTGGAAGACCTCGTGGTTATTTGCGGCGTTTTGGAATGTGCAGGATATGTTTTAGAAGGTTAGCCTTGGAAGGGAAAATCCCTGGAGTTATTAAGGCAAGTTGGTAAATGAACCTTGCTAATATCTTGACACTTATAAGAATCCTTTTTATTCCTATATTCGTTATCTTTTTATCATATGAGAATGTTTATACATATGGTTTAGCTACCGTTACCTTTTTTATAGCCTGTTTAACTGATCTATACGATGGGAAGATCGCAAGAGGTAATGTTACTACCCATTTTGGAGAGATTATTGATCCATTAGCAGATAAGTTGCTTGTCTCATCAGCCCTAATCTGTTTCGTGGGGATACCACATTTAAGAATTCCTTCATGGATGGTAATCTTGATTATTTCCAGAGAGTTCGTAGTTACAGGATTTCGGACCTTGGCCTCTCAGAAAGGGGTAATTATTTCAGCATCTTTTTCTGGTAAGTTAAAGACCTGTTGCCAGATGATAGCAATTATAATTATCTTACTTATTTTAGCTATACGGAGAGGGACAAAAAATCCGCGTATTTTAGAATCTATACCATTTATGCTAATGACGATTGTAACCCTTATTACTATATTTTCTGGATTTTCTCACTTAATTAGGAATAGGGAATTACTTAGGGAGTAAAAAATGGGTATGACAGATCCTATCTCAGATATGTTGACAAGGATTCGAAATGCCACAACAAGGGGTCATGAAAAAGTAGACATTCCATCATCGAAGATAAAGATTGAAATTGCAAAAATTCTTAAACAAGAAGGATTTATTAAAAATTATAAGTTTATTGCGGACAGAAAACAAGGGATTTTAAGGATATATTTTAAGTATAGTGAGAATAAAGAAAGGGTGATTACAGATTTACGTCGAGTATCAAAACCAGGATGTCGGATTTATGTAAAGAATGATGAAATACCAAGCGTTTTGTCTGGATTAGGAATAGCTATCTTATCTACATCAAATGGGGTTATGACAGGAAGGCTTGCAAAGAAACTTGGTGTGGGAGGAGAGGTTATCTGTTATGTATGGTAAATTATAGTTGTTAGTTATTGGTTGTTAGATCATTTGAAAACTAAAAACCATTGAGGAAAGAGATGTCTCATATTGGAAAAAAACCTATACCGATTCCTGATGGAGTTGTGGTAGAAGTTTCGGATGGAAGAGTTACGGTGGAAGGACCTAAAGGTAAATTAGATTATATCTCCCCAAAAGGTATATCTGTAAATGTTAAGAACAAGGAGATTATTGTTGAACGAAAGAGCGATAATAGATTATACAAATCTTTACATGGACTAGTTCGTAGTTTGATAAACAATATGGTCAAAGGTGTAACTTCGGGGTTTCAAAAGACCTTAATCATCACTGGTGTTGGGTATAGGGCCCAAATGAAAGGTGAGCATCACCTGATATTGCAATTAGGTTTTTCTCATCCAGTGGAGTTTTCTCCACCTCCTGGAATTGTACT
>JASEIO010000079.1 GCA_030017475.1 bacterium | reverse complement strand
TTGAACTAATTATAGCATATATTGAAATAAAATGCAAGAAAAAATCGCTATAAGGGATCAAAACCAAAAATTATGGCGTTATTCTACTTTGTATTCATCCTTACCTAAATCGATTGTATCTTGAATCCCCATACCACACGATCTACATACTCTACCCTTAACCAATTGACTACAGAAGGGGCATCTTTTGAGTTTCTCTATCTTTGGGAAGAAGGCCAAGGCTAATATAGCAAATGGTCCAAATATAAATCCACAGAGAAACCAATAAAATGGATTTCTCTTCTTCCAATTGGCAACCAATCCACAGATGATTCCGGATAATATCCAAAATGACAGTCTCATCATTTAAAACTCCACCTTTGGCACTTCCCGAGATCGTTCTTCTACTTCAAAATAGGTTGCCCTTTCAAATCCAAACATACTGGCAAAGAATCGAGCTGGGAACCTTCTAATTGTCATATTATAACCTTTAACTGTTTCGTTATATCTCCTTCTTTCAACCGCTATTCTATTTTCTGTACCTGCTAATTCATCCATAAGTTTACAAAATGTCTCATTTGCCTTGAGTTCAGGGTATCTTTCAACGATCAACAATAATCTTCCCAAAGCCCTTTCTAAACCTTGAGATGCCTCTATCTTTTCAGGAATTGTCCTTGCCCCTGCCAATTTTGCCCGAGCATCAGCTACATAGGTAAATATCTCCTTTTCATGGGCGGCATATCCCTTCACTGTGTTAATTAAATTCGGAATAAGATCAAATCTTCTTTGCAATTGATTTTCAACCTGTGACCATGCACCATCCATTGCCTCATGCAAGGCAACAATTGTATTATAATTCTTTATTACAAAACCACTTATGGCTATAACTAATAAGATCACGACACCCAATGCAATTAGTCCCTTTTTCATCTTAACCTCCTATCTCGTTTAATGTTATCCGTTAAACGTTTATTACCAGTCTCCAGTTGCACCACCTCCACCTGATAGACCACCACCAAATCCCGAAAAGCCACCAGAGAATCCACCTAAACCGCCAGAATAGCCACCAGATCTCCAATAACCTCCCATTGGAAGAAAAAGGGAGCCAAATAGACCTAATCTCAATCCAAAGATCAGAAAGAATAAAAGTAAGGTGAATAAACCACCTAATATACCTCCAATTCCTCCAATAGGTCTTACCCTATCTTCGTAATGGGTCCTTGGGGTCTCATCAAGTGATAAATCCACTCCATATTCTTCAGCAATCTTGGATGCGATAGTAATCACCCCTGCAGCCACTCCACTTCCAAAATCACCTTTTTTGAAGTAAGGTACCATCTTATAGCGGATTATCTCCCCACATAAACCATCAGGTAATATACCTTCCACTCCATAACCAGACTCAATCCTTACCTTCCTCTCATCCATTGCCAAAAGGACCAAGACTCCATTGTCTTTATCCTTCTTCCCTATTCCCCAATCTTCATACAATTCTACTGCATATGTATTTATATCAAGTGGACTGACTGTATTTACTGTCACTACAGCAATTTCAACACTAGTTTTTTCTCCAAATCAGTGATTAAGTCATTTAACCTATCTTCATAGTCTTTAGATATAACCCCTGCAAAGTCATTAACCCAACCCACTGACTTTGGGAAAGAGATACCAAAGGTATTGTGGAGATTGATTGTTAAGGATATTAAAACTACTGATGAAAACAGGCCTAATTTTTTAAACATTTATGTACCTCCCTTTTACCTTCCATTCATCTACTATCATACCTAATTTTTCAATCTCCTCTATGTACTCTCCAAATAACCTCTTTAATTCATCTTCTCTTATCTTTAATTCTCCCCGCTTCATGGCCAATACTTGACTGAAGAGGTTTTCATTTACTGAAAAGTTCTCTGCTACACCTTTTATCACTTCTTGTTTTGTGATTGGTGGATGAATGCCTTTAAGTCTTAACATATTCCGTAAAGCTGGTATGAGTGTAGTTAAGGAATCAAATAGAAGTAATTCTATCTCCTTCTTCTTTCTCCCAATCTCAAGGTAGGCTTGACGTAACCTGATTAACTTTCCTTTTAATTGCTGCTCACACTGGAGTCTGATACTATCCATCCTTATCTCCAATTCTGAAAGGAGATCCTCTCCATAAATCAACAAGTGGTTTTCCTTCATCTCTAAAAATTCGATAGGGAATGTATCAGTAGAGGTCTCTATATGTCTTTTGGTAAGGAATAAAGGGGCTATGATTCGTTTTTTCGACCCTGCTGAATCAGTTTCAAGCTTTTCTCTAAATCAGGGGGATCAACTCCTCGAAAGACCATAAGTAGATTGATATTTGATCTCTTTAATACAAAATCCTGCCCTACGGCACTTCCATAAACAACAATTGACCTTAAATTATCACCATGAAGCATCACCATCTTATTACAATAAGGTTCTACTACCCTTCTTACGACCTTTGGTAAACTATCCAAATTAATCAAATTTGCCAAATTATCCCTCTCCTAAATTCCAAGTTAAATCAACATTGATTTTACCCGAATATAACACATAAATAGAGAAATTGTCAAATACTTTTTAATTGACAAATCTCGCTTATTGTGATAGCTTAAGGGATA
>JASEIO010000078.1 GCA_030017475.1 bacterium | reverse complement strand
ATCGACGGAACCGACATCCCGCTCGACCTGAACTGGTTCCGGCGGAGCTTCACCAAGGAGCAGCTCAAAGACCGAGACTACCGCTGGGGCTATTCTCCAACGCACGGCCACTACATCGGATACAAGCTCACGATGGTCCTCCGCTATCCGGACCTTCGTCCGGTCTGCGTGCTCTTGCACCCGGGATCACCGCATGATGCCCCCCTGTTCGATGAGATCCTCGGAGAACTACAGCGCCGCCGGGTGATCCGGATCGGGGATACCGTCGTCTGTGACAAAGGATACTACGCCTACGCAAACTACGTGCAGGGGATCTTCCGGTTCAACGTGGTTCCCCTGATCCTGACCAAGAAGAACTTCTCCCTGCAGAAACTCCTCGGGAAATTTGTCTATCCTCTCTCGATCTTCGGACGATCGGATACCGCCGACCGGATCCGGCGGTATCGGGAGCTGGCCCGCCGCCTCCTCCGGCAGCTGCAGGAGCAAGACCGGTTCCGGGAGATCCGATCCCGGATCGAAGATGTGTTCAAGATCGCCAAGAATGCATTCTCCTTACGGAGAATACACCGCTATACGACACGATCCGTGACAAAGGCGGTAGTCCTGAATGTACTTTTAACCGGACTCGTCATATCGCAGGGATTCCGGTCAAAGGTGCAGTTGCAGCGGCTGGCGGAATGGTGAAATGCGGAGGGGGCTAAAACCTTAGTTTCCCTGCTAATATACACCTTATAGTCTCATTCCAGTTATAGAGCATCTTAATTATCCTATGAGGTTTTAGCGTTAGATAGATCCTGGATGGGATATACGCCCAGAGCAGAGCCCAATATTTTTTCCATAAATATCGCGTCTTGCATCCTTTCAAGTTGTCCCTTGCAAGATCTGGCCTACCTGCCTCTAAATTACGATATGCAATCTGAATCTGCCTCGATGCGACATATTCCAGGAAATCCTCTTTCAACTCAGGTGGCACTTCTCCAGCTTGGAGTGCAGTCCGTGCAGAAATCACGAAGACGTGTTCTCGGATTGGTTTTTTCTTATTAGTGGCTCTATTCGAGGTATCTTCATGGTAGATTCCCATGCCATCCCAACTGAAAGCGACAGGATACTTCAAAGCGATTCGGCCCCAGAGATCTGCATCCTCCCCAAACCATGCGTTGGTGTTGAACCCTCCCATCTCATTTAGGATACATTTAGGAACAGCAACTATTGATGTTAAAAGTGGAGAGGTCCCACGAACAGCGGCCCTAAAATAATTAGGGAGCAGGCCCTCCCATGGTGCTGGAGGTATATCGTCGCTATATGATGAGACAAGAACTGTAGAGTCTTCCATAATAGTGAGGCGTGCTGTCCCATATGCTCCTGCTTCTGGGTAATTCTCCCGCAACCTCAACAAGGTTTCAAGATGCCGAGGCGTCCACTCATCATCCGCATCCAGAAATGCAATTAACTCCCCCCGAGCGGCCGCAATCCCCTGGTTCCTCGCTGCTGACACCCCTTGTTTCTCTTCCTTGATCAGCCGGATCCGTGGATCAGCGAACTCTCTGACGATCTCCGTTCCACCATCAGTGGAACCGTCGACCACGATTATCTCAAAGTCTTGGAAGGTCTGAGCAAGAACTGAGTTCAAGGCACATGCAATATGGGGGCCTTTGTTCTTGAGAGGGATGACAACCGAGACTGCAGGCATTCTATCTCTCCAGTAACCAGAGTACATGCTGTATAATGGCTTTAGATCTACATTGCTTATCTTTATGGTGATTGTGTAAGGTCCGCCCCTAACCTTTAGTTAGGAAGTGGATATGGATCATATGGATTTTCGGGAGATCGGCAAGCTGGTATCTGAAGACCGGTTATCCCGGGAGTATCTCTGGAAGAAACGTGGGAATACACTCTGCCCCTCTTGTTACTCATCTGAATTCTATTATCACCAGAGATGGCGAGTGAGGTGTAAAGGATGCAAGAGAGATTATTGGCCACTCCAGGGGACACATTTCTCCCTTCTCCGGATCTCGCCTTCACAGTGGCTCTCTCTTGTCAAGTTGTTCGAGCTCTCCACCTCAGCCAGGAAAGCCTCTCAAGAGGTGCATCTCAGTTACAAAACCACTCTGAAGGCCTATGATATTCTTCGTAGTGCGATTGTGGAAGAACTTGCAATCAACGATAATGTCCTGAAAGGAGAAATGGAGGCGGATGAAGCCTACTTTGGAGGAAAGAGGAAGGGTAATCGAGGAAGAGGAGCGGGAGGTAAGACGATCGTCTTCGGGATCCTGGAGCGAGGAGGAAAGGTATCGGTAAGCATCGTCCAGGATGTCTCCGCAAAAAGCCTCATGACAGAAACGGTGAAGAGGGTGAGGAGAGGTTCCATCGTATACACCGACAAGTGGCGGGGATACGATTCGCTCATGTTCTGTGGATACAAGCATATCAATATCGACCATCGATACAAATTCAAGCTGGGAAAAGTCTACATCAATGGGATTGAGGGGTTCTGGTCATTTGCCAAGGAGCGGTTGATTAAGCACCATGGCATCTCTCGTAAGAAATTTCTCTTCTACATCAAGGAGATGGAGTGGCGATACAATAACAGAGGGAAAGATTTATTTGAGATATTGGTGGATTGGATGCTACACTAAAAGGTGTTAGGGGTCGATGTTACCTAATCACCCGAAACTAACCCGCACATGGCTCTGAGCCCCGAGGTGGTAGACCTCGTCGGGTTTGATATTGTAGATGAGGTGGGAGATCTGCTCGTCG
>JASEIO010000077.1 GCA_030017475.1 bacterium | reverse complement strand
AATATTGTTTGACAATTATTACAAGACTGGATACCATGTACCTATGCCAGCCAAAGTTTCAGTAGATTCTTATTGACGAAATGGTAGAATTGTGATATCTTATAACAACTCAAAAATAAGGTATGAAGTATGTTACGAAGTGCCCAGATGGGAGGGCTAACAGGCGATTTAGGCATAGGATGAAAGATGGCAATCAAAAATAAAGAGAGGGTAAGGGATAGTCATCGCGAACGGATTCTTAAGTGGATATATGATCGATTGTATGAGACATTTGGACCACAAAATTGGTGGCCAGGGGATACTGCCTTTGAGATAGCTATAGGGGCTATCTTAACTCAAAATACTGCCTGGTCAAATGTTGAGCTGGCTATAAAGAATCTAAAAAGAGAAGGTTTATTAGAATCTCGCGTATTCAATGTTATAGATACAGAGAAGCTCGCTACGTTGATCAAACCATCAGGATATTACAAGCTGAAGGCGCATAGGCTAAAGGAGTTTGCGACATTTCTATTTTCTAAATATGAAGGGAGCTTAGATAATATGTTTAAGAGCAATCCATGGAAGCTTCGACAAGAACTCTTAGAAATAGATGGGATTGGTTTAGAGACCGCAGACTCCATACTCTTGTATGCAGGTAACATACCTATCTTTGTTGTGGATGCCTATACTAAAAGGATCTTATCAAGGCATAACCTTATCGATGAGAAGGCTACTTACACCCAAATCCAAAATCTCTTTATGGACAATCTTCCGAGAGATACAAAACTTTTTAACGAGTTTCATGCCCTGCTTGTGCAATTGGGAAAAGAGATATGCAAGAAAAAACCTAATTGTACAATCTGTCCTTTAAAGGAACTAAATAATATAATCAGATATTTTTGCGATTCCTGTGGTAGACCACTAACTGAAGATGAAGTGCGTTATATTCTGAAGATGGAACTATATGCCTCACCAGAGGTAAAGATTACTTCGGAATACCTTAAGAAAGACCATCGTGAAGAAATGAAGAAAATTATTGAAGAGATTAAAGAGATAGATGAGAAGAGATTGGAGGAGGAGGTGTATGTCAATTATCAGTTTAATCTTTGTAAGAGGTGCAGGGATAGATTTAATAAGAGAGTAACTCTTAGGGAGTTCATTTAATGAGACTTAAAGAGTTGATTTCGGTTTTACAAGAAAGGACTGTGATTGGAAAGGATGATATAGAGATTAAAGATATTGAATGTGATTCTCGACTTGTTAAGCCAAATTACCTCTTTGTAGCTATTCCTGGATATAAGGTAGATGGCCATGATTTTATTCCTCAGGCAATAAGAAATGGTGCCAAGGCCTTAGTTTTACAAAAAGAGCTTTCCCAAGTCTCTGGGATTACTTATATTTATGTTAATAATACGCGTCTTGCTTTAGCCGTCTTATCGGATAAGTTTTATAACCATCCAAGTAGAAAGGTGAAAATTATTGGGATTACTGGAACCAATGGAAAAACAACCACTTCCTACCTAATTGACTCTATCTTTAAGGTAGTTAACCTGAAGGCAGCAGTAATCGGAACAATAGCTTATCAATTGGGCAAAGAGCAATTGACTCCTCTAACAACTACCCCTTCTTCTTTAGAACTTCAGAGGATACTGAGGAAACTTGTCTTAAGAAAGTTTGATTACGTTACGATGGAAGTGTCTTCGCATGCCCTTTCACAAGACCGAGTTTCAGCTTGCGAGTTCGATGTAGGGGTATTTACAAACATGTCCCTTGATCACTTAGATTATCATAAAACCAAAGAGGCTTACCTTAATGAAAAGATAAAGCTTTTTGAAGGTTTAGGACCAGAAAAGGTAGCAATCATAAATATTGATGATGAGAATTCTTCGGAGGTTATAAGGCATACAAATTGTAGAATTATTACATATGGTATAAAAGAAAAGGCAGATGTAATGGCAGAGGATATAAATGTAGGTTCAAATTTTACATCTTTCGTGCTAAAGACAAAAAATGGAAAAAGGGATGTTCGTTTAAGATTATTAGGATTTCCTAATGTCTATAATGCCTTAGCAGCAACTGCAGTTTCAGAGGCCCAGGGAATTCCTATAGATGCTATTCTTACGGGATTGGAGTCTCTTAAGGTTGTAAAGGGTAGATTTGAGAAGATTGATCATAAAGATTTTGATGTAATGATCGACTATGCCCATACCCCTTGTGCCTTAAAGGGATTGTTATTAACTGCTAAGAAGATTACTAAAAATAGAATTATCTTGGTATTTGGATGTGGAGGAGATAGGGATAGAGAAAAGAGACCAAAGATGGGAGGCTTAGCAAGTGATCTATCAGATATTTTTATTATTACATCCGATAATCCAAGGAGTGAAGATCCAACGAAGATCATCCAAGAGATAAAAAGAGGAGTAAAACAAGACAAGGGTATGGTAATCGAGGATAGGTATGAGGCTATTAAAAAGGCCTTACAGATTGCAGAACCCGGAGATATAGTTTTAATTGCTGGAAAAGGACACGAAGATTATCAAATAATTAAGGATAAGAGGATCCCTTTTTCGGATAAAAAGGTAGTTTTGGAAATCCTTAGTTCACAGTCCATAGCGCTAAAAGATTCTGAAACTTACCCACATCTTAGGACAAGATTGGACAAAAAAGAGTATCTTCTATCTTAAAAATGTATTCAGATGAGTTAAAACAAAACATAAAATTAAAAATATTCTCCTCTCCTTCAATATGGATAATTACCCATCTTCCGCACCCTGAAGGTGCGAAATCTGGGTAATGTAATTTTATAGTA
>JASEIO010000076.1 GCA_030017475.1 bacterium | reverse complement strand
ATATGAACTCATCTATGTAAAGCTATTTGTGATAGTTTTGCGATCTACTGATAATCTGATTCAGCAAGATACTCAACATTAGGAAAATCACGCAACTCATCTGGAAGAAAACCTATTGAGCGAAAGATGACTTTTCCATCAAATTCTTTTAAAATGCTCTTGATCGCTGGCACAACAATATGAAAATCAGGTAGATGTGTGATGTGCCCGAAAAACCTAAAATTATTCTGTCAGACTTATCTTTCTTAGAGTTTTCACTTAGTAGAAACAACTCAGGATCTATCAGATTTGGAAGGACATATACCGAAGGATTCAACTGCTTTAAGTATTCAGCAAGTATAGGGGTAGTTGTGGTGATAGCATCGCTTTTAGAAATTATGGCTTGAATAATTTCTTTATAACTGAGAATCACAAAAAATCCAGGATGTGTTTTAGGAATTTTCATTAAGTTATTATCTATTTCAAAGACAAAAACTTTCCTGCACTTATCCATCATCTCATGGATCAAAAACATCTCTTCTAAAGAAATGCCTCGCTGCAAAATTACAATATCGGCCAATCTCCATCTATTTTCAAGATAATTCAAATCTACATCTGTATGTTTATTGTCCAAAAAGAAACATGTAAGCTCTACAAGGTATTCTCTGGCTAAATACTTCAGTAGACCAAGCAGATGAATTATTGCACATGCCTTATTTGGAAAATCAGTGATGACAAAAATAGAAATCCTATCTTTATGATTCAATGTCCAAAACCTCTAAATATTCCCTTGCCTTTTTATGATCCTGGATAATTTTAAGGCATTCTTTGAAGTGATGCTTTGCATCTTTTTTCTTTCCAAGCTCTTTGTAAATACAACCTAAGTGAAAATGACTTCCTCCTTTGAACTTTTTCCCATGAACAGAATGAATAGATAAAGACTCATTGTTTATTACACAATTAAATTTCTCTATTGCTTCATTCAATCTACCATGCCTTTCATAATTTGAGCCCATTGCATAATGGATAGAAACCAGTAAGTTTTTGTCAGACGGCTTTAAGAGGGCCATCTTGTTTAGTTCTTCTTCTGCCTCGCTAATTTTTCCTTGTTGATAGTAAATAGAGGTAAAATAAAGTAGTAAGTTTGCTTTTGTCTTTTCCTCGAGTGGTGCTAAAGCCAGAATTTGTCTTATAAATTTCTCTACTTCGGCAAAGCCTTGTGGCAAATAAACAAGCTCCAGCAATACTGACTTCAGAAGATCGGTCAAGAAACATCCACATCTTCTCCATTGTGCTCTTACATCAAGATATTTTGAATTTTCTGGGGTTTGGCCATCTGGAAGCTTTTGTCCCAAAACGATTATGTGACATGGTGGGGTTGGATTGACGGCACATATCTGCAGTCTTAATAAGTTCAACAAGTAAAGAATGGAAGAGGTATCAAAAACATGATGATGTAGACATCTATTATTAAAGTTTTCTAATGATCTTCTCTTAAATGACTCATAGTTTCCGGCGGGTGGGTCCATTGATAAGTCATGCAAGTTAAGTATTTCATCAAGATGAGATAGGCTATCCTCACCTATTGAGTTATTATAGTCGTCAATTAAATGGTTCAGTGGCGTTAGTGGTCTTTTGTGATCAAAGGTTCCATCTCTATGAGGAACTACCATCAACAAATATCCATAGTCTTTAAGAACTCTGATCCATTCTTTTATGGCCTTGATTGGATTTGCGATATGTTCCAATACATGGGAAGAAAGGATAAACTCATATTTAGAATCCTCGATTGGTTCAAGATTAACCGCATCTGAGATATATTGATAGCCGCAGGGTTTTGATTCGTCATATTTGAAATTGTAACCTTCTCTAAGGTTGCTTCCCCAGACTGTTTGGGCTGAAAAGTTGCAATTATCAAGACTCTTGATATGTGGATAAATAGGCAAGATATTCTTATCTTGAAAGAGTGGACTTGGACCACCAATTTCTAACCCACTTTTATCTGTTAGTGTTTTTACATAGATATCAAAATTCATTCTTATGTCCCTTGTAATATTTGTGATTGTTATGACTTCATTCTATCTAAACATTCCTTTGCTTTCTTATGTTTAGGAATAAACTCAAGACAACTTTCAAATTCTCTCTTTGTCTCTTCTATTTTACCAAGTGCTTGATAGATACATCCTAAATGAAAATGGGCACCACCTGCAAATCTCTTTTCATCGAGTAATTCATGATAAGGAATAAGCTCAAGAACAGTTTTGAATTTCTCTATCGCCTTATCAACGGAACCCACCTTTTCATAGGCTGAACCTAAGGCATAATGAATTGAACAGGTAATATTTTTATCATGAGGTTCAAGGAAGAAGGCCTTTTTGTATTCGGTGATGGCCTCATCATATTTACCCTGCTGAATATAAACCTGGCCAAGATGGAGGAGGATATTGCATCTTATGTTCTTGTTGGATGGTTCTAAGGAGAGAGCTTTATGGAGATTATCTTTTGCTTTATTAAAAAGTTGCTCTTTTATAAAATATAAACCTATAGTGTGGTAAAGTTGTACGATTTGTTTTCTTAATAAACTTTCCATTTCTAAACTTTCTGTCTTCAAGCTTTCATTAAGTTGAATCTTATTGTATAAATTCTCTGTCAAATTCTCTGCCTTTTCAAAATGCCTCCTTGCTTTTGTAGAAAATCCATGACAGGAGTGATGAAAAAACCCATCCTATAATGAATATGAGCCTTACATAACATCTTAAAAGTTGGATATGAAATATTTTCAATAGATTTTAATACATTTTTATAGTATTCTATTAAGTTATTCATCATGTAGCTATTGAGCTTATAAAATCGCACATTATCTCTCTTTAGCATAAAAAGTTTTTGTATAAACTCCTTATGGGATCATTATCAATTTTTCCTCTCTTCAGTTCTTTACCTTTAGTCTCTATTAAAGATCTATACAGCGTATACCACTTATGCACATGTCCTGGCAGAAGAAATCTTTCCATAACAGTTCTTTTTGCATTTA
>JASEIO010000075.1 GCA_030017475.1 bacterium | reverse complement strand
AAGAGGAAGAGGCATTTGTAAAAGAGTTGAGAAAGCTTATCAAAAAATGACGGATGTCAGCAACCGAATCGAAAAATTAACAGCTAAACCCGACGAATTAGCAGCGCTCCGACTCGAGGTTGCTCAAGCGTTTTATGAAGCATTAAAAAGCGAAAGCAAGACTCAACACGAAAAAAGCCATCTACTGGAATCTTATGAGAGCCATAATCCTAGCTCTAGAAGAAGAATTTCAGAAATTATGCCTCTAGACTCACGCCAGTAAAGTCTTTAGGATTGACATTAACCCAATTCCAGTTAAAGGAGCTAACAGCTGAATCAGAGATTCCTTTGCTTGATTTCTTTTGTGAAGTTCTGGCATTAAATCTGTTGCAGCTATGTATATGAAGCCTCCCGCTGCAAATGGAACCAAGAACCAGCAACAGCTGTTAGGGCTGAAACAAAATTGTATGCAAGCGCTTTCCATTTGCTGAAGCCTCCATATACTAGGACTCCGAAGTCGCCGATTTCTTGAGGAATTTCGTGAAAAATGACCGCTAAGGTTGTGGCGATGCCTATGCTATATGAGATGATGAAGCTGCCTGCTGTAATCATTCCGTCGATAAAGTTGTGAACTCCGTCTCCAATCAAATTGAGGTATACAAAGGTGTGGACCGGGCACTTTTCTTCGTGGCAATGGCGCCAATATAAGAACTTTTCCATAATGAAGAAAACGATGATGCCAGCGATTGCGTAATAGAATATAGCCTCGTAAGCTTGGCCAGTTTCTTCTAAAGATTCTGGTAGTAAATGGATGAAGGCGCCTCCAATCAATGTGCCACATGAGAAGCCTACGAGAGCCATCAAAACTCGTCTTAGAAAAGCCTCTTTTAGACCAATGAATAGTATACCTATTAGAGAAATCAAACTTACTGCTGTTACAGACGCAAGAATAGCAATTAGATCAGCCGTTTACTTCGACCTCACAGCCATTTTGGCTACTTTTATTATTAAGGTTAGTGATTACCCTCAGAAGCAGGTTGAACGATGTATACTGGTCTTCCTTCACTGAGGGCTTGAGCAGTCTTCTTTCTTGCGTTTTGTACAAGCCTCCATACTGTTCCTCTGGAGATATGCATTCTTTGTCCAGCTTCTTCTTGCGATAATCCTTCTAAGTCGACTAGGCGGAGAGCTTCAAGTTCTGCCATTTCTAAGAATATTGGTTCCAAGTTTCTCGGCGGATTAGGATTAAAGCTGTTTATGGGCGGTGTTGTCCCTAACATAATAGGTTTTGGGAATCTTCCTCTTCTGCCATATCTATGTCTTTGTCGCCACATGATGCATCAGTCTCTTCCACTGCTTAAATGTATTATTTGTGGCGCAACTTTTATATATTTCTGTGCATTATCACATAATTAGGAAATTGTGCAATGCACAAAAATAGAGGTGAAACATAAAATGCCGTGGGGAGATAGAACAGGACCTTGGGGCTTAGGACCCATGACTGGAAGAGCAGCAGGATACTGCGCAGGCTATCCCGTTCCCGGATACATGAATCCAATCCCTGGATTTGGTTGGGGTTTTGGATTCGGCGGAGGGTGGGGTAGAGGTGGCTGGGCTGGATTTTGGCCAGGAAGAGGCCCTTTCAGCTATTTGCCGCCTTGGCAGAGGCCTGGATGGGTTTTCGGCTTTGGCAGAGGCTTTCGAAGATGGCTTTGGGCCTATCCATGGTATTGGGCCTATCCATGGTATTGGGCCTATCCATGGTATAGATATCAGCCACCGTACTGGTATCCTTGGAGCGCATATCCCACGCCAAGATATCCATATCCTCCGACAGTGTATCAATACTGGTATCCTTCAGCACCCTACATGGCATATTGGTAAAGGAGTGAAGTGAAAATGGCATGGCCAAGAAGGGGTAGAAGATATTACCGTTGGTGGGGTTACCCACCTCAGTATCCATACATATATCCGCCGCCGCAATATCCTTATCCACCAGCTGCCACACCGCCAATACCGCAATCTCCAGAAGATGAAATAGAAGCATTAGAAGACTACAAGAAGGAGCTTGAAGACGAGAAAGCCAGCATAGAACAAGAAATCAGCGATGTGGAAGCAAGAATAAAAGAGTTGAAGGCAATGGTTGAAAAAGGCAGAGGACAACCGCCAGGACCGTGAAACCATTGAGTTTACCAATGAAACATTTTCAATGCGGAAACTGTGGGCAAATAATCGAAGTTCCACAAGGTGTGCCAAAACCAGCCAATTGTCCGAGATGCGGAGCGCTCGCAATGATGATTCATCGATTGGATAAAGGTCCGCCTGGAGGTAGAAGAGGAAGAGGTGGAGGACCTCCATGGCAACGCTCGCAACCTTAACTTCCCCCCTTTTTAGTTTTCCTAACTTGTCTCATTTGGTGAAGGTGATTGAATTTGGAAAAAATAAGAATGGCTATTCCCACAAAAGCGTATGCGGGTTTAGAGGATACGGTTTCGGAAGTTTTCGGTAAAGCAAAAACTTTTACAATAGTGGAAGTTGAAAATGGTCAAATTAGAAATGTGCAGGTAATTGATAACCCTGCATCAGCTTTTGGAGCTAATCGATGAAGAAAGGCTTAGGTACATTGGTTCCATGGTTTTAGGTTTGAATGATGCACTTGTCGAGCTTACAGGCGCCCTTGCGGGGTTCACGTTTGCCCTTCAGAACACGCGTGTAGTTGCAATGGCAGGCCTTATTACTGGAGTTGCGGCGTCCTTGTCAATGACAACATCAGAATACCTGTCAACTAAATCGGAGGGGGGCGCCAAAAGTCCCTTTAAGGCGTCTGTCTATACAGGCTCTGCCTATGTTCTCACGGTTATGTTTCTGATATTTCCATAATTACTTCTTGGAGATATATACGTATGTTTGGGCTTGACGATACTTGATGCAATTATCGTCATTTTCTTATTTACCTTCTATATCTCGTTGCAAAAGACCTTCCCTTTAAAAAGAGGTTTTCCGAGATGATTCTGATCAGCCTTGGGGTAGCGGGTTTGACATTTGCCACAGGATTTCTTATAAAGATATTCTTAAACGTAGAGATATAATTAGCTGTGAAAATGGGATTAGAAATGAGTGAAGAATTGATAAAGAGATTTTTAGAAAAGAAAAACGTTTTTGCTGTTGTCGGCGCAAGTCGTGATCCTGATAAATATGGTTATCAAGTGTATAAAGACTTGAAAAATGCTGGATATAAAGTGTACCCTGTAAATCCGAATGCAGAAGAAATTTTGGGCAATAAATGTTATCCAAGTCTGGAAAGCTTGCCCGT
>JASEIO010000074.1 GCA_030017475.1 bacterium | reverse complement strand
AAATATTGTTTGACAATTATTACAAGACTGGATACCATGTACCTATGCCAGCCATTTTGATAACTCAGTTTCACTTGCTTTTTATAAGAATATGGTATATAATTTTATAAGATGGAGAAGATTGTCAATCTTTTGGAACATAAGGAAAAGGAATTAGAAAAGAGAATAGACTTCTTCGTAAGCCATAAGGCCTTTAAAAAGATAGATGAGTGTTGTGAAGAATTAATAAGGCTCAATCCCAAGAAAGGCTATCTCATAAAGATTGAAACACACATAAAACTTAGGGATTATAAAAAGGCTCTACTTACCTCTAATAAGATCTTAGAACATAATGAAAGGGATAAAGATGGTCTATTCCTTAAGATAGATACCCTTAATTATCTACTCGAAGAACTCTTGAGAAAACCTTGTTTATCCGAAAATCTATTAGAATATAAAAGGGAGTTCCTTAAGATAAGTGAATTCGCCCTCACTCATTACCCAAAAGACACCCAAATAGTTTCAAGTATAGCAGAGGGGTATGAATTATTAGGAAAAGATGGAGTAGCTATTGATTTATTAGAAAGGTATTTAGAAAAAAGGCCTAAAGATGTCCATATACTATATCAATTGGGTTTGATTTATCAAAGAATCGGAGAATTCAAGAAGGCAATCCATTATTTCGATAAAAGCCTGGAAGACATAAAGGAATACTCATCTCTATTTCAGAAATCATTTACCCACCTAATATCCGAATCCAAGGAACAGCTCCTTAAACTCTTAAAAGAAAGTAGAGCTGATAGAAAATGACTAAAAGAGAGGATCTAAAGTAAGAATACAGCTTAAAGAAGATTACTTTATGGATATGTACGATGAATAGGGAAGAGGCCTTAGAGTTGATGAAGGCAAAGGTCAAGAATAAGAACCTTCAAAAGCATATGCTGGCTACTGAGGCAGTGATGCAAGAATTGGCCAGACATTTCGGAGAGGATGAGGACACATGGGGTCTAACCGGACTTTTGCATGATATCGACTATGATGAGACCCTTGATGACCCTTCAAATCATGGACTGATTGGGGCAAAGATTTTAGAGGGAAGGGGTGTAGAGCCAGAGATTATTCAAGCCATCAAGGCACATCCTGGTCATGTAGAGAGGTTATCACGAATGGACAAGGCTCTCTATGCAGTGGATCCCTTGACTGGATTGATCGTTGCCTGTGCCCTCATCCATCCGGATAAGAGACTCAAATCGATTGATACTGAGTTTGTACTCAATAGATTTAAGGAGAAGCGCTTTGCTTCAGGAGCAGATAGAGAAATAATCAAGGAATGTGAAAATTTTGGGTTATCTTTGCAAGAGTTTATTGAGATATCCCTCAGAGCCATGAAGGAAATTAGTGAGATCCTTGGATTATAGAGAAGTGCTATGCAGAAGTTATTAAAAAAACCAAGTATCAACTATTTTTATCCTTCCTCTATTGTAATGGTAAGTTGTATAGATAAGGAAGGTAGACCGAATATCATTACTATAGGTGCAGTAGGGATTATGTGTGCAAAGCCACCGATTGTTGGAATAGCAGTAGCCCCTGAGAGATATTCTTATTCATTGATTGAAGAGCAAAAAGAGTATGTAGTAAATATTCCCTCTTCGGATCTTGTAAAGAAGGTGGATTATTGTGGAACACATTCTGGGAGAGATAAAGATAAATTCAAAGAAACTGGTTTAACTCCACAAAAGGCAGAGGTTATAAAAACCCCATTGATTAAAGAATGTCCAGTAAACCTTGAGTGCAAGGTAAAAGATATAATCCATCTCGGAAGTCATTCATGGTTTATTGGAAAGATAGTAGCTGTACATGTCAATCCAGAAATCTTGGATGAAAGGGGTAATATTGATAAAGATTTGGCCAGCCCCTTTGTTGGATTCCAGGGAGGATTTTGGAAATTAGACAAATTAAAGTAAAATCATATTCAGGTTATAAGGCTAATGAAAGACCTACGTCATTTATCTTTCGAGATAGGCATTATATTATAGATAAGATTGAGAAGATGTGGTATGAAGAGAATATCGATACAAGTCAAGGAAGAAAACGTTTTTTTCAGGTAAAGTCTAATGATGACACCACATATGTAATATGCTATGACGAATCAACTGACCAATGGCTACTTAAGAAATAGATATGGGGATTCAAGAATCTTCAATTTGGCAGAGTAGGGGAGTTTTATAGAAGGGATTTTGGTGATGAAGGAGGGATTTTGAAAATGGATTTAATAATAACAAGGTTTAAAACAATGATATATGTGCTTGTAATCATATTAATTATCTGTTTCTTTCCTACTTCTAATCTCTTCCGTCATCTACAGCGTAAGTTATGAAGTTTCGGAGGAGTTCTTTTTATCTATATTCCCATTAAAATGGAATTTTTAACTCAATTTTCTGATCAGGTAAAGAATATTTGGCCTGAATTAAATAAAAGTCAGAAGATCACTCTGATTAGTGCTCTATCCATAATCTCTTTAGGTTTATTATTATTAGTGGTAGTAATTTCTACTATAAGTGTTGATTATATCCCATTGTATACAAAGGAATTCCCTATTAAAGAAGGAATAATAGAAATCTCTATCTCTTTAAGACCTGAAGAGAATAAAAGGTGGTTAAAGATAATAGACCTAAACTCATTACTTCCAACTCCTGGAAGGATATTAAGAGAGGTTAAGGATGACTGTATTTTAGAAGAAAGGATAAGGAGGGAATTGCCATGAAAAATATGATTAAAGTCGCTAAACAAAAATCTTGGAAATGGTTTATTAAACTTGTAGTCCAATTAGGGTTACTGTTTTTGATAACAACCCTATGGACTATTGTTTGTTTTGCAAAGACTGGAATTGGCATTCAAACAGGACCTGGAGATTACAGTGGTGTGAGTATAAGATATTTGTCAAAGACTTCTTTTGGGTTCCAAGGGATTGGTGAATTTGAATTATCTGAAAAGAGATACTACTTCACTTTGGCTGGGAGAGCGCTTTATAGGGTTAAAAATGAAGAGAAGTTGGACCTTTATATGGGTCTTGGACTGCAAGGCTGGTTAAAGTATGAAATAGAGGAAAGAGAAACAGAAAAAGAGAGCGGGATTACATTAGAGGCATTGTTCGGAGGGGAATATCCTATCGCTAAAGATATATATTTAAATCTTGAAATCGGTACTAGAGGAAGAGGAATAGGAATCTATCTAAATAAATTAGGGATACGTATGTACTCGATTGGAATAGGAATAGGGATACATTATTATTTTTAAATATGTGTTAGGTTCGTATATCAATCCGATAGGGTAGGGGTTCTAAAATTTTGGATATCCCTTAAAAAATATTGAGGCATAAGTCGACATAATATTTATTATCGGAAGTAATTAAGATGCTCTTTTAAATTGGGAGAAGCTTAGGCTTGTAAATGCCTGAATGCAAGTTGGACATGCCCAACATTGAAAATTGCCATTATGACTACAACAAGGTATATCCTCATTAGCTCTTGTATCCAAGCAGTCTTTTCCTTCTTTATAAGCAGGACAATTTAAATAATAATTTGGTGGGCAATGATTAATAAGGACAGTAAACAGGGATTTGCTCAATAGAACCAGCAGGGGTGTGTATAAACTTTATCATCCGCTGTTCCTCCCATTTTCATTTGTGGGTGAGGGTTGTGGGGAAGTTCTTTGGCATTTTGTTCAAAATCTAAATAGAAGAGAAACTCTACTGGTATCTCCTAAATCACCATAAGGAACATAGGCATAATCTAACTGGAAGGATTTAAAGTTAAACCCCACACCGGCACTCCAGCCTGTGGCAATTTCAGTATGCTCACTAAGTTTGTTGTCTGTCCCCAATTTATAACCAGCCCTTAGGGCCAATATCTTAAACCACCAGGATTCAATGCCAAGGGAGAAGTTCATCTCGTTATCAATGGGCTTATTTACATCTAAGGCAAAGAGGAAGTTTCTAATGGGATAGGCTGCTCCAGCCTTGATATTTAAAGGAAGGGAA
>JASEIO010000073.1 GCA_030017475.1 bacterium | reverse complement strand
TGCATATTTCCGCTTATTCCATAGTAGCGGTAATGTCCTAGCAGTTTCCAGTCCAATACCTTCCACCATTCCTCTAACTTTACCAGATTTCGCACATCCTTTAGCCACTGATTCATTACCTTTGCCTTCTGTCTGAACTTTGAGCTCGCAGTCTTGCGTCCTACCTTAAACTTCTCCCTTCTGGTCTTATCGCAGAGTAGTGGGTGAAACCAAGAAAGTCAAAGGTTACCAGTCTCTTGCCCTCTCTCTGTGCCTTCTGCCATACATAGCGACCAAACTCTATTATCTTGCTTTTGTCTTCAGCAATCTTCAACCCAAATTTAGCCAGCCTTGCCTTGAGCATCTCTCCAAATACCTTCGCCTCATTGCCATACTGAGAGCAGACAATAAAGTCATCAGCAACGGACAAGCTGGGCAAACCCTCTCAGTTACTTCTTTACTACCTTCTTAAACCACAAGTCTAAGATGTAGTGGAGGTAGATGTTGGCAAGTATTGGAGAGAGTATCCCTCCCTGTGGAGTACCCACATCTATCTCCAAGTATCTGCCTTCCTCTACTACCCCTGCCCTTAAGAACCTGCCTATCAGTTGGAGAATGCTTGGGTCAACTAACCTTACCTTAAGACATTCCATAAGCCATCGGTGGTCTACGGTGTCAAAGAACCGATCAATGTCCATATCCACTACATAGCCTATAGGTTTGTCATAATTACCTTGTCTAATACATTCAAGGCATTATGACAGTTCAGATTTGGTCGGAAGCCATAAGATACATCACAGAAGTCAACTTCAAAGATTGCCCCAAGGATCTTCTTTATACCCATCTGGACTATTTTGTCCTCTACAGTAGGTAATTCCTAAGGGTCTTTTCTTACCATTAGGCTTTGGTATGTAGACTCTTCTTACAGGCTTTGGCCTGTATCTCTTTGCTTTCAGTCTTACTACCAATTCCTTGAGGTTCTCCCCTAAGTTGGCCTCATATCCCTTGACCGTTACCCCATCTATTCCGGAAGCCTTATCCCTTTTCAACTCCCAGAAACACTCCATCAGGAAATCCTCTGTCAGTAAGTGTGCTAAAGATGTGAATCTTAGCTTTGGATTTTCTCTGGCTCGTTGAGTTAGGGACGGCAGTTTTATTGACATCCGAACTCCGCCTCTGAGTGCGGCAGATGTGTCCCCGCCGTCCAGTTGCATTCCTGCTACCTCCTTCTCTCCGCAGGTATTACCCTGTTTCTTCAATACTATGAGGTAGTCCGACTGCCGATGCACAATCTCTTTTCTTCCTTGCCATTTACAGGCTTGTTGGGGCATTCTAATAGGGAGTACATCGGCTCTCCCGAGTTCATATTGCCTCCGTTTGACATCTTGTCGCTGGCCCAAGACCCCGTCGGGCTCTCATAACCTCGCCAGTAATGGCTATAAGAGTAATGTCTGCTACTTGATGAACAGTATCGACCACCGACACGATGGTAGATTTCGGGGCTCGATCCATTCACTTGCGTTGCAACCCGATGTCTCCCGCCTCTCAGCTTCATTCAGTTTGTTACCTCCCTGAGTGTGAAATTTGGTGTTAGATTGGTGGCTAACCTTTGCCTAAGATGGACTTTCACCATCAAGAGACAATACGCTTTGCTCGGCGCACTCATCTCTTTTTGCCTCCTATTAGCTGGATGGTAGAGGTGCCATAAAATCTCCTCTGCTGTATAGGTTCCTATGTTGCCTATATAGCAATTTATTTCCCCTTTACCTGGATGTTCCTTTAGCCATTCAATGTTCCATTTGTTGGGTTGGAGTTGGATGAGAGCAGGAAGAGCGAATAGCTTTTTTGCGATAGTATTCTGGCTTATCAGCCCAATATCCAAGTCCACTATAAGTAACTCCTATAATAGCACATTGGGCTGTCGAGGCGTATAGAGTATTAGGATATTCTTGAATAACTTGCTGATACATATAGTAATAGATTTTGGATAATCATCATACTTATAATAACCCAACCCTCTATAAGAATCGCCTATTTCAAGGAGGGCAAGCGGCCTTAACTTAGATTGAGGATAGTTATCTATCATTTTCTGGAATTCTTGAGTAACTCGTCTAAAGTCAAACTCTTTGACATGTTGATACCAGTCATTACTATAAATAATTCCTATTGCAAACTGGGCTAAAGCAGCTTCTTCTGTACCAGGATTATCCTGAATGACTTGTTGATAATATTCTATAATTGGCAAGACAAAGTTATCAACCTCAGGTCCATGCTTATCTACAATCTTTCTATGAATAATATCTTGAATCCTCTTGAAGGCTATGTAGCACCAGTCAACTGCATCAGGACAGGATATTTATATACATTTACATACTCCTTGATAGCTCCATACAGATCACTACCTTTCTCTAATGACTGGGCATAGTCATACTGCTCTTTTGCTAATGTGCGAGGGTCACTGCCAAAAGATAAGGTATCAAATACCAATAACCTCTTTCATCTATAGCAGAAGCATAGACAGCATCATGATCAGCATTTACTTTCAACCATGCTTTAGTAATCCCAAGAGCAGGATAAGAACCCAGCCATTCATTAATTATTATCGTATCCATTCCTTTTCCTGGAGATTTCGCATTGTATCCCAATAGATATTTTGGTCCTGTATTTGCCAGTTTCTCACCAGGAAAAATTTTACTTACCGGTCCTACTTCAGGAGTTCCATCTCCATCATCATCAAAGTAGCCAAGATAATCATTGACATCAATCATACTACAGGTAGCCAGGATGACTATTTGTAAGTCTTCATTCCAATGGGTGTTTGCTTCAGGAGGACCAAAGCTGAAACTGGTATCTCCCATCATCATTCGTTCAAGGGAGTGAAGGGCATGTCCTGAATAATAGAACCAATCAGCCTGGTTCTTGACAAAGGCTGTATCACTTAAACCTTCATAGGTTGCGGTTATCTTCTCTATCCCTGCTGCCTGCATAAAGGCAATGTTGACTGGGGGGATCATATTTTTTCATCTCCTTCCTTCCTTGCCTCACTCATATTCTTTCTGGGAGACATTCCAGCAGAAAAGGCATCTGAATCATTCGGGGCGGTAACATCGGCATCAGCAAATTCATCTACTCCATCTTCACCTTCAGCTACTAATAAGGAGGTAATCACAGTCGATCCACAATAGAGATTGCTTGTGGGTGTGGTCTCTATTAAGGCAACATGGATACCATCTGGATTGGTTATATTGCTTTTTACGGTTACTATTATGCTCTCCTGAAGAGTGGGATTTCCTTCTGCTTTGGCTTGTTTGAAGATAGAGGGTGTCTCCTACCTTTAATACTGTATTCCATAGAAGCTCATTCCAATTACTGTCGCATATCGTTATCGGTGAAATCACAGTTATCTTTCCCTCCTTTGAAGATGCTACTCCAAAGGGAAGGATGGCTGAGGCCTTATAAGTATACTCACCTGGCCCAACAAGATTGCCCTCCTTATCTCTTCCATCCCAGACAGTTTTAAATATCCAGTAGCTATCTTGATAATAGTAAAGAAGTATCCCTCCCCAAAAAGGTATCCAGAACCACTCACTTCCTACCGGGCCGATGTAAGACCAGGTAAGATTTGGCCAAAGGGTTCTATCAGCTATCTCAATTCGGACGGTGGGTTGCTCTGTCCAACCGATACCACCCCATAAACCTCCCCAGTCGACATGTTCTTTTAAGGATAAATAATGGTAGATGAGCCTCCCTCAGGGATGGTTGAGGGATTAGCTGATAGATAGGTGATCCTTAGATAATCAAATCCCTATGCTTCTTTTGCCACCGCAAGAAAAAGAAAACTTGTCAACACCAAAAATGTTCTAATCTTGGAAAAGGTGGGAAATTAAAATTCCTTTGATCTTTATGTGTCTTTTTAAAATACCATATAGCCTTGCCTTTATCTTCCAAGGGCAAGAAAGACACTCTATAATGGACCCCATTTATACTTGGTTCCATTCTGGTACTACCTTCCTCTCTCTCTACTTCCCCTAACTTACACATTTTTCTTAGATATTGTCAAGCAAAATTTTTGACGCTTCACCGAGTTTTCTGCGGCACCGTTGCACAAATCAAGGGGTTAATCTGATTGCAAGTTTTTCAAATTTACC
>JASEIO010000072.1 GCA_030017475.1 bacterium | reverse complement strand
GAAATATTGTTTGACAACTATTACAAGACTGGATACCATGTACCTATGCCAGCCATCCTACACATTATATTTTATTGACATTTTACATATTACCTTGGTATACTATGGAAAATAGAAAAAAACAACTTGCAATTTCCTAATAGCTATGGATTAATCAATATCTACCTAAAGTTTTCTTTTTGTGTCGCTTTTTCTTTTTTAAAAGAAAAAGGACAGGGAGGTTAAAATGCCAGTTCATAAATCAGTTTTAAAAAGGGTCAGGCAAAATGAAAAAAGAAGGATGAGGAATGTTGCAATAAAGTCAACTCTAAAGACATTAACTAAGAAGGTTGAGGGATGCATACAAAAAGGAGATAAAGAAGAAGCCATGGAAGAATTAAAAAGGCTTTCATCAAGATTAGATAAGGCAGTTATAAAAGGGGTTATCCATCGGAATAAAGCTAATCGAAAAAAATCAAGAATGGCAAGAAAAGTTAATGCTATGGGTAAAAAATAGGATTATATTACCCAGATTTTGCACATTCAGGGTGCGAAAGATGGGTACTTCTTAATCGATTGATAGCGCAGGCAATTTCATGTTTCCTCGGTAAAACATAGTCTCTGTGTCCAAAAGGAGATAGCATATCCAACCCTTTTTCTTCCAATTCCAGTATCAACTGGTCTAATGCCTCTCTTATACTCATTTGTCCATTAAGGTAGCCATTTTTAACCAAGTAATAGATGGCGTATCCAATGGCTCGAGTTTGACTCTCATCAACTATCTGTTCTACTGCAGAAAGGTCAATAGGATCTTTGCCATAGAGTAAAGTATT
Organism: bacterium; assembly: GCA_030017475.1. Classification (GTDB taxonomy): domain Bacteria; phylum UBA9089; class JASEIO01; order JASEIO01; family JASEIO01; genus JASEIO01. Next base: position 3,427 of record JASEIO010000072.1, on the reverse strand, counting down.
TTGTCCCTTAGTGGAAATCTTAAATTTTCGATCTGAATCTGGTTTCCCAAGGAAAAGGGATCGGCTGTTTATCTTTCCAAAAATCGCTCCTTTGAGCTCTTTAAAAGACAAAGCAATATGTTTGGCCTCTTGGGTTACATCCCGTGGTTCATATTCTTCCATCATAATCACTGTATCTGCAACCTGGAAGTAATCACCACAACCACCCATAACTAAGATAGTGGAAACACCATAATCTTTATATAAGGCCTTTACTTTATCAATAAATGGTGTAATTGGCTCTTTATGTACTAACCTTCGCATCTTTTCATCTCGTATCATAAAGTTAGTGGCTGATGTATCTTCATCAATTAAGAGAAGACGCGCTCCCATTTCCAATGCCTCTATAATATTAGCTGCTTGAGAAGTTGATCCACTTGCATTTTCAGTAGAAAATCTTTCGGTTGGCCTATTATTTGGTAGATTATTAATAAAAGGGGAGATATCTACCCCTTCTACCCTTCGTCCATCTTCAGCTCTTATCTTTACTGCATCTGGGATTGTTACTACCCTTTCTCTTCCATCATGCGGGATATGATTATAGACACCTAACTGAATGGCTCTAAGCAAGGTTGATTTTCCATGATAACCACCACCAACAATCAAGGTTACTCCCTCTGGTATCCCCATACCTTTTATTTTACCCTGATTAGGAAGGACGAACCATACCTCTAATTGAGAAGGAGAAACGAAGGGAATGCCATCCTTAAGGGGACGATCATCCACTCCACTTACTCTGGGAAGGAGAGATTGATTGGCAATAAAAGAGACCAATCTCTTCTTTGGTAAACAGGAACGCAAAAACTCTTGATCTTCTACTGATTTAATAAAGTACATGAGTTCCCCTTGATTTAGGTTGTTGTAAATTAAAGAAGCCTTGGCTATTTTTGGAATCACCTCTCCTAAAATCTGCCATGCCTCTCTCCCCAAGATTCTCCTTCCAGCTGCTGGTAATCCTATCCCAATCCTTGCTTCCACAAAACGATGGTTGATAATAATAGAGTTTCTTTCTAATACCTGTTGTTTCCCTTTATCAATAAAGATCAACCCACTTTTACCAGTTCCCCTTTTACCCTGGGTAGATATCTGGATATTTCTCCAAACTTGACGAGTTAAGTAATCAACTAACCCGATATTTCTAATCTTAGGAGTATATGTTTCTTCTGGAAAATTGGCTTTATCTTGAGAAACCCGAATCCTTATTTGAGTTGGAGGAGCAAAGGGATCTGATTGAACATGGTCAATATATAAGGTAAAATCCGATGCTTTATAGGTACCTTCTATTCTCTTATAAACCTTATACCCACATCCATCTATCTTACTTAAGATCCTTTTTAAGTTTTGCATGCTTTACCTTTTGTTTACCCATAACTATACTAGAAGAGAAACCTTATGTCAATATCTTTTAAAAGCACTCGAGAAGAGGATATTTTAGCCACGGATAATTTACAGAGGTCAAAATTTTAGGCTATATGGTGGCGTAACGAAGCCCATATTGATGAGGGTTAGTGTAACGTGAAAGTTAAAAGACGTTATGAGGTTGATATTTCATTTAAGATCTCCACACCTTTTTCAATTATGTCATTCGATGTGGCGAATGAAATCCTAAAATTTGTATCCTTCTCCGAGAATATATTTCCAGGGATGATTAACACATTATTTTCAATCGCCTTCTTCACAAATTCAGTAGCACTTAAGTTTTTATTAACCTCAGGAAATATATAAAAACCACCTTTTGGTTTTTGAACATGGAAATGGTCTTTCAATCCTGCATACACTAAATCCCTCTTCTCTTTATACCTCTTTATATGTTCTGAAACATCGCAATCTAAGGCAATAAGAGCAGCCTTTTGTGCAAATGAAGGGGCACAGACAAAGCTGTACTGCTGAAGTTTAGCCATCTCCTGGATAATTTCCAAAGGTCCAGCGGCATACCCTATCCTCCAACCAGTCATTGCATATGCCTTAGAGAAACCATTTAAGGTAATTGTCTTTTCATAAATACTTCCAATACTAAAATACGCCTTTTCATAAATGAACTTTTCATAAACCTCATCAGAAATGATCACTAAATCATGCTCTTTAGCCAAGTCTCGAATTTGCTCAAGTTCCTCCTTAGAATAGACATTACCTGTTGGATTCCCTGGACTATTGAGTATTATTACCTTGGTCTTTTTATTGATAGCGCGATTGATTCTATCAATATCTAAGCCAAAATCTGGGTATGTGTCTACATATCTTGGAACTGCCTCTATAAAATTGACCAGATGCTTATACATAACAAAATAGGGATCTGGAATGATAACCTCATCTCCTTTATCTAACAAGGCATTAAATGCCAGAAGTAAACCACCAGAAACACCAGATGTGACTAAGATATTATCTGGAGATACTTGGATATTATTCTCCTCTTTCAGCTTCTTTGCTATCCTCTTCCTTAGTTCAGGAATACCCTCTGTTTTGGTATATTTATTAAAACCATCCCGCATCGCCTTTATTGCCTCTTCTTTAATCCTATCCGGTACATCAAAATCAGGCTGCCCTATGCTCAAATCAATTGGATTTTTCATCTCCTTCGAAAGATTAAACACCTTTCTAATACCAGATGAGTCAATCTTATCCATTCGGCGTGAGATCATCTTTGTACCTTATTCGTTTTCAAAAATTTGCCACGGATAATCTACAGAAGTCAGAAATCTTTTTTAAATCTGTCTTCTGATTTATCCGTGGCAAATATACTTATGATTTTAGGCCCAAACCTTGATTTCCACCTTCTCTTTCGTCACTATCTTTGTTGGGTAAATGTCTACTATTATCTCATCCGGGTTAAACCAGAGCTTTATTTCCCGCTCTGCCTCTTCTTCATTTGTGGAGGTGTGAATCACATTCTCATAGACACCTAAAGTGGTAATTCTACCATAGGCTCCCCTTATACTCACAGGATCCGCCTTTTCTGGATTTGTGGCTCCAGCTAATACTCTCACCTTATTGATGGCATCCTCTCCCCAGTAAATCATAGCTAAAACCTTTCTTCGGTCATGGAGTTCTCCCTGGATATATTTGATGAGTTCCTCAAAGAAGGGTTTATCACGCATATGTCTATAATGCTCCTCAGCTAACTGGCGGGATACCCGAACGATCTTTGCTGCAACTATCTCTAATTTCGTTTCAGAAAGCCTGGTCAATATATTTCCAGTCAATGACTTCTTCAATCCATCTGGTTTTATCAAGACAAGTGTTTGTTGAATCATAAATCTCCTCTCCCCCCCTTTTTTAACGATTCTAATTATACACCATCTTATCTAAATTTGCAATATTATTTTGTAACATTTTTTTGGCTGGCATAGGTACATGGTATCCAGTCTTGTAATAATTGTCAAACAATATT
>JASEIO010000071.1 GCA_030017475.1 bacterium | reverse complement strand
AATATTGTTTGACAATTATTACAAGACTGGATACCATGTACCTATGCCAGCCATACCTCAATCTTTTTCCAGTTGACAACCTCAAGCCTCTGTGATATAGTTATTTTTCTAAACCTATATAAGGTTTAGGATAAAGGGTAATCGCTATGTTTTATGAAGGTTTTATCGCCTGGAGGTATTTAAAGGCTAAAAGACGGGAAAGGTTTATATCATTTATTACCTTGATATCTATTTTAGGGGTTACTATAGGGGTAGCAGCTTTAATTATTGCCTTAGGTTTAATGAATGGGTTTACTCGGGATTTAAGGGAAAAGATATTAGGGACAAAGGCACACATCTTTGTCCTTAATCCAGGTGGCTCTCTCTCTAATCATTTAGAACTTATTAAGAAAATCAAGAAGGTAAGTAGCGATATCTTGGGTTGTTCTCCAAATATATCGGGTCAAGCAATCTTATCATCAGGTTCAGAAGTTATGGGAGTTGTAATTCAAGGAATAAATCCAAGATATGAAAAGGATGTAACTGAGTTAAAAAATTATATCCAAAAAGGGACATTGGATTTTAGAGGGGATAAAGAAATAGTAATTGGTGTAGAATTGGCTAAGCTTTTAGGGGTATCTCTTGGAGATAAGGTAGTATTAATTTCACCTCATAAGATTAAAAAGACCTTAATCACTCCATTCTCACTGGTCCCTCGCACAGATTCATTCAGGGTAGGTGGACTATTCTCTTCAGGGATGTATGATTATGATGCCTCATTATGTTTTGTATCCTTAGAAACTGCACAGCGCCTTTTTGGATTAAATCAGTCAGTTACTGGTATCTCTGTAAAAATAAAAGATATCTTTAAAGCCAAAGAGATAGCCCACAAAATTCAAGCCTATTTAGGATATTCTTATTGGGTTAGGACATGGATGGAAATGAATCGAAACCTTTTCTCTGCTATAAGGCTTGAAAAGGTAGTCACATTTATTGCCCTTTCCTTAATCGTTTTTGTAGGAGTATTTAATATCCTTACAACCCTAATTATGAGCGTTATGAGAAAGACAAAACAGATTGGTATCTTGAAATCAATGGGGGCATCAAGTGGAAGCATCCAAACCATTTTTATAATTGAGGGACTATTAATTGGAATCCTCGGGACAATCTTTGGTTTTTTATTTGGGATCTTGGGATGTACTCTCCTCTCCCATTATCAATTTATAAAACTACCAAGTGATATATACTATATTAGCTACCTTCCTATTCATTTAGAATGTAAGGACCTTATCTACATTGGGATAGCAACAATACTTCTATCCCTAATTGCTACTATCTATCCAGCCAGAAATGCAGCAAAAATCCAACCCGTTGAGGCAATTCGGTATGAATAAATTTGCTATAAGTGTAAGAGATTTGCATAAGTCTTATAAATCAGGTGAAGGTGAATTTGAGGTCTTAAAAGGGGTGGATCTGGAAGTAAAAAAGGGAGAGTTTTTTGTAGTGACAGGTGTAAGTGGCTCAGGAAAATCGACCCTTTTAAATCTATTAAGTGGGTTAGATAGACCAGATAAAGGGCAAGTTTTCCTAAATGATCAAGATATCTTTACCTTACAGGACAGAGACTTAGTTAAATTCCGAAGAAATAGAATCGGATTTGTTTTCCAGTTTCATCACCTGCTTCCAGAATTTACTACTTTAGAGAATGTGATGATGCCACTCCTTATAAATAGATTGAATTACAAAAAGGCAGAGGGCATAGGGAAACTTTACTTACGAAAGGTAGGTTTAGAAGAACGGATTCACCATAGATCTGATCAATTATCCTGTGGGGAATCACAAAGGGTAGCTGTAGCTCGGGCATTGGTTAATACACCAGAATACATATTTGCTGACGAGCCAACTGGGAATTTAGATTCAGAGAATTCAGAAGAAGTAATCAATCTATTGGAAAGGCTTGTTCGAGAAAATAAAACGACATTGGTTTTGGTAACCCATGATGAGGATTTAGCCAAGAGGGCAGATAGGGTAGCTAAATTGGTTAATGGGGAACTAACTGTGTACTAAGTGTACGTCTCGGAATTTCTACAACCTATTGGTATTAAATGCCTTTTCCAATTGTTGTTTTATTCTGATATAGGAACCTACATCAACAGCAAAATTTGTAACATATTGATATTACGATACTTAATTTTTGAGTTTGTCACTAGATGTTGATTTTTCCTATTTTGCATCCATAATTACCTGTGGTGGAGATTGAACTTTTAGAGTCTTTGATTATATTCGCCGTCTCTTATTAAGTTAAATGTCTCAAGACTAAACGTGGAGAACGTCGTATAACCGCCTAAGATACCGATAAAGATAAAGAGCCTGATATCTGGAGAGATTTCAAACCGGTCAACAATGCCCCAGAGAAAGATGTAGCGGAGGATCGTCCCAATCGCTCCGCCCAATCCGATAATAAAAAACCTCAACATAGACTAATACCCTTTTTGTTTAAGTAAGAGTTATCAGCCCTGTTGGGGCGGTTAACGGCGAACCCCATCGCCGAAAAATCCTAAATCTTTGGCTTTGATTTTTTGATCTCTTTACCTAATTCAATATCGATCAATTTTGATTTCTTAAACGCCAATATCTGTGAGGGATAAACACTTCTGTGGCCAGTCATAAGAAAGCTGATCACGCACACTAAAGCCGCATAGGGCGCTATTTGAGGCCCGAAAAGCTCAATGGCCATGATGCTGGCGGCAATCGGGGTATTGGCCGCTCCCGCAAGAAGCCCGACAAAACCTAAAGCAGAAAAAAGTATAATATCAAGATGCAACACCTGAGCGAATATATTCCCGGAGCTGGAGCCGACAAAGAATATCGGTGTTACGATTCCACCGCTACCGCCGAAATTCAGCGTCATACTGGTCGTAAACGATTTAAGGATAAACGCATACCAAGGAAGGGACTGCCCATTTAAAGAAGATTCTATTGAATTAAGCCCGAGGCCTAAATAATCCGTAGAAGACAACAATGCAACCACGATCAAAATTGCCCCGCCTATTAAACCTTTTAACGGCTTCCAGATTTTAATTCTCTCCGAAACCTTCTTGCCCATACTCAGCATTTCAATCAAAAAGAACGAACACAAACCAAAAAATACTCCGGCAAGAAGAATCTGATAGAAAAACACGGCTGAAAAATTGAGCGGTGTCGCAAGCGTATGGTGAAAGTAACAAATACCAAGCGCCGAGGAAACGTTATAGCTGATCACACCAGCAATAAAAGACGGCAACATAACGTCATAGAGAATAGTGCCCACAAAAAGCACCTCTACCCCGAACAGAGCCCCCGCAATCGGAGTCCCAAAAACAGAAGCAAACCCGGCGCTAATACCGCAGATGACCAGTTTCTTGCGGTCGTACGTGTCAAAGCGGAATAATCTTGCAAATGTCGAAGCGATACCCGCACCGATCTGGGCGGAGGGCCCCTCTTTACCGGCAGAACCACCTAAAGCGATTGTGATAATGGTCGAAACGAGCTTCACCGGCACAACAGCGGCTTTAATAATTCCATTATTCTTGTGAATAGCTTCGATAACTTTTTCCGTGCCGTGGCCTTCGGCGTCCGGAGCAAGAGATTTAATAATGAGTGCGCTCAAGAATAAAGCGAGAGGTAAAAGAAGGAAATAATACTTATGCAAACTGGCCGCATTTGATGACCAGTTTAATGCCTTGAGAAATATTGCGGTGGATGCCCCTACCATGCACCCTACAATAACCGATAAGAATACCCATTTTGCTACACTGTAAAAAATGACACTTTGCTCTTTTATGCGTCTTTTCATTTATTGATAATCCGGGTTATTTTAGGCTTTCTCCACATACAGCATCTGCGTAGGATAAGCAAACTCTATTTTACGTTTCTCAAATTCTTCCTTGATCGCAAAATTTATCTCCTGCTGAATATCCATATACTTATTATAATCAGTAGCTAGTAGCTATATAATCATAGCTATATAGCTATAGGGGTCAAAGGCTATAGGGGTCACATCTTGAATTGTGAATTGAACCTACTGCATAGTATGAATGAGTTTTTTAACCTTCCTGGCAAATTCTCTCTCTACCGCTTCTATAACCCTTTCTATCTCTCCTTCTGCTCTTATCTTCCTCTCCACAGGAATTTACTTATCTCTTTCCTTTTCCACTACAATACTCTTAAACCTCCCCTGAAACAAATGTCCCGATCTTCGATGTTTAAAATTATAATACATACTGTATGAAGATTGCAACCATTGAATCTGAAACTTACCCACATCTTTGTAGAGCCATGAAATAACTAATAATTAAAACAT
>JASEIO010000070.1:245-4409 GCA_030017475.1 bacterium | reverse complement strand
CAAATCCTGCCCATCCATATAAACCCAAGGCAATGAAAAGGGTAGGTAAACTTTCACCAATGGATACAGAAATTCCAATATAAAGGAGCAAACTGGGAAATGAAAGGGTTACATCCACAATTCTCATAATCAATCTATCAATCATTCCCCCAAAATATCCAGCCAATACTCCAAATACTAAACCAACGCCCATAGAGATAAAGGTAGCTAAAAATCCAACAAGTAGTGATATCCTCATACCATATAGAGTTCTTGAGAGGATATCTCGCCCATTAATGTCTGTTCCAAATGGATGTTCCAAGCTTGGCGACTGACAACCCTTAGATAAATCAATCATATATGGATTATGGGGTGAAATGATAGGTGCAAGGATCGAGGTAATAATTAATAAGATAATAATGGATGAACTGATTAAGATTATCTTGGTTTTGAAGGTTCTATCTCTCATAATTCGTTCCGTAATAATCTTATTCTTGGATCAATCACTTTATACATTATATCCACTACCAAATTTATAAAGATAATTATTACAGCTCCAAACAAAACCGTTCCCATGATAACGTTTATATCCCTTTTAAAAACTGCCGTAACAAAATACCTTCCAATACCTGGCCATCCAAATACGGTCTCTGTTAAAACTGAACCATTTAGATATGAACCAAAGTCTAAACCAACTAAGGTAATAACTGGAATTAAGGCATTCTTCAATGCATGCTTAAAAATAACTATCCATTCTGGTAATCCTTTTGCCCTGGCAGTTCTAATATAATCCTCTCCCAAAACCTCTAACATGCTTGAGCGGGTTATTCTTGAAATAAAGGCAATTGATCTTGTGGCCAGGGTTAAGGAAGGTAGGATAAGGTAGAGAGGATTTCCTCCGCCCATCCCTACGGCAGGAAGTAATTTTAGACAGATAGAGAATATAAAAATGAGTATGATTCCAAGCCAGAAAACAGGTGCAGAAATCCCAAATACAGCAAATAGACTACTTATATAATCAAAAACCGTACCCTTTTTAATAGAGGCTAAGATTCCAATAGATAGACCAAATATTATGGAAAGTATCATGCTTGTAGTTGCTAACAATAAGGTATTAGGGAATCTCTCCAAAATCTCTTTCAAAACCTCTTGTCTCGTTAAAAGCGAACGCCCAAGCCTAAGGTGTAATATCCTATTCAAATACCTCCCATATTGGACCCACAAAGGTTTATCAAATCCATACTCCTCTGTTAATCCTTTAATCACTTCATCGGTTGTCCTTTCTCCAACCATATTCAAAACTGGATCACCTGGAACAACATAGATAAGCAAAAAGGTTACAGTTATTACACCAAGTAGCACAGGAATAGTAGCCAATAAACGTTTACCGATATAACCTAACATCTAACCTCAAGGTCTTCGGATAATCTCTACACCTGTCCCTTTATCTGCATTATAGATTGGATGAGGTTTATAGTTTCTAACCCATGGTTGATGTATTACGAATTCCTTTTTATGCCATAAGAAAACCCAGGGTGCTTCTTGATTAATAATCCTTTCAATTTCTCTATATCGCCTTATTCTATCTTCCGAATTGGTTGTCTTTATCGCCTCTTCAATCATTTTATCTATCCTTTTATTTACAAACCTTGCTCTATTTCCTGGTGCCCCAAGATTTTTAGAGTGAAAGAGAGGGTATAAGAAATTTTCTGCATCTGGATAATCAGCAATCCATGCTAAATAAAAGGAATCTGGCTCTCCTTTGTTTATTGCATCCTTATAAGCACTCCATTCCCTTTGTACAATATGCGCCTCTATCCCTACCTTCTTTAACTGATCCTGAAAAATCTCTACAAGTTGTAGCGCCTCTTTCGATTGGGTTTGATAAATGGTCATTCGGAATCCATCTTTAAAACCAGCCTCTTTTAACAACCTTTTTGCTTTCTCAGGATCATAATTATATGGATTAATCTCTTTATTATATCCAGGAATTGTAGGTGGGATTGATCCATGAGCTAATACTGCCTGGTTTTTTAGGATGGTATTTAAGATGCCATCTTTGTCAATAGCATAGTTTATGGCTTGACGTACCTTTACATTGAAAAAAGGCGATCTTTGACAATTTAATCCTAAGTAATATACATTCAATCCTATTTGACTTTTGATATAAGGTCTCCATTTGGGATTTTCCATAAAGCGGGAAAATTCTGCATAAGGTAATCCCATAATATCAAGCTTACCCAATTCAAATTCAGCTAAGGCAGTTAATTCCTCAGGGATTATTCTATACTCAATTCTCTTAACCTTGGCCTTTTCGTCAAAATAGTCTTCATTTTGTTCTAAGACTATCCTTTCATCATGTCTCCATTCTCTCAGCTTAAATGGACCTGTGCCAACTGGATGTTGAGAAAACCCTGATCCATATCTCTCTACCTCCTCTTTTGGAACTATGTATCCTGTAGGCATAGCCAAAAATCCTAAAAAAGGCGAAAATGGCTCTTTTAGAGTAATCTCAATGGTATATTTATCCTTTACCGCCAGTCCAATTACATCCTTTACCTTTCCTTCCATAAACTCCGTTGCACCAAGGATACGATCAAAAACCCATGTTCTTGGAGACCTTGTCTTCTTGTCTAAAACCCTTTTAAAAGAGTACTTAATATCATAGGAGGTAAGTTCTCTTCCATTAGTAAATCTTACTCCTTGTTTTAAATAAAATGTATAGGTGCAGCCATCTTCTGATATCTCCCATCTCTCTGCTAAGTCACCTATTAGATTCATCTTGTCATCATACCGAACAAGACCATTAAACAACTTCGAGGTTAAAATCCCACCTGAGACATCCACAACCAAAGCGGGATCCAAAGTAGTTACATCACTTGATAATCTAAGATAAAGTGTGTCGAAGTCTCTTTGTTTTTTACCACATCCAAAAAGGATTATTCCAAAGAGTATAATCATTACAAAAGGTGCCTTTCTATACATAACCACTCTCAAGATTTATTTACAGGTTAGATTAAGTCGAGGCCAATTTTTAATGCACGATTTAGTGCCTCCTTAATTTTTCCTTGCATTTATCTTTGATATATGATAAAAAGAAATTGTATTCTCGAGTGAAGCCCATAAACATCCAAGAAGGGTTTTTCAGTGGATTTCAGATGAAGAAGATCCAATGTTACAGGTGCAAGTTTTATAAGATCACCTGGGATGTAAACTTCCCTTATGCATGTGGGGCATTCAGTTTTAAATCAAGAAAGAACCCCTCCCTTGTAGTATTTGAAGCCAGTGGGGAAGGTTGTAGGTTTTTCGCTCCTAAAGAATCGAAAAAAGGAAAGTAAGGACAAAGCGATAGGCTTTCTCAAGATTAAGCCTCTACTATCGTTTGGAAAAATCCTAAATCCAAAATTCTATCCAATCTACCTTTTCAGTAGACACTAAGTAAAATTAAAATCCTATTTGCAGGGAAACCCTGTATGGAGTATCAAGATCAGAGGTTATTCCTATTGAATAATCCAGTCGGTAATCTTTTTTCTGGATTTACATAACCTTCTTCCCCCACCCTGAATTTTTACTTTGCCACTTTGAGTCTCTAAACTTACATCTGGGGCATCGATTTCACTTGTTGGGTCACCTATTGCCTTAGCATCCCAGGAATCGTAGGCCTCAAAATAATAGGTATAATCTGTGCCAGGAGATAACTTTGTGGAGTAGGTATATAATTTGCCATCACTATAAGTCTTATCCCCAGGGTCAACCTCAGCCATTGTAAATGGACTTCCTGAGATCTCTTCTCCACCTTTTTTGATGTGGACCTTTGGATAGTCTGATTTTGGGGCATCATTATCCGTATCTTCGTATTTTACACGATAAACAAACCTTGTTAAGGGATTGCCTGTTTCTTTATTTAATCCATCTAAGTTATAGCCTATTTCACCTGTCCAGGTAAGTGTAGGTGGATTATTCCAGGAAAATTCATAGATGTTCCCATTTGCTCCATAAACCCTCGAAACCCCATCGCCTCTTCCATCTCCAACTGCTACTCCAAACATACCATACCCACCACCAGAACCCAAATCCATTCTTTCCCAGGAACTTCCTGTCCAGGGAAATTCATAGATATGCTTGTCACAATTTGCTCCATAAACCCTCGAAACCCCATCGCCTCTTCCATCTCCAACTGCTACT
>JASEIO010000070.1:0-145 GCA_030017475.1 bacterium | reverse complement strand
CCAAGCATACTCATTTCACCAGAACCCAAATCCTGTTTTATCCAGGAACTTCCTGTCCAGGAAAATTCATAGATATGACCGTCCTCATTTGCTCCATAAACCCTCGAAACCCCATCGCCTCTTCCATCTCCAACTGCTACTCCAA
>JASEIO010000006.1 GCA_030017475.1 bacterium | reverse complement strand
TCTTTAGAATTGCTGTGTTTTTCTACAACTGCTGTGCCTTTAAAAAGAGTCATAATCTTCCTTCCAAGCCCCCAATAAACTGTCCCTTTACCATCTTTATTTATTCCACAACCTAAATGGATAGGAAATTTTATATTTCCAAGAAATAGGCTCACCTCTTGTTTTAATTCCACACCCACACCATAGTGGGAATCTTCAAAAGACCCTTCGGCAAAAAAGAGGCAAGAGAGATCCTCAAAGTAGATATTTGGGTTCCACGAGCCTCTTCTTATCTTAAACAGGGGAAGAGAGTATTCAAGGGTTAGGAGATTATCGACACTTATGTTGGAGGTGCGAGGTGTTATCTTCTTCTGATAGTCGTAGTCCGCTAAAAGCTTAAGGTGGCTATTTGAGATATATCTTCTGAGAGAGGAACTAATCCTTAATCCAGCAGTCTCTGATCCTACATAGTATCTGGTTAGCAAATTGGCATCCCACCGTGGAAATCGAAGGCCAATGCCTATGCCAGGGGTGATATATTTCTCCTTGAATTTATCTTGACGTCCGGCCTCTAATGATACAGTAAGATTGGATAATCCAGGTGCAAGGCGCATAAGCAGTGGATATTTCCATCCTATATTTAGCGACTCATCATTTGCAAATCCAAGATAGAAAATAGAAGGTTTAAAGAAGTTGGACGACATGATTGCCACTAAGCCAAGTCTTACATCCTGGTCCTTGGTAGAATTCACATCAAGGTAAGGCATAAGGATGTATTGATTCTCCCCTACTGCATCTCCTCCCATAAGGAAGATACCCACAGGAAAGGGGATATGAACCTTTGGGAGGAGGGTCTTGAGGTTTTCTGCATAGCCTACTTCCTGGGCCTTTAGAGTAAAGAAAGTGGGTATTTTCGACTTTTCATATTCAGGAATTGCAACTCCCTTCAAATCCAGGCCCTTACAGAAGATATCAAATCCCTCAGAGGTAAGTCCGACAAAGTAGAGTCTGTTTCCCTTTGAATCAACTATAGGGTAGTCGGCATAACCATTCTCGGTTAGGCGAAATAATCTTTTCTCCTTCAGGTCATAAGCATAGATACGATAATTCCTTTCATAATTGGCCACAAAGTAGAGTTTATCCCCATCAAAAGAGATATTGGCCTCATTAAAAGGGGTGTCAATAACTGGCGTTAGGATGCCTTCTTCGATTTCAAGCCTATATATACCCCAATTCTCCCAGTTCTTTCGGGCTACTGCAAATATTCCTTCCCGGGTAGGGAGTATCTCTGAAATAAGATAGGAAGTGGTAAACAATAGTCTTTTCTTATTCTCCTTCTTTGAATAGAGGAAGACAGATGAGCCAAATCCATTCTTTGTATCTTTAGCATAGAGTATCTCATCGGAAGAGATAGGAGAAAAGGAACGAACCTCATCTTTGAAAAGTACTCTTTTCCCGCCTGTTTTAAGGTCTTTTTCGTAGATTGAAGAGACTATCCCAAAGCCAAGAAAAGGGCTGCTCTTATAACCTCTTTCTATCTCAAATACACCATAGTAGAGCTTCTTACCTTCAATTCGCAAGGGTGTATGAATATTACTGGTCAGGGAGACGATTACTCTCTCTGCTCCTGAACTCAAATTCCTGGCCACAATCTCACAAAAATTGAAGTATGTGTATGCCCCTGTCTTCCTGGCATACTCCCGAACATAATAAAGCTTTCCCTGGTTGAGAATAGGATAGGCTATTTCCCAACCATGCCTGGTCAACCTTTCACCCTCTGTTCTCCATTCCATAGCGTTTTCTTTTTCATAGCGTCTCCACTCGGAAAAGAGTTTTTTTATTGAACTACCATAGACCGAGTTTGCGGCATCATCAAGACCAAGATATGGAAATACAGGACCAAGATAGGAGAAAATAGAGCCACCTATATAAGAGAAAAACCGAGAAAACCTATCTTCTCCATACCTTATGGCAAGATATTGAAGGAATCGGCCACCATAGATATAAATATTTTCGTAAGGAGGGTATTCAAATGGTGAATGGGTCATAGTATTAAGACTGGGAAATCTCCCCTCTTTTGCCCTGGCTTTAACATAAGAACTGAAATAACCATCGTTCAGTCTACCTTCATAAGGAGAAAGGGAAGATTCAGAATAAACAGCTATTCCTTCAAGTACCCAGCCCGGAGTCCAGAGGTTAGGATAGAAAGGCGTGCCAAAGAAGGTGGTTGCCATCTTAGGGATTACGCTTGTGTTTGTAATATGCATCTTGTGGGTATATTCATGTACCCCTACCATACGAGACCAATTCTCGACCGATGAGATGAACCTTTTCTGGGGTGGGTAGGTAAAGATGCCTATTCGGTCAAAGATAGGATCGTAATATCCATTGGGAAGTATGCCTGTATCGTAGAGGGTAAAGAAGCTGTGGGTATCATCTCTATTTCCAGTCAGTTTAGTAACCTTCTCTCTGTAGTGCTCAAGATTTACTATGAGTTCATCTGCGTTCTGCTCATAACCTTCTCTGTAGAAAACAGTAAAATGCTCAGTCTTTTTCGCCTTCCAGTTTGAATCAGCCCAACTCAAGACTGACAAGGCAAGCAGGAAACAAAAGATTAGCCCGCCAACAATATTACACCTATTTAAGCCACAAGATTTTACGATCAACGTCTTACTCCATTTCCTTTAATGTTCTTAAGATCTTCCATGCCTGTTTGCGATCCAATTCCTGGTTATACAGTTCTGCTTGCTCCTGGGCATGGTATAAGTTTCCTCGATAGTATCTTTGAAACAGAAAGAAGAGGGATGTTGCATCCCACCAGTCTTTTTCACCAATTGCCCTTACCATAAAGGCGCCAATCAGTCCATTAAGAAGCAACGCACAGATACCATCCTTCAGGTTGCCGGCATAAATCTGACCGCTCCCCGGGAGGAACAGAGAAAGTATCTTCGCCTTTTTTGGTGACTTATAAGCAAGATGTTGAGCCTTCTCCAACTGATCCTTGAGTTCCTCTGCTTCATCTCCAGGATAGCAGCTCATAAATGTCTCTTTTGCCTCTTTCCATTTAAACATATAGAGAAAGCCAATCCCCTGGAAATATATGGCCTTCTTTCTTATTGATTCATCTTCGCTAAAACAAGATACCTTGAGTAATTCAAGTTCGCCTAAACTGTAATTTTTGTTGGCAATCAATACAATTCCTAAGTCTACGCTCCTTTCATCCTTAATCCGGCTATCTTCTGTAAGCTCAATAGATTCTCTTAAGGCATTCTTTGCCTTGTCCCAATTAGAAGAAAAGGCATAGGCTAAACCAATCTTATAAAATGCATAACTTATACCCTCTTTATCCTCTGGGTGAAAGAAGATAAAACGTTTGCACTCTGTAATGACCTCTTCATAGTTCTCCTGACTAAAAAACCTCTCAGCAAGATCTAAGGCCTGATCGGCTGCTGAAACGTTATAAGATAACATAAGGAATATGCTACTTAAAAAGATCAATCTCAATCTGAATCTTTGCAAAGAGTTCATCCTCCAGATTTCGATTACAGACTTTGGCCGCAATAGTGGAACCATAGATATTTCCTGCATAGAGAACTCCACCACCGATTCCCCATAACCATCCTTTGAGTGAATTTTCTCCATCCACTTTAAAGCCATTATAGGCTAACCATCCTGCTGTTCCAATAAAGAAAAGGGAATACAGCCCATCTTTGATTCGGCCACAGTATATCTTACCTGCCCCTGGAACAAGGGAAGAGAGCAAACCCGCCAGGAGAGGGCTTTTATAGGAAAGATTTTCCCCTTCTTCTGCATATCTCTTCAATCTCAGCGAAGATTCTCTTAAACCATCATGCTCTTTTAAAGAATCAAACAGAGAATAGGCATTATCCCATTGTTTCTCTTTAAGATAGTTTAAGCCTATCAGGTGCTGAAACCTTACCTGTTCTTCCTTTTTCTTAACCCTCCCCAGACCCTCTTTCATCTTTAAGATTGACTCTTCATATTCTCCCATCAAAAGATAGGCATATCCGATCTGGTAATATGCAGAACCCAGAAGATTACTTTCCTGATGTTCATTAAGAATCTTCTCAAACCAATCGATTGCCTTTTGTGGCCTTCCACACAACCTATAACACAAACCAATCTTATAGATGATCTGATCTACATCCTCAGAAGAAAAGAATAGATACCGCTGGTATTCAGAGGCAGCCCTCAAGTAATCTCCTTCATCATATAGATGTTCAGCAAACCTCAAGATATTCTCTGGTGAATAATACTCCTCCGCATGCAATCCCTGACTTAAGAAAAGCACACACCCAATTAGAAGAGCATAAATCACTTATCCTCCTTAAACGAATAATTATTTATAGGATCAACGGCCTTCTTGCTTCTCTCATCTAAGGGATAATATTCTCCTGCCCAGGCATGGCATCTTTGAAGTCGATCAGAGGTTAACAGAATGCCTTTCAGGATGTTGTATCTTTTGATCGCCTCAAGACCAAAATGAGAACACGATGGTGAAAATGCACAACTTGGCACATCCTGGGGTGAGATAAAGAGTTGATAGAATCTAATGCCTCCGAGGAAGAATAGTTTGAGTTCCGACTCCTCTTTTGTAACCTCTGGCTTCTTTTCTTGTTGAAGCAATGGGTTGGACGTTAGAATGAATTGAAGGCCAAAAGACTCCTCTCCAAAACTTTGAGGAGAGGATAAAACAAGTAGAATCAAAGAAAGAGGTATTACTTTAGAGACTACCACTTAATCTCCTTGACATGAATAGAGGTTGGAAGTGAAAAATTCAGCACCCTTTTAGGGATATGGGGGGTAAAATTTTTATAGACTATATGCTCCTTGGTGATATTGGAATCCCTGTAGGATTCTGAATAGATGTCAGATGGAAGCCATATGTTCCCAAATTTTATATAATCCTGATAAAAACTCTTACTAACAACTTCTCCTTCAGGTGTCCTGGCTTCCGTATAGACAACCCTTCCTTTCTTCATTCCTAAGATAATTATGCCCAAAAACTTTTTCATTTTTTTTGGGGGTTCCCAGTATGTATAAAGAATATCCTCTTTCTTTTTGTTTCCGGCCAGAGTATATCCCATCTCAGTCAATCCATCCCCTCCCTTGATGGCTGTAATTATACCTTGAACCAATGGAGGAGGAGATCCCATCTTTGACTTGATCCGAAAGACCTTTCCCTCTTGAGGGTAGTATATATCCATCACTTTTCCATCCACAATCATCATTTGCTCTATTGGATCATTGACCTCCACAGTCACCTTCGATGAGTTCTGATAATAGACTGTGCCGCTTGTCGTCTCATGAAAATCTCCTTCTATAACATGCCTTTCGAAGTCTGCCGTAAAGGCGGTTAAGGTCACAAATCCAACTACCAAAGCAGTAAGCATTATCTACCGTTCTCCTTTCCAAGTTTTCAGGAAGAAGGAGACACCTTTTTACGTCGAAATTTCTCTCCTTCTTCCTTATTATTACTAGCAGGGTAGAGCTTTACTCGCTACTTAGCTAAATAATACATCCAAACATTATAAGAAACAGATAATAAGCCGCATAAGAAGCCGCTGCTACACCACATCCTGTTAGTGCCATATCTGTCTGGATCTTCTTGGCCTTCCTTATGTAGGCATCCGAATAGGCGGCTACATATTCGGGAGATTTACCTATCAGTCTTGCGGAAGGTGGAGTGGGAGTATATACATAGGAAACGATTAATCCCGGCACCCCTCCAAGACACCCTGCAATAAACCAAATGCCTTTGTTAACTTCAGCTTCTGCATCTCTTTCTCCATCCTGCGCTGCTTTAACAATTATTGCTTCTGACTCCTGGGCCATGACAAGACTAGATAGCACTGGTGTTCCAAGCATTGCCACTATTAAAATGATAGCACATACACCGTACCAATTTTTTAAACGCATCAATTGTCCTCCTCCTTATTTATTCAGATTTTCAGAGATTGCCTCTCCCAAAAAACCCTCAATACATAGGCATCACCTCCAATTGTATCCACAATTTATGGGTAGCACCATAATGTGTTACAATACGCATTCACATAGTGCGATCCCATATTATGGATCTCAAAACCTTTGCCGCAACCACTGACCAGGAAGACCAAAAAATCATAGCAAGGTAAATGTCTCTAACTCCTTAGGAACTTCCGCCGAGCTATACTATCATGATTCAACCTATTTTCTCGGGGGTTCATACAGTACTTGTTCTGCGGGTAGTCGCGAAGGAGTACAAGCAAATGTCGTCCCTAAATTTTCGATATTAGCAATTAATTTTAGTAAAACAAGTTTTAGATGTCAAGAATTTTCTCAAAAAACTTATAACTCTGATAAAAGAGACGGGGTTTGTATAATTAGCATGGTAATCTTATATCGGAGTTATAGTAATTCTGAATTTGAATTGACAAACAAATGAAAATGTGGTACAATAAAGTTAGAAAAAGATAATCTATGTTAATCTTTGTGGAGGTGAGTGAGATTGAAAGGATTAGGTCGAAAATTCCTCTTTGATGAGAAAGGTCAGGGAATGGTAGAGTATGGGTTGATGATTGCTTTAGTTTCCGTAATTGTAGTAGTTGTATTTGTGTTCTTAGGTCCAATAATAAAACAGATATTTATAAAGGGTATCGCGGATGTGGTTGAAAAGCCATAGATCTACCTATATTTTTCTGAATTTTGATAGGTGAATAAGTGATTGTTGACCTACTCCTATTTGTAACCATATCTCTGAGTCTATATACTGATCTAAGGTATGGAAAAATCTATAATAAATTAACCCTTCCCATTGTTGGATTAGGTATTGTTATCCACGGCTTAAAAGGGTTGAATGGACTACTTTTTAGTTTAGGAGGTCTCACATTAGGAATAGCACTTTTTTTCATACCATTTGCATTAGGCTGGTTTGGTGCAGGGGATGTGAAACTCTTAGGAGCTATAGGGGCGTTAAAAGGTCCAAAATTTATCTTTTACACCGTGCTTTCTACCGGAGTTTTTGGAGGGATTTTATCGATCATAAATTTGATAAAGAGGGAAGCACTTTTTAAAACATGTAAAAACCTTATTCTATCCCTGATTTTACGTTCTTATACAAATATTTCTTTAGATGAAGCCCGAGATAGTGAAAAATATACCTATACCACTGCTATCTTCTTAGGGACTATAGCAACATACGTAATTTTACATTTAGGATGGGAGTTATGGTGAAAGGAAAGGGGCAGTCAACAGTTGAGTTTGCTTTAGCCCTGCCAATCCTGTTTATTATTATAATTGGAATAGCTGAGTTTAGCTTATCTCTCTATAATTATTTAGTGATGACCCGTGAAGCCACGAATGCAGCAAGGATTGCAGGTGTTTTAGATAAAACAGACTCGGAGATTATAAACCTGATCAATAAAAGATATAATTCCTTGATTGATACCTATTTCCTATCTTCAAAGATTGAACATCCAGAAACCGGAGAGGAAGGGGTTATTAAAATTACAAGGACTGATAAAATGGTTAAAATAGGCTTTAATTATCATGTATATGTTGACCTTTTTGGATACACCATAATTGAATTTGTAAAACCTGTTGTATCCAGTATGTACTTAGAGGAGAGAATACTGTGAAGGGTGAGAAAGGACAATCGATGATAGAATTAGCATTTTTCATTCCCATTTTAGTCACCTTTTTAATAGGGGTAGTAGAGATAGGATTATTATTTCATAATTATATAATGGTTTTATCCATCTCTCGAGAGGCAGCAAGAGCTGGTTCTATAGGGGAAAGCGATGAAGAGATTTGTGCCTTGATTGCGGAGGCAAAGGGGGCTTTGGTTAACACCTACTTTTTAAAATGGGAAATAGGGGAAATAGAAATTGAAACCCCTGCAGGTCGAGTAGTTGGCGAACCAATTGGGGTGATTATTCCCCTAAGGTTCTATTTAACCTTTAAATATGGAGAGGAAGCTACAAGATTTTCGGTTCCAGTTACCTGTGTGATGAGAATACAAAAGGCATAAATCAGGAGGAAGAGGTGCGGGCAAAAACCTTTATTATCATTGGTATCTTTTTGAGTCTTTTTACTATCTCATTGCTCTATTTTTATTTGAAAACAATAGATAAAGAGGATATAGTCCCTCAAGTAACTAAGAGTGAAATCCGAAGAGAGGTGGTATTTGCTAAACAGACCATTCCTATCCATACCATTATAGATAGTACAATGGTTTATACCAAACCCATAAAAGAGACTGAAGTTCCAAGAGAGGCATTGCAAGGTTTAGGTTCTGTAGTAGGAAGTATGGCTCAAACTACCATAGAAAAGGATTCCCCTATTCTTTCCCATCAGGTATCTTTTAAGATTAGATTAGCCTATAAGGTTCCCAAAGGAAAAAGGGCTGTGACCTTGGTTGTGGATAAAGGGGAGGCAGTGTCTTATTTGGTAAAACCTGGAGATTTGGTGGATGTAGTTGGGAAATTTGATAAGGATTTTGCAGGTGAGGAACTCGGTAAGACAATTATTCAATTGGCAGAGGTTTTGGCTATTGGTCAGCAGTATATGCCAAGGGTATCTAAAGGTGAAAACAAGAAGGGTGAAAAGGGAGAAGAAGAGGAAGAAGAAATCTCTTTCGAAACAGTAACCTTAGCTGTACCATTAGAGGATGTAGAGAGATTGGTGTTAGGGATAAATAAATCAGCCCAGATTAAATTAGCATTGCGGAATCCTAAGGAGGTAATGGAGGTAGTAACCCGAGGAGCAAATAGATATAGCTTACTCGGAAGAGCCATTTATGAACCAAAACCAAAAGTAAAAGTAAAACCTAAACCAGCACCACCTAAGATAATCCCTGAACCAGAACCAAAGGAAGAATTGAAAAAGATTGAGATCTATAGAAGGGTATCGAAAGAGATAGTGGAAATGAGATGAGGGAGATTATGAAAAAAGGATGTCTGTTTTGTATCTTTTTATGGTTTTTTGCCTTTCAAAGTTTTATCTTGGCTAAAGAGCTAAAGGTTTTTGTCAATGATTCAATAATCCTTAAAGTCCCTGATTTAGAAAGGGTAGCTATTGGAGCCCCTGAGATCGCTGATGTGGTAGTAGTATCCGGGGACGAGGTCTTAATTAATGGGAAGAAGGAAGGGGAGACCTCTTTATATGTTTGGGCAAAAAATGAAAGGGTTTGTCATAAGGTGCATGTTATTGAAAAGCATGTTCCCCTCGAGAAAAGGATTGAACCAAAGGATTTGACCCATAATATGTTAGAAGTACCTGGGTTAGAAAATGTTTCCTTTACTATTGTGGAAGACAAGGTAATCTTAAAGGGGATAGTCACATCTACCGTAGAAAAGAATAAGGCAGAAGACTTAAGCAAGACGGTTTCTAAAGAGGTCATAAATCTGATTGAGGTAGTAAATCCATTAGAGAGGATAAAGACAATAAAAGGATTGGAGCATGTTGAATTTAGTTTAATGGATAAGAGTTGTATCCTAAAAGGGTTAGTTAATTCACAGCATGATAAAGAAAAGGCTGAAGATTTGGCTAAATCGGTTTATGAAAAGGTGGTAAATCTGATTGATGTAAAAGAGCCTATACAGGTTTTAGTAAAACTCCAGTTGATTGAGATATCCAAGGGTGCCAAGGAGGAGTTGGGAATTAAGTGGTTTGGGACATACTCAGAAGATAGAAAGGATGTCTGGGTTGAAAGCTTTGAATATGCCCCTAAACTTCCTTTATATCCAGAGGATGGACTCTTTAATATTGGATTGATACCTTATTCATCTGAAAAGGCAATGATAGCCCTCCTTGGGAAATTAAAGACCCTACAAAAGGAGGGAAGATCAAAGGTCTTGTCAAATCCCAGACTTTTAACCTTATCAGGAAAAGAGGCATATGTGAATGTAGGTGGAAAAACACCAATCCCTGTAAAAGGTAGAGAAGGAGAGATAACTGTTGAATGGATAGATTATGGGATACAATTACGGATAATCCCAAAAGTGGACGATTTAAAGAATATACAGCTTTTAATCAATTCTTCGGTTTCTTCACTTGACTGGCCAAATAAGGTAGACGTGTGGCCAGGCATTGAGGAGAAGAGGGTTACTACAGAGGTATCCGTTAAGGATGGGGATACGATAGTAATTGGTGGTTTAATAAGTACGTCTCTTAAGAAAGGGAAAGAAAAAATCCCATTTTTAGGATCTATACCAATTTTGGGAAGGTTATTTAGTTACAGTGAAATGATGGAAGAAGAAAGGGAGTTAATTGCCTTGATTACCCCTACAATTGTTAAACCCGCTGTTTTATCTACGGAAGTAGAGGAAGGAATGAGATTAAAGGAATTGGGTGAGTAAGAATGGATAGACTGATAAAGGTTATGGTGGCAGATAAAGATCCGCTCGGAAGAAAAGGTCTAATAGATATTTTACAAAAAGACAAACAGATTGAGGTTGTACAAGAGTTAGATAAGGAAGAGGATTTAGAGGTATCAATCTACCAAACAAAACCAGATGTAGTTTTATTAAACCTCAATCTAAATGGTACTTCGATAATTGATACTATTGAGCGTATTACTACCTCCTTCAGACAGGTTGGAGTTGTTATTATTACGGAAGAAGGGGGAAATGAACAGGTTCAACGTGCTTTATTAGCTGGAGCGAAGACCTTTCTTGTACCACCATTATCGGACGCAACCTTAAATAATACCATATTAAAGGTTGTTGAAAGACAAAGGATAATTGTCCCTGAACTCCCTAAAAAAAGGGAGGCAGAGATTATAACTATAATCAGTCCTAAAGGTGGAGTTGGTGGAACATTGATCTCAGTGAACTTAGCTGTTTCTCTGGCAGATATCCTTAAAAAAGAAGAAAAAAAGGTATTATTGATAGATCTAGATCTCCCTTTTGGAGACACATCTATCCTTCTTAATCTAAATCCAACCAAGACGATTGCAGAACTGTCAAGGGAGATTGACCAATTAGGAGGTCTTGATTCTGAGATTTTTGATTCCTATTTAATCAGACACGAGTCAGGCCTCTATCTTTTGCCCTCTCCTTTAAAACCAGAACAGGCAGAACTGGTATCCTCAGGGCATATGGAGGAGATTCTTAAGATTGTAAAGGATATGTTTGATTATGTGGTTGTGGACACCCCAAAGTTCTTCCATGATACAGTACTTACCGCATTTAGCGAATCGACCTTAATCATCTTATTATTAAGTTTAGAATTGCCTGCCATAAAGAATGGAAGACTTTGTTTAGAAATACTTAACTCTCTTCATTATAGAAATAAGGTGAAATTGGTTATCAATCGAGCGAATACAAAAATGGGAATTGATATAGAAGAGGCAAAAGAGGTACTAAATTGTGAGATATTAGGGTATATCCCATCGGATGGAAAGGTAGTTGTCCCATCGATTAATGAAGGGATGCCATTCGTACTTACTAATAAAACCGCTCCGATTTCAAAAAAGATAGAGGAATTAGGATATAAAATCTTAAATAGAAAAGAGGAGGTTATAAAGGTATCTCTATTGAAAAAGCTATTTGGAGGATAAATGGAGGTGGGGCAAGATGTCATTATTAAAACAATTAGAAGAGGTAAAGAAGGGTACCCCTCACATAGAAAGGGAAAAAACTCCTTTACAGGGGTTAAAGATAAAGGTACATGAGAGATTAGTGAAGGAACTTGACGAAGACCTATTAAAGGATGAGGATGAGGCTAAAAAGAGGGCAGTGCTAAAAGAACAAGTAGAGAGGTTTGTGGTGTCCACGAGCTTAGAAGATCAGATCTCTTACACAAAAAAAGAATATGAGAAATTGGTCAAAGAGATTGTGGATGAGATATTAGGATTAGGTCCTATCGAACCCTTAATTCAAGATCCATTTATCACTGAGATTATGGTTAACGGACCAAAACAGGTCTATATTGAAAAAGGGGGGAAATTAGAACTGACTGAGATTAGATTTAAGGATGATAATCATATATTAAGTATAATTGAGAGAATTGTTTCTCCTCTCGGAAGGAGAATTGATGAATCATCCCCTTACGTAGATGCAAGACTTAAAGACGGATCCCGTGTAAATGCAATTATTCCTCCATTAGCTTTAAATGGTCCAGTCTTAACCATCCGAAAATTCTTTAAAGAGCCATTAAAGATCCATGACTTGATTAGATTTGGTACTATGACTATGGAATTGGCTGAGTTTTTATCTGCATGTGTTAGATGCAGATTAAATATTATCGTATCAGGTGGTACTGGAAGTGGAAAAACTACCACCTTGAATGTCCTCTCATCTTTTATTCCAAATTCGGAGAGGATTATAACCATAGAGGATGCTGCTGAATTGCAACTACAGCAGGAGCATGTTGTTAGACTTGAAACTCGGCCTCCAAATATTGAGGGGAAAGGAGAGGTTACTACAAGAGACCTAGTTAGAAATGCATTACGTATGAGACCCGATAGGATAATTGTAGGAGAGGTTAGAGGTGGTGAGGCATTGGACATGCTTCAGGCAATGAATACTGGACATGATGGTTCATTAACTACAGTCCATGCCAACTCTTCAAGAGATGCCTTATCCCGTATAGAAACTATGGTGCTAATGGCTGGTATGGAATTGCCAATTAGGGCAATTAAAGAGCAGATTGTTTCAGCTATGGATTTGATTATTCACCAATCAAGGTTTCAGGATGGATCAAGAAAGATCGTAAATGTCACTGAGATTCAAGGAATGGAGGGAGATACAATTACCTTACAGGATATATTTACTTTTAGGCAACGTGGAATCGATGAAAAAGGGCGTGTATTAGGAGAATTGAAACCAACTGGAATCAAACCACGCTTTTCCGATAGGTTTAAAGAAAGAGGGATTGAGATATCAAGGGATTTATATCAATTGTATTAGAACAGACCGTTTGGTAATTCAGAATATTCTTTAGGAGGGCAAGATGTGGATATTAAGATTTCAGATATTAGCTGTTACATCTTTTCTCATAATCATTATAGCTATTATTCATTTAATGAAGGAGCGAAAGGTAAAAGGTAGTATTTCTAGATTGCAAGATGTGAAACCTATAAAACATAAAAGGGAAGGATCTAAGATTTTTCATAGATTAGAGCTCTTTCTTCAAGAAGCGGAATTTTTGAAAAGGAGAGAGAAACACATAAAACAGGAACTCGCTAAGGCAGGGTTACCTCTTAGGCCTTCAGAGTTTGTTTGCCTACGTTTAATACTCACTATATCCCTTTTTTGTATCGGATTAATCATCTCTAAGCTTTTACTTGGAGGATTAATCCTTGGTCTTGTTGGTTTTTTATCTCCCTTCCTCTTTTTAAAGAGTTGTCAGAAAAAAAGATTAAGGGCATTCAATTCACAGCTGGTTAATGCCCTCTCCCTTATCTCAAATTCCCTGAAGGCTGGATATAGTTTTTTGCAAGCCTTACAAACAGTTTCGGAAGAAACAAGTCCACCTATTAAGGATGAGTTCGGAAAATTGATAAGAGAAAATTCATTAGGGATTCCAATTGAGGAGGCGTTAAAGAATCTATTAGATCGAGTCCCATCCTATGATCTTGATTTAATTGTCACATCTCTTTTAATTCAGCGGCAAACAGGTGGAAATCTGGCGGAGATATTAGACAATATCTCATATACTATAAGGGAAAGGGTAAGACTTAGAGGAGAGATTAGGGTATTGACTGCCCAGGGAAGGATGTCTGGGATAATTATTTCTGTTCTTCCTTTTGCCATTTACCTTATCCTCCATCTCCTTCATCCAGATATCTATAAGATGTTATACACCAATCCTATTGGGATACTGTTAATTATCATAGGGATAATTATGATGGGTGCAGGAATCTTCTTGGTTAAAAAGATTGTTTCTATTGAGGTATAAAGGAGGCCTTAAGTAATAAGCTATAGGAATTGGGTTTAAAAAGATAAAGGATAAGGGGTGGGATAGTGGATATTATGTTGTTTTTGATCATCTTTATGTTTATTTTAACTTGCGTGTTTTTAGGGATAGGGATAGTCAAATTTAGGAGGAGTAAGGTTTTATTGGGACGTTTAGATAAATTTAGAGAATATAAAAATCCGTATAGGGTACTTACGGATTCCGAAGAGTTGCAAAGACCTTTCTTCGATAGGGTAGTTAAACCATATATTGAAAGGATGGCTAAGCATTTTGATACCAAAACTCCATCAAGTAGTAAGTTAGAGCAGGCATTGATTATGGCTGGATCGCCAGGAAACTTAAGCACTTCTGAATTCAGGGCCATACAGATGATAGTATCTTTTCTTTCATTAATCCTCTTATCCCTATTTGCCCTTATTGCTAAATTGCCTCTTCCTTTTGGAGTAGTTTTTGGAGTGACGGCTGTTGGTTTTGGTTATGGTCTCCCTAAATTCTGGCTATCAAAAAGGATCACTGAGAGAAAGGCATTGATTAATAAAACATTACCAAATGTATTAGATTTATTGTGTGTATCAGTAGAAGCAGGATTGGGATTAGATATGGCTTTATTTAAGGTTATTGAGAAGATAAAGTCACCGATTTCCATTGAATTCAAAAGGGCCTTGCGTGAGATTACGATGGGCAGACCGAGAAGGGAGGCCTTAAAGGATGTTGGCAAAAGGACAGGGGTTGAGGATGTAGAGTCATTTATAAATAGTATAATTCAAGCAGAGCAACTTGGTGTTTCAATCGGTAATGTATTAAGGATACAGGCAGATCAAATGAGGGTGAGATATAAACAAAGGGTAGAAGAAAAGGCAAGGAAGGCTCCGCTAAAGATGCTATTTCCTATGGTCTTCTTTATATTTCCCGTCATATTTATTATGGTCTTAGGTCCAGTCTTTATCAAACTTATGACCCAGCTCGGTACTATAACCAAGTAATCCGACCTGTGGAATTAGAAATAGAGAATGTGTGTTTGGAGGGGAGGGATCTAATGACAAGGCGTGAGTTCTTTAGAAGCCTATCCTCCTTATTGTTTGTCCCTTTAGTTATACTCTTCCAAAAGGAAGAGAAAGAAGAGTTTTGTGAAGGAAAGGATCTTGCTGGATAACAGGTGGTGTTTTGATGTTTAAAGATGGATTGACAAGAAGGGGGTTTCTGCGGAATAGTTGTCTGTTTGGGTTTGGTTTTGGTATTTCACCCCTTTTCATATTTATACCAAAGGCTGAAGCTCGAGATGGGACTCCTGGGTATATCTCTCGCCGAGAGGCAATGTATTATGACAAAAGAGAGAAGGGGGTAGTCAAATGCCGTCTATGTCCAAGGATGGAGATTCTTGAGTCAGGTGATAGAGGATTTTGTAGGGTTCGGGAAAATGAAAGGGGTAAACTTTATACCTTGGTATATTCCAATCCATGTGCAGTTCATATCGATCCGATTGAGAAGAAACCTCTATTTCATGTATTGCCAACTGCTAAAGCCTTCTCCATTGCTACCTCGGGTTGTAACTTAAGATGTAAGTTTTGCCAAAACTGGCATATTTCTCAAGTTAGACCCGAGGAAACCATAAACTATGAATTATCTCCAGATGAAGTGGTTAAACTATCCAAAAAAAGTGGATGCGAGGTTATCGCCTATACCTATTCCGAACCTACCATATTCTATGAGTATATGTTGGCTACAGCAAAAATTGCTAAAAGGGAAGGTATTATGAATGTCTATCACTCTAATGGTTTTATCAACCCCCGTCCCCTGAAAGAACTCTGCGAATACCTGGATGCAGCAAATGTAGACCTAAAGGGATTCACAGATGATTATTATTCCGAGATGTCTTTGGGATGGATTGAACCCATTTTAAATACATTAAAGATTTTAAAAAAGGAAGGGGTTCATTTAGAGATTACAAACTTAGTTGTTCCAGGTAAAAATGATGATATGGAGATTGTAAAGAAGATGTGTGAATGGATAAAAAAAGACTTAGGAGATGGTACCCCTATACACTTCTCAAGATTTTATCCAATGTATAAACTGAGGAACTTGCCCCCAACACCTGTAAAAACATTAGAAAAGGCAAGAGATGTAGCACTAAAGGTAGGATTAAAGTATGTCTATATTGGAAATGTCCCTGGACATGAAGGTGAAAACACTAACTGCCCAAAATGTAAGAAGTTGTTGATCCAGCGTATTGGATATAAGATCCTCCAAAACAATGTTAAAGGTGGAAGGTGTAAGTTCTGTGAGGAAAAGATACCAGGGATTTGGAAATAAAACAAGTTATTGACTTAAATAAAATAGGCCAAAATACCAATCACCACTCTGGTTGGTGACCGATATAAGACCACCCTACTAATTGTCAATCCTTATCTACGATCCTTCTATCTTTCTGATGGAAAAATTTTCTAAGCCATTGGGGAAAATGTAAAATAACTTACAATTTTTCGAGAAAAGGGCTTGCATTTTTAGCTATAATTCTATATTATAAGATAAAATGTGAAAAGGATAGAGTGACATAGGATTTAGCCGAGAGGAGGTCATAAGAGATGAATCGCGAACTTAAAGATAAAAGACGGGAATGGGTTGCCATTTTAGATTTTGGTTCACAGTACACTCAGCTCATCGCTCGGAGAGTGAGAGAAAGTAAAGTCTATTCTGAAGTACTTTCCCATAAAATTTCTCATAAAGACCTTCTAAGAGATATGCCCAAGGCTATTATCCTCTCAGGTGGTCCAGCTACTGTCACATCCATTGAAAGTCCTACTTGCGAGAAGGAAATTTTTGAATTAGGTATCCCCGTTTTAGGGATATGTTACGGAATGCAACTTATAGCTCGTGTTTTAGGCGGCGAGGTTGAAGCTACGATAAATCGTGAGTATGGAAGATCTCGTTTAATTGTAGATAAGGGGTGCGATTTATTCAGTGGACTCGCTCGTAATTTGATTGTGTGGATGAGCCACGGCGATAGGGTACTTAAGGTACCAGATGGTTTTTCGGTACTTGCCCACACTGCAAATTCTCCTATTGCGGCAATGGAAGATAAAAAGAAAAGACTATATGGTGTCCAATTCCATCCCGAGGTAATCCATACTCCTCATGGTCAGAAGATCTTAGATAATTTCTTGCATAGAATTGCTGGATGTTCTGGTACCTGGACAATAAGTTCCTTTATTGAGGATTCTATAGAAGAGATAAGAAAAAAGGTAGGGGAGGAGCGTGTCATTTGTGCTTTAAGTGGAGGAGTGGATTCTTCAGTTCTTTCAGTTCTTCTTCAAAAGGCAATAGGAGAACGGTTGACTTGCATCTTTGTTGACAATGGCTTATTACGAAAGGGTGAGGCTCAGGAGGTTATCCAGAGATTTAGGGATAGCTATCATATCAATCTAATCTATGTTGATGCTAAAGAGAGTTTCCTATGTATGTTAAAGGGAGTTACCGATCCAGAGGAGAAGCGAAGGATTATTGGCAGAGAATTTATTCGGATATTTGAAGATCAAACCAAGAAACTCGGAAAGGTAAGGTTTTTAGCCCAAGGGACACTATATCCTGATGTGATTGAATCAAGGTCTCCGTTCGGAGGTCCTTCAGCTACAATTAAGACTCACCACAATGTAGGAGGTTTACCAGAGGAGATGGGTTTCGAATTAATCGAACCTTTTAGGTTTCTATTTAAGGATGAGGTAAGAGAGGTTGGCAAGGAATTAGGCTTGCCACAGGATGTAGTTTGGAGGCAACCTTTCCCGGGCCCAGGATTAGCTGTGAGGATAATTGGGGAGATAACTGAAGAGCGGCTCAATATGTTGAGAGAGGCAGACGTAATAATTCAGAAGGAGATTGAAAAAAGCGGGTTTTATAAAAAGATATGGCAGTCTTTCGCCATCCTTCTTACAGTCAAAACCGTTGGTGTAATGGGTGATGAGCGCACCTACGAAAATGTAATTGCTATTCGTGCTGTTACAAGTCGCGATGGCATGACTGCTGATTGGGCAAAGTTGCCTTATTCTCTCATAGGGAGGATTTCAAATAGAATTATCAACGAAGTAAAGGGTGTGAATCGTGTGGTTTATGACGTAAGCTCTAAGCCACCCGGTACTATTGAATGGGAGTGAGGCGGAGGAGAAGATAAGGTGCCTAAATACATCTTTATAACAGGTGGTGTTGTATCGAGTCTTGGTAAGGGAGTAGCCTCTGCGTCAATAGGCAAGTTGCTGGAAGTAAGAGGATTGCATGTTACATTTATTAAATGCGACCCTTATATAAACGTTGACCCTGGGACAATGAATCCTTATCAGCATGGAGAGGTATATGTTACTGATGACGGTGCAGAGACCGATTTAGATTTAGGACATTATGAACGTTTTACTAATGCCCTCTTAACTAAGGATAACAATATTACCACTGGCAAGATCTACTATTCTGTAATCTCTAAAGAAAGAAGAGGAGATTTTTTAGGCGGAACAGTGCAGGTTGTTCCACACATTACCGATGAGATTAAGAGTTCGATCGAGAAGGTATCGAAGACTCAACATTCTGTTGATGTAGTCATAGTGGAAATTGGAGGAACAGTGGGAGATATAGAAGGGTTGCCGTTTTTGGAAGCAATAAGGCAGATGAAGCTTGAGCTCGGTAGAGGAGGTGCTATAAATATACACCTTACCCTTGTTCCTTATATTAAAAGCGCCCAGGAGATGAAGACTAAACCTACCCAGCACTCAGTGGGAAAGTTACGGGAGATAGGAATTCAGCCGGATATCCTTCTTTGCCGGTCAGAAAGAGAACTTTCCCGAAGTACTATAGGAAAGATTGCCCTTTTCTGTAATGTGGCGGAAGAAGCAGTAATCCAGGCACTTGATGTAGAAACTATCTATGAGATTCCGATAATTTATCAAAAACAAAAGCTGGATGAGCTTATCTTAAGGCTTTTGGATTTAAGATGCAAAGATGGGAGTCTTTCAGTTTGGGAAAGATTGGTCGTAGACAGGATTAAAAGGCCACGCATGTCGTGTAAGATAGTAGTAGTTGGTGAATATATTACCCTTCAGGATGCCTATAAGTCAATATATGAGGCCTTAATTCATGGAGGGATCGCCAATGATACAGAGGTCCAAATAAAGAAGGTTGACCCAGAAGAGATCTCTAAAGACGGACCTAAAAAGCACCTAAATAATATATCTGGAATTCTTGTGCCTAGTGGATTTGGAGATAAAGGGATAGAAGGAAAAATTAAGGCTATCCAATATGCAAGAGAAAACAAGATACCTTTTCTTGGGATATGCCTTGGTATGCAGATGGCAGTTATTGAGTTTGCAAGAAATGTCTGTGATTTAAAAGAGGCAAACTCAACAGAATTTGATAAAAAAACACCTAATCCAGTAATCTGCCTTCTTGAGGAACAGAAAGGGATTAAAGGTAAAGGTGGATCAATGCGTTTAGGGGCGTACTCTTGTAAGTTAACAAAAGGGACAAAGAGTAGTGATGCCTATGGGAAGGATGTGATTTCAGAGCGCCATAGACATAGATATGAATTTAACAATAGATACCGAGAGGTCATGGAGAAAAAGGGTTTGGTTATAGCAGGTATCCATCCAAAAGACAATTTAGTAGAGGTGATTGAATTAAGTGATCATCCATGGTTCGTGGCTTGTCAATTCCATCCTGAATTTAGGTCAAAGCCAGATATGGCACATCCATTATTTCGAGAATTTGTTAAGGCTGCCCTTTTAAGGACTGAGATCTAATAGAGGAGTAAAGATGGGATTGGCAGATGATATAAGTAACTGGATCAAGATCCAGGTAAAGGAGGCTAAGGCAGAAGGTGTAGTTGTAGGGCTAAGTGGAGGAGTTGATTCCTCTGTAGTAGCTGCTCTGTCAAAGAAGGCCTTGGGAGATAGGGTATTGGGGTTGATAATGCCATGCCAGAGCGAATCTGAAGATTACGATCACGCCATTCTTGTTGCCTTACGCCTGAAGCTTAAGACAGAACGAGTAGCCTTAGAGACTGTTTATAATAAGCTCTTGGAGACTTTACCTTCTGGCAACAAGTTGGCCATGGCTAATCTGAAGCCAAGATTAAGGATGATTACCTTATACTATTTTGCCAATAACCTAAACTATCTTGTGGCAGGTACAGGAAATAAATCAGAGATTATGGTGGGTTATTTCACAAAGTATGGAGATGGAGGGGTAGATATCCTGCCTCTTGGAGGACTACTAAAGAGCGAGGTAAGAGAACTTGCATGGGAACTTGATATCCCAAAGGAGATAATCGAGAAAGTCCCAAGTGCAGGGCTATGGCCTGGACAGACAGATGAGGGAGAACTTGGCATAGGCTATGATGAATTGGATAGGGCTATATTGGCCTTGGAGTCCGGTAACAGAGAGGATTTGGATTCACATATCTTAGCTAAAGTCGAGGATTTAATCAAGGCATCTTCGCATAAAAGGTCGCTTGCCAGGATATATATAAAGCAGTTTCAGAAAGATTGAATTTGTTAATGATAGAGGGAGAATAATTGAAAATCATTGTCTTTTGTTGTCATAATTCTTTGGACAATATAGAGGCCATAAGAAGAATGACAGGGATTGAGGATAAAATATCCATTAAGGTGATTCTACTTTCCTGTTCAAGCAAGATAGATACTTTAGGGTTACTTCGTGTTTTTGAGGAAGGTGCGGATGGAGTCCTTGTGACTGGATGTGAGGAGGGGAAATGTCAGTTCTTGGATGGGAATTTATTTGCCAAAGCAAGGGTTACATACACAAAAGGTATTTTAGATGAGATTGGATTATCTGGGAAAAGGCTTGGCATGTGTCTAATAAGGGGTAAAGAAGAGAAAGGATTCATTCAAACCATAGTGGAGTTAGCCTCCGAAATAAGGGATTTAGGAGAAAACCCATTAAAAAAAGGAAATAATCTGAGTAATTACGGAGAGGGGTAAGGATGCCTAAGAAATATCACATTAAAGTGAGATTAACCCGACCGAGATTTTCTCCGATTGGTAAATTTTCTATCATAGAGCAAGACAAATTCTGTCTTCATTGCCCTGTAGACAAATGTATAAAGAAAGACTGCGTTTATGATGTCTATAAAAAACGTACATTCGATACATACTCCATGCTTGATACAATTGACTCTCTTTGCAAAAATTGTTTCCGCTGTATCCAAGAATGCAAGAATAATGCAATCACGAAAACCATAAACCCAAATTTCCGCTTGCTTGGAAACTCCTATTATACGCCAGATTTGATTGCGAGTACCTGGTTCCAGGCAGAGACAGGTAAAATTCCAGTATCTGGAGCAGGTTATCGTGGTCCTTTTACAGGTTCTGGGTTTGATTCGATGTGGACTGATATGTCTGAGATAGTAAGGCCAACCCGTGATGGTATACATGGTCGGGAGTATATATCAACCTCAATCGATCTTGGAAGGAAACCATCTCACTTACAGTTTGATCAAGGAGGTGACATCCGAACCCGATACCCAGAGATTGTTGAATTGCCCATTCCGGTGATATTCGATATCCTACCATTTGGATATGTGAGTAAAAACATTTACTTGGCTATGGCTAAGGCAGCTCGTATTCTCAATACCTTCATGATAATTGATATTGAAGAATATGATTCTCTACTTGAACCATATGTAGACCACCTTATTCCCCTTATATCAATTGAACGCTTAAGTGAATCAGGCGATCTCGTTAAGAAGGCAAGGATAGTAGAACTCCCCTTTACAGATAGAATAATAGAGGATATACAAAAGGTAAAGGAGGTATCCAAGAAAACAATTGTTTCTATAAGGGTATCTCTAACAGAGGATACAGAAGAGGTAGTTAGTAAATTAGTAAGTGATGGAGCTGAGATTATTCATCCTTGTGCCGATGAGACTGGCCATGATATTAAAGGCGTAAAACCACGGTCTATTAAGGATGCGATTCGTCAAATTCACCTGCGTCTTGTTAGTGAACGTTGTAGAGATGAAGTGACTATCATTGCAAGTGGGGGGATTGCTGATGCATCGCATGTAGCAAAGGCAATCATCTGCGGAGCTGATGGGGTGGGTATTGACATACCACTACTTGTTGCCTTAGAATGTCGGGTATGTGGGAATTGTAAGAATGATATACCATGCCCAGTGCGGATAGATGAGATTCGTCCAGAATGGGGCGAAAGACGCTTAGTGAATCTTTTAGGGGCCTGGCACTCACAACTAATAGAGGTCTTAGGAGCTATGGGTATGCGAGAGATAAGAAGATTACGTGGAGAAGTTGGTCGGGCTATGTTTTATGAAGATCTGGAAAGGGAAACATTTGGAGAGATATTTGGCAAAAGGGATGAATCAAGAAGGAACAAGTAAAACAGGGCGAAACTTTAGATGTGAGGATCTAATGAGGAATAAAGATGGTAGTGTGGTAAAAAGAGCACCTTCGCGCTTTAGAAACGCTATCGCAAAATACATAGTAAGACGCACTCAAGGGTGCAGCGTATGTGGAACTTGCATCAGGGTTTGTCCATTTGGGGTTCATGAGTATGCGGGAAAGAAATTGGCTCGTCCCAGGGAACATCTTTGTATTGGTCCTTCGTGCGCAAGGTGTATTAAGGAATGTCCTAATGGGGCACTGAGTCTTGTCTCCAACCCACTCTATGAAACCCTTGGAGATTGTAGATGGACCAACGATTTGATTACAAGCACGTGGTTTGAAGCAGAAACAGGCGAGGTTCCTCCAAATCATATGGAGTACAGAGTTGGGGATTCGGGAGGTGGGTTTGATAGATTGAGATTTCGATTTCCAAAAGAAGAATCAGGTAAATATAGGACAGATGGTGAGGTTTCCACTTCTATCCAGTTAAACAAAAGAAGAGATGGACGTCCAGAGATATCGATAGACATTCCTATGTATGGAGGAGGGATGTCCTTTGGCTCAATTAGTCTACCTATCATGCTTGGAAGGGCAAAGGCAGCCAAGGTCTGGAATACCTTTACCTGTACAGGGGAGGGTGGTTACCCAGAGGAGCTATCTCCTTATGATGATCATGTAATTACACAAGTGGCAACAGGGCTATTCGGTGTACGCGAACAGACCATACAGAGGGTTAGGGTTGTTGAGTTTAAATATGCCCAGGGTGCAAAGCCAGGACTTGGTGGCCATTTACTTGGAGATAAGGTAACTCAAGATGTTGCAAGTATGCGAGAGGCTGTTACAGGTTCATCCCTTTTTTCGCCTTTCCCCTTTCATTCTGTCTATTCAGTAGAGGATCATAAGAAGCATGTTGACTGGATAAAGGAGATTAATCCACGCGCTTTAATTGCGGTGAAGGTTTCCACCCCTACTGATATAGATATGGTTGCTGTTGGCTCTTATTATGCTGGTGCTCATATAATCCACCTTGATGGAAGTTATGGAGGAACAGGTGCAGCACCAGATATTGCCAAAAAGAATATCGCCATGCCTATTGAATATGCCATACCAAAGGTACACAAATTTCTAATTGAAGAGGGTATTCGTGAGGAGATGACCTTGATTGCATCAGGCGGAATCCGTACTGCCTATGATGCAGCCAAGGCAATTGCCTTAGGAGCTGACGGAGTAGTTCTTGGCACAACTGAATTAGTTGCCCTTGAATGTGTGAGATGTGGTAACTGTGAGTCAGGTAGAGGCTGTGCCCGTGGGATTGCCACAACCGATCGAGAACTATCTCAATTGGTAGACGTAGAATGGGCAGCACAACGGCTTATCAATCTCTATTCGGCCTGGCACACTCAATTTGTGGATATCCTTAACCGGCTTGGTATGAAAAGTATCCAGGAATTGGTTGGAAGGACAGATTGTTTGATCCATTTGGATTATGTAGAAAATAGAATAGAGGTTGATAGAGGAGAGGGGTAAAGTTGGAAAGGAGATTATCTTTGGCTAATAGAATTATTGAATCGAGGGAAAGGCTTTTACGAGATCTGCCACCTTTGCCATCTTGTAAGGTTGAGGTAGAAGGTGGCTGTGGGGTAATAGGATTCATCTCTTCTATCCCGGTTTCGGGTCGTCATATATTTGAGCCATCTATTCAGATGCATAATCGTGGAAATGGTAAAGGTGGCGGTATTGCTGCAGTTGGATTTTCTTCTAAGGAATTAGGGGTAACCCAGGATATCCTTGAAAATGATTATATGATTCAAGTGGCACTTCTTGATCAAGAAGTGCGGCAACAGATAGAAGATGAGTACATTACTCCATTTCTCAATGTGGATGAAGGTATGAGGTTACCCACTATAGATGACTACCGAGATATTGAAGGGCTCAAGACAAAGCCGCCAGATGTCTGGCGATACTTTGCCCGTGTAAAGGAAGAGGTGTTAGAACGCTTTATCGATGAAAATGGATTGCATGATATCTCACCACGAAGGGCAGAAGATGAGTTCATTTATCAGAATAGTTTTAACATCAATCGTAAGTTCTATGCCTCTTTGGGTGAAAAGAAGGCATTTGTATTATCCCATGGTCGGAATATGATGATCTTAAAGATCGTAGGCTATGCCGAGCAGGTAGTAAGGTACTATAAACTGGAAGACTTCAAGGCACATATCTGGATTGCCCATCAGAGGTATCCAACAAAGGGAAGGGTATGGCATCCAGGAGGTGCCCATCCATTTTCAGGGCTTGATGAAGCCCTTGTTCATAATGGGGATTTTGCAAACTATTATTCTGTTTGCGAATATCTGAGACAGCGAGGAATCTTTCCACTTTTCCTGACAGACACAGAGGTTTCGATCTTACTTTTTGATCTGTGGAATCGGGTCTATAATTATCCTTTAGAATATATAATCGAGGCAATGGCTCCAACAACTGAACTCGATTTTGATTCACTCCCACCTAAGAAGAAGAGGATTTATAGGGCAATCCAGGCAACCCATATCCATGGTTCCCCAGATGGACCATGGTTTTTTATCATCGCAAGGAATGAACCATATAAGCACAAGATGCAGCTTATTGGCATAACAGATACATCAATGCTTCGACCTCAGGTCTTTGCCATTCAAGATGGAGAGGTTCAGATTGGACTGATCTGCTCTGAAAAACAGGCGATTGATGCAACCCTTCATTCTTTGGCATCGGAAGACAAGAGATTCTGTCCAATTGCTGATCGCTATTGGAATGCGAGGGGAGGTAGCCATACAGATGGTGGTGCCTTTATATTTACAATAGATGGTAAAGATGGGGAGAGGGGACTTACATGTACCGATAAATTTGGAAAGGTGATAGAAATACCTGAGGGACAAACCCACTGCGATATGACCATAGAAGTGACCATACCATCCTCAAACATCCTTATTGAAGATAAGCTCAAGGAGTGCTTTTCGACAAACAATGCCCTTTCGCTATTTGAATATATAAAGGACAAAATCAGTGGTTGGGATTATAACACCTTCAGGTGGTGTTGTGGCAAAATCCAGGAATTGGCGTCCATAGGTGACGATTATAAGGGGATAGCCATAGAGGTCTTAACACTGCTCAATGACAGAAGGTATGATACGGCCAAGAAGAAACAAGGCTCCATATTGCATATCATAAGGGAGACCCTCTATAAGATATTTTCCTCTACGCCAATAATTTCACAAGGTTCTGATAGTTGTTATCGGTTTATCGACTGGAGACGAAGACACCTTCTTCAAACACCGAGGCATGGGGAGAAGATTCTGATAATTAATGCTTCGGATTTCCCTCCTGAAGGAGAGGAGTGTGATGCAAGATTTATTGTAGAGGCTTTTCATTTGGGATGGAAGAGGTTTATCGTTTATGGATATAAGGGACAGAGATTTTGTGGATGTGGATTAGGGCCAAACACCGAAGGAGTACGAATTGATGTCTATGGTTCCCCAGGAGATTATCTTGCATCTGGTATAGATGGTTTAGAGATACGGGTACATAACAGTGCCCAGGACCAACTTGGACAGATTATGAAACGAGGGAAGCTTGTAGTATTTGGAGATGTGGGACAAACCTTTATGTACGGGGCAAAAGGTGGAGAGGTTTATGTATTAGGGAATGCTGCAGGACGTCCATTGATAAATGCTGTTGGTCGACCGCATGTTGTCATAAATGGGACATGTCTTGATTACTTAGCAGAATCTTTTATGGCTGGAGATCCTTTAGCGGGTGGTGGGTTTGTTATACTAAATGGTATTGAGTTCGATAGCAAGGGAAGGATCCAAGAACAACCCACACCTTATCCTGGTGGTAACCTCTTTTCCCTCGCATCTGGTGGAGCAATCTATGTCAGGGATCCCCATCGAAAGATAAGAGATGAGCAGCTAAATGGCGGCGAATTTGTTAGACTCACTCCATTGGATTGGAATCTTATCCTTCCATACTTGCAAGAAAATGAGAGACTTTTTGGCATATCCATTGAAGATGACCTTTTAGTAGTAGATGGAATAAAGAGAGGTCCAGAAGAGGTGTATAGAAAGGTACGAGCCATAAAACTTTCGGTTCTCACTGGAGTCGAAGACTTTGGTGAATAAGGATGAAGAGGATTAGGAAAATGGAAAAGGAAGAAAAAGGGATAGAGTAGGTGATGAGTAAATGTTGGCAAAGAGGATAATCCCTTGTTTAGATGTAACTTCGGGTCGGGTTGTAAAAGGTGTGAGATTCGTTAATCTGAGAGATGTTGGGGATCCTGCAGAGATTGCCCAAAGGTATGAAGAAGAGAAGGCAGATGAAATCGTCTTTTTGGATATCACGGCATCCTTTGATAGGCGAAGGCCTATGATTGATGTTGTTAAAAGAACATCAGAACGGATATCTATACCTCTAACTGTTGGAGGAGGGGTAAGAGGGATAGAGGATATTAGGTTACTTCTTGAGGTAGGGGCAGATAAAGTCTCTATAAATACTGCCGCAGTACAAGATCCTACTTTAGTAAAAGAGGTAGCAGAGAGATTTGGCTCTCAGCGGATTGTGGTCGCTATTGATGCAAAACAGAAGACATCTCATAAAAGGTGGGAGGTTTATATCCATGGTGGCCGTACTCCGACCGGGCTTGATGCTGTAGAGTGGGCCAAGGAGGTAGAGAGGTTAGGTGCAGGGGAGATACTCTTAACCTCAATGGATTACGATGGAACAAAACAAGGATATGATATTCATCTTACAAGAGAGATCTCTTTGGCTGTGAATATACCTGTAATTGCCTCAGGTGGAGCAGGGACATTATACCATTTTTATGAGGCACTGACTGAAGGATGTGCAGATGCAGTTCTTGCTGCTTCAATATTTCACTTTGGTGAGATATCAATACTTGATGTAAAGAGATACCTGAAGGAAAAAGGTATCCATGTGAGAATTTAGCTTTTTGTTGAATGGGCTATACCAAACGAGGATCGCTAAAGATGATGATTAAATCTATAGCTTCTTTGATTATAATCTTACAGATTTTTGGTGGAGACGACGGGAATCGAACCCGTAATCTCATCCGTGCGAAGGATGTGTCTTCCCATTAGACCACGTCCCCAAAGAGAACTCATCCCCCTCTACCTTTGTGCCCTCCTTTTTAATATAGCATCTTATGAGGGAAAATTCAAGCAATTTATTTTGTTGATATTGTATCCCAATCTTTGATATATATTCTAAGTAGTGATGTTGAAATGGATCTTATTGAAGTCATAGTTTTTCTCCCTGTAGAAGGGACATATTACTATTCGGTTCCAGAGAGGTTCTCTTCTTTTGTAGAGGTTGGTAAAAGGGTAAGGGTTCCATTTAGGAACAGGAAGGTTACAGGTTTCATAGTCAGAAAGGATATAAAGATTGAATCCGCAGATTATGAAATAAAGGATATTATTGATATACTTGATGATAAACCAGTACTTACTCCTCGGATGCTTGATTTGACTAAGTGGGTCGCAGAATATTATCTATGTCCTTTTGGGGAGGTACTAAAGAGTGCCTTTCCAGATAGTAATCCTCGGCGAGCAAGGTTGATTCAATCTGAAAATGATACCTTCATTAAAAAGATATATCCTTCCAACCTTAACCCTTATCAAAAAGGTGCATTAGAATCAATAGGGAATTTTGTAAAAGAGAGTCGTTTTTCGGTTTTTCTTTTACATGGAGTAGGGGAATTCGAAGTTTATTTACAGGCAATAAGGGATGTGGTAAGGAAAGGGAAGGGAGTAATTGTCCTCATTCCAGAGATTTCCGAAGATGGATTGACTATTGAGAGATTTAAAGAGGCCTTTCCTAATAAAATAGTTATCTTACATTCAAAAACCTTAAAAAGTGAAAGAAGCCAAAGATTGAAAAGGATCCAAAAAGAAGAAGGGATTATAATTATAGGGACTCGCCAGGCCATATTTTCTCCTGTGCCAAACCTTGGATTGATCGTGATTTTAGAAGAGGCGGAAGTCACCTATAAGCAGAAAGGACTTCCTATGTTCAATGCAAGGGATGTGGCCATAATGAGAGGGAAGATAGAGGATGTACCAGTTTTGTTAGTTTCTACCACTCCCTCGATAGAATCTTATTATAAGGCAAAGAAAAGGAAATATTATTATTTTAACCTTCCAACGGATGATGGCGAAACCCCAAGGGTAAAGATAATAGATATGAGAAAGGAGTGGCGAGATAACAAAGGTATACTTAGTGATTATTTAAAAAAGGCAATAGAAGATAGATTGGGAAAAAAGGAACAGGTAATCCTCTTTTTAAATAGAAGGGGACTGGCACGCTTTATCCAGTGTCGAGAATGTGGGCATGTATTAACCTGTCCTAACTGCGAGATAAGTCTAACCTATCATTTTGATAAATCTTGTAGGTGCCATTACTGTAATTGGAAAACACCTGCCCCATCTTACTGTCCTAATTGTAAAGGATATGAGATTACCCATTTTGGTTTTGGTACTCAGCATGTTGAGCAAGAGCTTAAGTGGCTGTTTCCAAAAGGTAAAGTTGTAAGGGTAGATACTGATTCATGTAAATCAAAAAAGGTCTTTGAATCTACTATCGATGAATTCCGCATCAATCGAAAGATAGACATCTTAATTGGTACCCAAATGGTCATTAAAGATCTTGAATTTCAAGGAGTAAGTTTAATTGGGGTTATATCAGGTGACACCCTTTTTAATCTACCAGATTTTAGAGCAGGAGAAAGGGCCTATTCCTTATTGACACAAATAGTTAGAATGGTGAGAAAGGGAGAGGTGGTCATTCAAAGCTATAATCCTGCGCATTATGTTATAAGAGGTGTAAAAACAGGTGACTTTCATGCCTTCTATAGAAAAGAGATTGTATCTCGGAAAAGGTTTATGTATCCACCGTTTGCCCATATAGTTAACATCATTATTAAAGGTAAAGATGAAAAAGAGGTTATAAAGGTAGCGACCAATTTAGGAGATTGCTTGAGGGCAGATAATCATTTTAATATTCGAATCTTAGGGCCAGTTCCATCTATTATTTCTAAAATAAAAGGAAGGTTTCGTTTTCAGATAATTCTTAAAACCAAAAAGCCAAGTGATGCCAGAAAATTACTTACTAAAAGTCTGTACGAGATATCCATTCCATCTACAACCTCCATCAATATTGATGTGGATCCGATAGAGATGATGTAAATCAATTGTTAACCAAATCAAAAAATGGGTTGACAAGGGATAGATTTTTGGTATATTATTGGTTTACCGAATCTTTTGTGTTAAGGAGGTTATTATGATTAGGGTGGCTGTTTTGGGAGCAGGTGGATTGGGGAAGGCAGCATCTAAGATAATCTCTATGAAGCATGAGATGGTGCTCTCGGCAATTTGTGACTCCCGTGGCTTTGCATTTAAAGAGGATGGTTTGGATGGAGATACAATTTACAATATGGAAAAGGATAGGTCTATAGGAGAGATAGGAAAGGCGAGTCAGGATTCAATTGGTGAGATAATCAACCTGAAGGATAAGATTGACGGAGTGTTTATTGCCTTGCCAAATTTACCAAATACCTTTATTCCAGATACAGTAAAAAGGTTTATTGAGGGAAGGTACAGAGGTGTGTTTGTAGATGTATTAAAAAGGACATCTGCAATGGAGTGGATGTTTGAATTAAATGATGGTTTAAAAGAAGTTGGAAGTACCTATATAACTGGCTGTGGGGCAACCCCTGGTCTATTATCAGCCGCTGCCTCATTAGCCTCCCAATCATACATGGAGATTGAAAAGGTAGAAATCTTTTGGGGGGTTGGAATCTCTAACTGGGATGCTTATAAGGCTACTATTCGCGAGGATATAGCCCATCTTCCTGGTTTCACAGTAGAAAAGGCTCGTGCATTGAGCGATGAAGAGGTAGAAAGGCTCCTTGATGAAAGAGATGGAATTTTAGAGTTTCATAATATGGAACATGCAGACGATATCTTGCTTGAAAGGGTAGGGGTTGTTGCGTCCCGTGATAAAGTAGAGGTTGGTGGGGTACTTGATACAAGACATGCAAAAAAACCAGTTTCTACAACTGTTACAGTAACTGGTATTACATTTGATGGGAAAAGGAGTTCCCATAGATTTGTCTTGGGGGATGAAACGAGTATGGCAGCAAATGTTATTGGTCCAGCTTTAGGTTATATGAAAAAGGCCCTTTGGTTGAATAGACATGGAATCTATGGAATATTTGGCTCAGCGGAATTCATGCCTTTGTTTGTAAGGTAGACCAATGGATTTAGATAAGATTT
Source organism: bacterium (assembly GCA_030017475.1). Lineage (GTDB taxonomy): Bacteria > UBA9089 > JASEIO01 > JASEIO01 > JASEIO01 > JASEIO01. The sequence goes on along the minus strand of JASEIO010000006.1, from coordinate 24,857 downwards.
TAAAGGAAGAGATAGATGGTCTAAAAAGGGCTAATCTATATAGGACTTTAAAAAAGGTTGAAGGCAGTATAGAGCCAGTAATTTTGATAGATGGTAGAGAATTTATCAATCTTTCCTCAAATAACTACCTTGGATTGACCACCCATCCCCGCTTGATAGAGGCATCCATCAATGCTACCAAAAGGTATGGCACAGGAAGTGGTGCATCTCGCCTTATATCTGGAAATGTAGAGTTATATGAAGAGTTAGAAGAAAAGATTGCTGAATTTAAAGGAACTGAAAGTTCCGTAGTATTCTCTACTGGATATATGGCCAATTTAGGGATTATAGCCTCTTTAGTAGAGAGCCAGGATTTAGTAATAATCGATAAGCTTTCGCATGCCAGTATTATAGATGGTTGCAGGTTATCAGGTGGGAAATTGCGGGTTTACCCACATAAAGATTTGGAGAAATTAGAGAGGATTTTACGCAGAGGTGGTAATTATAGGAGAAGGTTGATTGTAACAGATGGTGTATTCTCAATGGATGGAGATATAGCTCCATTACCTGAACTTTTAGCTTTAGCTAAGAAATATGAAGCCTTTTTAATGGTTGATGATGCCCATTCAACAGGGGTATTAGGCAAAGAGGGTAGGGGAACTTTAGAGTACTTTGGATTAGAAGATAAACAGATCATCCAAATGGGAACCTTAAGTAAGGCCTTGGGAAGTCTTGGTGGATTCGTAGCCGCTTCATCAATATTAATCGATTGGATAAGAAATCGGGCGAGATCCCTTATCTATTCTACAGCACTTCCAGCATCCGTTCTAGCTACAGCTATTTCCGCTATTCAGGTGATTTCAAGTGAACCTACGCTTAGAGGTATGTTATGGAAAAATGTCAAGTCATTTAAGGATGGTTTGGTTCAATTAGGTTATAACATAATGGATTCACAGACCCAAATTGTACCAATATTGGTTGGGGATACCGAGAAGACCATTGAATTAGCAAAATATTTATATGAAGAAGGTATATATGCACCTCCAATTCGACCCCCAACTGTTCCAAAGGGTCAGTCGAGAATAAGAACATCCCTTATGGCTACACATACCGAATCCCATATTGATAAAGCCTTATCTTTGCTTAAAAAAGCAGGACGCAAATTAGGAATCATCTAATGAAGAAAGGTATTTTTATAACTGGTACAGATACAGAGGTGGGTAAGACTGTAGTTTCGGCTGGCATAGCTGGTGCTTTGAAAGCTACGGGGGTAAATATAGGGGTAATGAAACCCATATCAAGTGGAGGAAACAAAGATGCAATGTTTTTAATCAAGGCTGTGGAAAGTTGTGATCCATTAGAATTGGTTAATCCTATTTGCCTTGATTTGCCATTAGCACCAAGTGTTGTAGAAGAGGTAAGTGGCACTCCTATCGATCTTAATAAGGTTTGGGATTCCTTTGATAGATTATGCGATAAGTACGATTTTATGATAGTTGAAGGGATTGGTGGATTATGTGTACCTTTGAAAGATCACTTTTTAGTTATTGATATGATAAAAAGGCTTGACTTACCAATCATTGTTGTATCAAGACCCGGACTTGGAACAATCAATCATACATTATTGACTATATGGTGTGCCAGAAATTACAACATAGAGATAAAAGGGGTTATCATTAATGGCCTAAAAGAGGAAGGAATCTTAGAGCGTACAAACCCACATGTTATTGAAAAGGTGGCTCATGTCGAGATTTTAGGGATCTTACCCTTCGCTTCTTCAATTAACGTAAATACTTGTAATTTGGGAGATGTAATTGAATTGGCTAAACAACATATAGATATAGAAAATCTGCTAAATTATCTTGACAAATGATACAGTATTATATAGAATGTAAACAGTCCCCATCGACTAGCGGCTAGGTCACCACTCTTTCAAGGTGGTAGCAGGGGTTCAAGTCCCCTTGGGGACGCTTGTTGATATTAAGCCATTTCAACCCATTCTTATCTCTTTTGCCTTACCTTTTTCTTAAACCTTTGAACTTACTGAATAGACCTTTTCTCCTTACATAAATAATTGAAAGGCTAAATGCTAAAGGTATGATTGCAACAATTTTATTTCTTGCCATGGTAAGGAGAATGCCAAGGATACCTAAAGAGATAGATGTCCCACATAAGATTAAAACAACTTGGTTTGAACTTAATCCTGACTCAATGAGCTTGTGATGGATATGTTCTTTATCAGCCGTAAATATGGATACCTTTCTCTTTAATCTTCGAACAATACTTGAGGCAGTATCATAGATTGGGACTCCTAAAGAAACAATAGTTATTATAAGAATACATAAAGTTTGTGCCTTTTTATATCCTATTATTGGAATACCTGCTAAGAGTAGACCAAGTAGCATACTTCCGGAATCACCAAGGAAGATTTTCCTTTTAGAAAAGTTAAAGCGTAAAAAGGTCAATGTTGTACCAGCCAATATTGTTGATAAAATAGAGAGAAGGGTTGTATCTCCTTCAGAAAAAAGGGATACTAATACCAAAGTAAATGAGACTATACAAGCAATTCCACCTGATAACCCATCTATTCCATCAATTAGATTCATAACATTTATAAATCCTAAAAACCAAAATAATGTGATAGGTATGGAGAGCCATCCTAAATAGAATGTCCCTCCAAATGGGTTAGTAATAATATCTATTTTAAGACCGGATATAATTGCAAATAAAGAGACGATTATCTGTGCATAAAGCTTTTTTAAAGGAGGGATATCTCTTTTATCATCGTATATTCCCACGATTAACAAAAGGGTTGCAGCAATAAATAATCCTATTATACTAGAACCAGGTTTTAGATTACGATCGATAAAAGATACTATCAGTAAGGATATAAAAAAGGATAAATAGATTGCTATACCACCAGTACAAGGAGTCTGTGTCCTATGGATTTTTCTATGATTAGGATGATCAACAATCCTAAATTTAGATCCTATTTCTCTTGCAATTGGAGTGAATATAAAAGAGAATAATCCACTCAATAAAAGAGATAATAATATATTCATGTATCACTTTCCCTATTTCAAAACCTGGTAAATATCTACTTATAAAAAAGATGTAACATAATATCACAAAAAAGGTTCTATGTCAAATTTTTTATTTCAAAAGGTTGTTACAAGAGAAACCTCTGCTAAGCGGTTATTTTCTCTGTTATCCTTGACAAAATTGAAATTCTTGATATCTTCATATCCATATCTTCCCTTAATCTTCAGTTTATCGTTTATATCATATGATAGATGCATTCCGCTCTGTTGATGTATTTCTTGCATCTTTTCACCCACACCTCTTATCTCATAATCAAACTCTAATGTCAGGACAAGACCTTCTTTAAGATATCTTTGTATTTGTAGATACGTATCCTGTGAACTCCCACCCATGTGATGTCCTAAGATTTTCCCTTTGTAAGTATACCCTGATCGGTAGACACCATGAGAATACCAACCTATTAGACCAGTTCCAAACTCTCGTTTTATTGTATCAGCATACTCAATCCTTAGTTTGGTCTTTCCATCATCTGTCAAACGAGGGATATACACTCCTAATAGGTACGCCATATCTCCAAGTCCAAAAAGTTTCAATCCAGTGTCCTCTGCTCCATACTCTCCATAAATCTCTGTATTCCGAAGATATGGGATACGGAGTCTCCCATCAAGGACCATAATCTGATTCGTTACATCTTCCTTGCCACGGTATGGATGCTTAATCCTAATAATATCCCATATATCTTCAAGTATTAAGCGAGGTCTACCTTCCCCTTCTGCCATTATAATCCCTGATGTCCCTAATTCTAATAAAGGGTATGGTTTAAAATTAACCCTTAATCCAATAAGCAAAGGGTTTGGAATTGCCCTTTCCTTTTCTAATTTGGAGATAAGAAAGACAGATTTAAATGGTCCTAAATAGCTGAATTTCCAAGGAAGTAGAATAGGAATAGGGTTAGAAAGTTTAATAAATTTAAGTGGCTCGGCATTATTTGTGAGAATTAAATTTCCATGGTAACCTTGCCCCCACCAGTTTGAGTCCTTACCTACTTGTAATTCAAATTTACCAAGCATAAATTTTAGATAGACCTTATGTATTTCTATCTCAGTATCTTCACTATTCTTGGTTAAGATAGGTTGATAATAGAAGGAGAGGAGGTTAGATAATTCTACCCTTGAGTAAAAATCTATTATCAGATTATTGTCTTCTTTATATGTTATCCCATCATTATTATACCATAGTGAAGTTCCCTTGATATCATTTAGACGGATGTAAGAGAATGTAGATGGGTGGTTACCTTTAAGATAGGTATATTTAAACCTTATCGTGTCTACCAATTTATAGAAAATGGATTGTGTAGAACCTTCTTCGATAGTTTCTAATTCATGCCTAAATTCCTTCTTTAATCTTTTTAAGATATGGTCTATAAGGACATTTTCACCTTCTCTTCTTTCATTAGCCTTTACAATCAATCGAGCTATTTCAAGTCTTGAAAAGGGTTTGGTGCCAATAATTTCAGTATCCACCAATCCAAATGCAGCTAACCTTTCTAAATCGGAGTATGCCCAGTGGTTAAGTGGAAGATTAGTTGAACATTGGGCAGAATAGAGATTTAATGAGAATATTATGATTAATAAAGATAGACATTTATATTTAATCAAAGAACCTTTCCTCACATTTCCCTCAATCAATAATAAAAATTGTTGTCAGCATTCTTTAACATTGGATACCCTTTGTCCTTTTCTGAAAGAATCGGATCTTTAACAGGCCAGTTAATCTTAATATCTGGATCATTCCAGATTATTCCTCTATCATCTTCAGGGGAATACTCTTCTGTACACTTATAGATAATCTCCGCTACATCGCTTAAAACAAGAAATCCATGGGCAAAGCCAGGAGGGAGATAAAGCATATGATTATTCTCTTCAGAGAGCTCAACACCAATCCACTGTCCATATGTAGGAGACCCCTTTCTTATATCCACAGCCACATCAAATACCTTTCCTTTTAAACAGCGAACCAATTTACCCTGTGCCCTGGGATTCTTTTGATAATGAAGTCCCCTTAAAACAGATCTTACAGATTTCGAATGATTATCTTGAACAAAATTTTCCTTTATCCCTACCTTCGCAAGGTCTGAATATTTATAGGTTTCCATAAAGAAACCCCTTTCGTCTACAAAGATTTTTGGCTTTATAAGTATAATTTCAGGGATTGATAGTTTTTTAAAATCAAATGGCATATAATACCCGCTCCATTTTAAGGTTACTTAATTAAATTCAAAAGATATTGTCCATAACTATTCTTCTTTAAAGGTTCTACAAGTTTCAATAGTTGCTCTTTATCTATATACCCTAAAGAATAAGCGATCTCTTCTATACAGGCTATTTTTAGTCCCTGTCTTTTTTCTATAGCGGCTATGAATTCTCCAGCCTCGAGGAGACTTTCATGGGTTCCTGTATCAAGCCACGCATATCCCCTTCCTAAGAGTTCAACCCTGAGTTTATTATTTTCTAAATATCTTTTATTTACATCCGTTATCTCAAGCTCTCCCCTCCACGAAGGCCTAATACCCTTAGCAATTTCCGTAACATTGTTGTCATAGAAATATAGACCTGTAACTATGTAGTTGGACTTAGGTATCTTAGGCTTCTCTTCAATAGATAAAACCCTTCCATCTTTATCAAACTCAATCACCCCATACCTTTCAGGATCTGTAACATAATAACCAAACACCGTAGCCCCGCCCATTGTTGTTGTATCTCTAACAGCCTTTTTTAGTAAATCGGTTAACCCATGGCCGTAAAAGATATTATCCCCCAATATAAGACATACATCATCATTACCTATAAATTCCTCACCCAGTATAAATGCCTCTGCAAGTCCATTTGGATGAGGTTGTTCTTTATAGGAGAATCCTAATCCTAAATCAGAGCCATCCCCAAATATCTCCCTGAATCTGGGTAAATCCTGTGGAGTTGAGATTATCAGTATCTCCCTTATGCCAGCAAGCATCAATACTGATAAAGGATAATAGATCATGGGCTTATCATAAATAGGTAGAAGCTGTTTACAAACAGCCATTGTTGCAGGATAGAGCCTTGTGCCAATTCCTCCAGCAAGAATAATGCCTTTCAATCTAATCTCCAATCTTCAGCCTGATCTTACTTTAAGGCTTTGAGTAAACCCAGTGTTATTATTCCTTTCTTGTTGATTAATGATTTGTCTAATTATATCTTGGTATCGTTTCATATTCTCCAACTCCTTAATATCTGCATCTACCATTATCTTTACCAGTTCTTTAAACCCAACCTTTGGTTCCCAACCTAAGATTTTTCTTGCCTTGCTGGCATCTCCAAGGAGAAATTCTACCTCTGTAGGTCGAAAATATCTTTTGTCAATCTCTACATACTCTTTCCAATCCATTCCTGCATAAGAAAAGGATTCTTCTAAAAATTCCTTTACCGAATGACACTCTCCAGTAGCAATAACAAGGTCCATTGGCTCATCTTGTTGTAACATAAGCCACATAGCCTCTACATAATCAGGGGCATAACCCCAGTCTCTTTTGGCTTCAAGGTTACCTAAATATAGTTTATCCTGAAGATTATACTTAATACGAGCTATTGCTTTGGTTATCTTTCTTGTAACAAAGGTCTCTCCCCGTTTTGGAGATTCGTGATTAAATAATATGCCATTTACGGCAAATAGGTTATATCCCTCTCTATAGTTTCTAACCATCCAGTAAGCATAAACCTTAGCTATAGCATAAGGACTTCTTGGTCTAAATGGAGTTTCCTCATTTTGAGGAGCAGGGGCATCTCCAAACATCTCACTACTTGATGCCTGATAGAATTTAGTCTTAATGCCACTTCTTCTTATAGCCTCTAATATTCGAGTAGTTCCAATAGCAGTGATTTCTCCAGTAAACTCTGGCATATCAAAACTCACCTTTACATGACTCTGGGCAGCAAGATTATATATCTCATCAGGCTGGATATTGTAGATAAGGTTAGTCAACTGCCCAGAATCGGTCATATCTCCGTAATGGAGAAAAAGTTTTGCCTTAGCATCATGAGGGTCTACATAGATATGGTCTATCCTGTCAGTGTTAAAGGTACTGGATCTACGGATTAGTCCATGGACTTCATAGCCTTTATTTAAGAGAAGTTCTGCCAGATAACTTCCATCTTGCCCAGTTATTCCTGTAATTAGTGCCTTTTTCATAAATCACCTCTTTTGTATAAGATTTCCATATTCCATCCCGCTCTATTGCTTTTGTACCAATTCCAGGCTGTCTCAATTATAGTCTCAAGTTTCTCATATTTAGGCTTCCAACCCAATTCTCTCATTATCTTTTCTGAGCTTGCTACAAGAATAGAGGGATCTCCTTGTCGTCTTTCTGAAAGAACAGTCTTTATTTCCCGGCGTACCACTTTCTTAGCCACTTCTATTACCTCTTTTACTGAATAGCCATTTCCATTCCCAAGGTTATATATCTTACTCTCTCCTCCTTTGGCCAGAGCTTCGAGGGCAAGTATGTGGGCCTCAGCTAAATCAGTAACATGTATATAGTCTCTAATACAGGTTCCGTCTGGTGTATCATAATCCGTGCCAAATATCTCTACTTCATCCTTTAGTCCCAAGGCAGTCTGTAAAACCAAAGGTATAAGATGTGTCTCTGGATTGTGGTCTTCGCCAATTAACCCATCAGGGTCTGCCCCAGCTGCATTGAAGTATCTTAAAGAGATATATCTCAACCCATAGGCAAGTTCATAGTATTTCAGGATATTTTCAAAGATAAGCTTTGATTCACCATAGGGATTGGTAGGAAGGGTTTTGTCAGATTCAAGGATGGGAATTCTTTCTGGTTCTCCATAAACAGCCGCTGTTGAGGAAAAGACGATCTTTTTAACCCCATTCTCGAGCATCACCCTCAAAAGATTCAATCCATTTGCCACATTATTCTGGAAATATTTTGCTGGATTCTTGACCGACTCACCCACCTCACTATCCGCTGCAAAATGGATTACCGAGTCAATCCTGTGTTTTGTAAAGGTCTCTCTAAGGGTATCTAAATCAGCCAAATCTCCAAGGACAAACTCTCCATCAACCACTGCTTCACGATGACCCTTCTCCAAATTATCATAGACAACCGTCTCAAAGCCCCTTTTGGTCAACTCCTTAACCGTATGACTTCCGATGTAACCTGCCCCACCAGTAACCAAGATTTTCTTATCTTTCCAGAATGTTAGCTCATTGTTCATAGTTTTTGGTTACCCCTATGAACCATATCTCTCTTCCTCATACCCCTTGTCCAGCATCTGCAGACTATTCTTGTTACTCTCTAAGGTTATACTTAGGATCATTTCTCTTAGCCCCTCTTTCAGGGTGTAGGGTGGGTTAAAGTTCACCTCTTCAAGTGCCCTTGTAGAAACGGTGGTGGTGGCACAGAACTTTTTGATGCGGATACTGCTGATTGGATATTTTCTTCCTGTAATCTTTGAGAGAAGATCAAAGGCATATCCGCCTAAAAGACCAACAAAATAGGGCAATTTTATTAATGGGCTATTGTTCATCCCAAGTTCAGTTCTTATAAACTCAACGAGCTCTTTAACAGTCATATCAGGTTTGTCTGCGTAGTTAAATACGTGAACCCCAGGAGGTAGTTCTATTGTCTGTATAAGAAATTTAACCATATTTCCAATATACCCCATTGATTTTTTATTTTCACCCCTGCCGACCATTACAAACCTTTTATCCACTATCTGCCTTATCAGGGTATAGACATTCCCCTTGTTTCCTTCACCAAAAATAACAACAGGCCGGACAATCACAAGTGACCTTCCATCACCACCCTCTACCCACTCCCTGAATACATTCTCGGCCTGTAACTTACTCTTGCTATAATCATTAAAGGGCTCTAATGGACTGTCCTCTGAAGGCTCATGCTTGTTAAGGCCATATACTGCCACAGTACTTGTAAAGATGATCTTTTTAACATTATTAAGCCTGGCAGATTGAACGATATTCCTTGCGCCCTGAAGATTGACATCATAATAGAGAGAGACAGGCGTAACATCATCCCTGTGCTCAGCAGCAAGATTAAAGACGACATCAACACCCTTTAATTCTTCATTAAGGGCCTCCTGATCTCTCACATCTCCTATAACAGAAAATTTTCTAAACTCAACACTTGGATTTTTATCAAAATTCCTGATACTATAACCACGCATAAGTAACTCCCTTATTAAGGCAGTCCCAATAAACCCACTTCCACCAATAACTAACATGTTCATACTTATTTATTCACCAATTGCATGATTTTTGAAAAAGGCTTCAAGAGAAGTGTTGGTGGATATTTTAATCCATTTACCTTCCACGCTCGACGATTCTCTAAAATTGCCTTTACCGTATAAACTCCTATTTTACTTGTTCCACCAGCCCTCATCTTCACAAGCACCTTTGGTATATAGACAGCGCTAATTTCATACTTATATAAAATATAAAAATCTCAGCATCAATTCATAATCAGCGGCAAGAGGAAAACCAAGATTTAAATACCCATACTTTTCATAAATTTCTCTCTTTACAAAAAATGTTGGATGTGGTGGCATCCAGCCCCTTTTAAATCTTGCTTTATAAAAGTTACCCGCCTTCCAGTACCTTACAATTGTATTAGTATTATCTCTTTTAACATAAACCAAATCACCATAACAAGATTCAACATTATTGTTCGATATTGCATTGACTACATTTTCTATGACAAATTCATCAGCATACATATCATCTGAGTTTAGAATACCGATGATGTCACCCCTTGCTATCCTTAACCCTTTGTTCATTGCATCATAAATGCCTTTATCAGGCTCTGAGATAAACATTGCGACCTTGTCTCTGTATTTTTCAACAATATCCAGAGTGCCATCTGCAGAACCACCGTCAATAATGATGTGTTCTATGTGAGGATAGGTTTGTTGAGCGATACTCCTGATGCAGCCCTCTATTGTCTGCGCCCCATTAAAGGTAACTGTAATAATAGATATTTTCATATATAATGATTAACGCAGGAATAGGATTAGCATAAAAATTACAAGGGGTCTTGTATCAGTTTAGTTTTTCCAGAAACTTACAAATCTTCAGGTTCAGTTATGGGAATAAAACCTGATGCTCTCCTTTTCAACTCATTATCTCTGGAAATAAATACCTCTGAAAAATCTCTTGCAATTGAAATTAAGATCGCATCTATGGGCATAAGTTTTGTTTTCTTCTGGATTTCAAAAGCCTGTACAATGTGAATTTCGTTTGGTATAATAATCTCAAGATTCTGGATTTCCCCTATCTTTTCAACATCTTTTATTATTTCGCTGTCTCTTGTCTTGGCTCTTTTTCTAAGAACAGCCAATATTTCCATAATATTTATAATGGTCGTGATTCCTTCCATATCGCCTTTTTCAATCTGGGTTAGAAGATGCTTTGCCCCTTCGTAAAAACCTTCCTCTTTTAGAAGGAAATTAAGAAAAATGTTTGAATCTAAGAAAACCCTTTTAGGCATTATTTCACTTCTCTTATTTCTTTTATCAAATCTGTACTTGTTATGCCCTGTTTTTTCATCTCAATACCTGCATTAACATACTTTCCATCGATTTCTTTAAGCACAGATGTCTTTTTCTTAAACCCTTTAAACATCTCTGCAATATGTAATAACTTATCCACAGTTATTCCGCTAATCCCGACTTTTTGCATTGCACACCTCTTTTTTTATCAATTATACCATGTTAGACGCTAATACACAATTTTTTGACATTGCACAGGAGCAGACCTGTTATCAAGATTGAAGTGTTAGATACCTAATTTAGTTATCAATCCACTTAGGAATTTAGTAACATTATTCTGTATCTTCCAATAACCCCAACCGTTCCATCAGTAGAGCCACCGTCAATAATGATGTGTTCTATTTCAGAATAAGTCTGGTTTGCAACACTCCTTATACAGTCTTCGATCAATTGAAAGTTATTAAAAACCACCGAGATAATTGAAACCTTTTTCATGAAATCCAACTATGATAATAGACTTTTTAAAAATGTTATCAAACACTCTTTTTCTTTTCTCAGCTTTTCAATCTCTATACTTTCCAGTTTTTTAGTTATATTATGTAATCCTACTCTTTCAAATAACTTTACTCTTTGTGATGTACTGAGTATTTCAAGATATTTTCAAAGATAAGCTTTGATTCACCATAGGGATTGGTAGGAAGGGTTTTGTCAGATTCAAGGATGGGAATTCTTTCTGGTTCTCCATAAACAGCCGCTGTTGAGGAAAAGACGATCTTTTTAACCCCATTCTCGAGCATCACCCTCAAAAGATTCAACCCATTTGCCACATTATTCTGGAAATATTTTGCTGGATTCTTGACCGACTCACTCACCTCACTATCCGCTGCAAAATGGATTACCGAGTCAATCCTGTGTTTGGTAAAGGTCTCTCTAAGGGTATCTAAATCAGCCAAATCTCCAAGGACAAACTCTCCATCAACCACTGCTTCACGATGACCCTTCTCCAAATTATCATAGACAACCGTCTCAAAGCCCCTTTTGGTCAACTCTTTAACCGTATGACTTCCGATGTACCCTGCCCCACCAGTAACCAAGATTCTCTTAATGCTTTTATTTAAATAAGCCATCTTCTCCTCCTGAATATCCTCTCTTTTAAAACTAACAGGACAAATTTGGGAAGAACAATTTGCCGTTTAATTCTCCATGGTTCTTGAAAAAGGCGGTAAAGCCATTCTAATCCCATCTTCTGCATCCAAACTGGAGATCTCCTTGTGCATTTAGACACAAAATCCAAAGCTCCCCCGTTTCCAAAGCAGACTGGAACACCTAAATTTTCCATATTATCTTTTATCCATTTTTCTTGTTTATACATCCCCAAACAGACTACTAATATGTTAGGCTTTAATGTCTTTATTTCTTCAATCAGTGTCTTTTCCTCATCTTTATCAAAATATCCATGATGTATCCCAATTATCTTAAGATTAGGGTATTTTCTTACAAGATTCCTCTTCGCTTTTTCCGCAATCCCAGGTTTTGCCCCCAAAAGGTACATTGAAAATCCTTTTTTTGAAGCAAAATCTGAAATAACATACATAAGATCCGTTCCCGTTGTTCTCTCAGGTAAAGGATCGCCCAATATTTTTGAGGCCAAATAGATTCCTACGCCATCCGGCATTAATAAGTCTGCGGAATTCAATATATTCTTAAACTCCGGATATACTCGTGCTAACATACAAATTTCTACATTAGGTATAGCTAACATATGTGGTTTTTTTGATAAAATAAACTCTTCTATCTTTTTTAATACATCTAGGTACTTGACTTTGTCTACTCTAATTCCCAAAATATGAATAGACTCAGAATTATCTCTCATTTCACACAAATCTCCACAGACCCATAAATTATTTTTTAAGCATATGCACTTGACACCCACTGATTCTGCATAAATCTTTATGTGGTATAAAGTTATCCCTTATTGTCCCAGCAACTCATTTCTATGATATCAATAAGCAATAAGATCTAACAGTTTGTCTTGCAATGAGATGTGAAAAATAATTAGTTGTCTATGGGGTGTTATGTGCATAAGCCAATTATATAACTCCCAATAAACATCTCTCGTTTTTTATTGCTAAAGAGTAGTTTTTTGATACTCAATTAAATATCTAAAAAATCAAGTAAAGAAAAATCTTTATTCTTCCGATAAAAGAAGTAGATAATGAAATATCTTTAAAGAAGGAGATGAGGAATATGCTTACTATTACAAACACTCATGGATTCTCATATGAGAAATTAGTTGCTTTATACCAGACCTCAAAAGAGGTTTATATGAAAGAACGACTTCATACCATTATACTCTCTTTAGATGGATATACTTCTGGTGAAATTGCCAGGTTAATCAAAAGAGATGAAAAAACTATTAGAAAATGGATTCATACATTTAATAAACATGGTCTCAAAGGATTAGAACGAAAATCTCTTCCAGGACGACCTTCTAAATTACAGAAGCCTCATAGATAATGGAACGTATCTGGAAATGGCTACGCCGTAGAGTAAGTCACAACTACTTCTTTGAGAAGATAGATCTCCTAAAGAAAGCAATACGAAACGCCTTTTGCTACCTTCAAACTTTCAAGGGACATGCACTCTCTTTGATCCCTGCGTTCTATAAAAAAACCTAAAAACGGAAAGTATTTCCTTAGATATATATATGTTCATACGAGAAGTTGCCCACAACCATGAAAAAACAGAGTGATCAATTCTATGAAAGATCAAATCTGTAGTGTCAAAATTCGATTCTTTCAAGTTGTAAACTATTGATTTTACACAACTTAATTTTTTGAAGCATGAAGTTTGGTTAATTAACTATTCTTGTTATCAGAATTTGGGTAACGGCGCAATACGCCTTCTGGATAGCACTATTATTAAACTCCAAATTAACCAAATAACATGGAGATTTATTACATCTAAATCCATGCACTCTGATATGCCACTTATAAAACTCACCATGAACCCCCACGCTAAGAAATCTATAAGTCCTTTCATAGTTCTATCCTCTAACCGTTTTACTCTTCTAACTTCTGTATATATCGAACCAAGAATTAATAAAAAAATAATTAAACCCACAATCCCTTGTTGGTATAAGATTGCAAAATATGTACTATGTGATCCTGCTGGATAGAAAGAATCTTCGATGTGCCTTTGGGTACCCCACCCGAACAGAGGTCTTTCCTTCCAGGATTCTATAGTAGCTTTGTATAAAATTATCCTGTCTGTAAGACCACGTGTTGTCAATATTTCTTTAGCTACTGAGAAGAGAGTGGAAGAATAACATATAGAAATCAATACAATAAAACAGATTACAAACCCACTTAGGTATTTGATTTTTTTATATTTAGATGTAAAAGCGAAATATAAAAATCCTCCTATTGCCCCTGCTAAGGCTACTCGTGCAAAACAAAGTATAAAATTCGTAATGGCTAAAAATGAAGATAAGAGTAAAAATCTTCTCTTCCAGGTTTTTTTATATTTAGACAACAAAAACAATTGTATAGGGAAGATCATAGCCAATGTCGTTGCGTAATGGGTAGAGAAAAGAAAAAAAGTTCTTAATCGCGATGTTATGACTAATCCTGGAAGATAATTTAATTTCATAAAATCTTTATATAACATTATCTCCATATATGGAAAAGATCTAAGATTTGAAGGTATCAAATATTTGATAGGTGCAGTAAATTTGATATTAAATAAGCCCATCGCAACAAATATGCCTAAAATAGATGCAATACTCACCATTATAGTCAGTGCCCACAATAATTTTAAAACCTCTTCTTCTTTTTTAACAGTGTTTGTTATTATAATAGCCAACAAACCTACTGATACATAAACAGAAAAATTCCTAACAAAGGTAAGGATTCGATACTTTTCTGTAATAAATAATCCGGATAATAAATATACAAACAGAAAAATGATGATGTATCCTGTAGGAGGCGTTAATCTAATAGGTTCTCTATTTTTTCCAGAAATGAGGAGAAATTTCCAGAAAAGAAAACTTAAAAAAAATGGCCAACCAAATTGATCAATTCCTAATAGCCACCAAATTGGCACTAAGATAAACAACAGACAAATATCGTCGATTAAAGAAGTTGTCAAGAATGGGATAAACATCTTAGGTAAATTTTTATATACTCGTCCACTGCATTAATTTTAGTATATTCAAATGACTTTTTATAAGAGTTTTCGTTATATTCTACTATTAGATTTTTATTTTCTATTATGAATTCTATAATCCTTTGAAGTTCTTTACTATTCTCACTATGAAAAAGATATCCTGTTTTTCCTTCTTCTACTAACTCGGGAATGCCCCCTATTTTACTAGCGATAATTAATAATCCATATTTATAAGCTTCATAAATAACCACTGGAGAAATTTCGTAGTATATAGATGGCAGAATTAGAATATGACATTTTTTAAATATTTCTTCCTTTTCTTTATTATAAATGGACCCGTAAAAACATATTCTTCTATCCTTGTTACAACAATTTTTTAGATTATTTAAAAGGCTTCCTTCACCAGCAATATGTAAGTTTATTTTCTTATTAGGAACCTTTGAAAAAACGTCCATTAACAAATGAACACCCTTAATTTTCTCGAGTCTACCTATGTAAAGTAAATTAACTATCCCCTTTTTTAAAAAAACTTTCCTCACGCTCATAATTTGCTCAAAATCATTGTAAGTAATGGTATCAGCCCAATTTCTAACAACAAATTTTTGTGCATTTCTAAAATATTCTGCCTCTAAATGTTTATTTAATGTAAATTCCGCAGGGGATGTCACAACATCTACATTATTTGATTGGTCTCTTCTGATGTTTGCGTATATTTTAAATATTGATCGAGGATTATCAAATAACGATCCTATTTTGCCATATAAATCTCCCTTGGGAGATAAAAGTTCATAGTCATGCAAGGTGTGTATAATAGGGATTTTGAGTCTCTTAGCTGCTGACCATACCGCTGGGGATAGTCCTCTAATTTTATGCGTATGAATAATATCAGGCTTTTCCTTCTCCAAAATTTTTTTAACAACAATATAAGTACGAAAGTTCCAAATATCGATTAAATGCCATAAGGTTTTTAATATAAAACTCTTTTTAGAACTATTTTTAACCCAATAAAAATTTAATGGATAAAATCTATAAATTTTTATCTTATTTTCAACTTCTTCTACTAATTTAAAGGAACTTAGAAAGGAAGAGGTAGTTATCACAAACACCTCAAAATCTCTTCTTTTCAACTCATATGCCAACTCAGTTGCAACTAACTCTGAACCTCCAATATAGGGATGAAATAACCACGAAATGACACATACTTTCACTATTTTACTCCTTGGGAGGTTAACTCTTTAAAGGCATCATATGATGGAGTGGTGATTAAACATCCTTCTTTTTCTGCAATTAGACAATACATCCTTGGTGCTTCTACAGCTCTTTACCAAAAATGGCTTCACCGAGAGGACTCAACAGTTTAAATGTCTGTTTGAGATAAGAAGCTTTTATATTATCATCTTTTACCACACCAGGGCTCTCAGGCCAACCACCAGTCTGCCAGCCAATTTTAGTTATCCATAAAGACTTTTTAATTTGGTACATGTCTAAAATCTGTAGAAATTTCTCCACCCTTTTCAGGGATTGTCCAGGAGTTGCAACATAAGGGTGGAATGCAACCGCATCAACATATCTATAAAATCCAGTTTCTATCAACCTTTTGATATATTTTCACCATGTCCATCCAATCCAGCACTTATAACCACACCTTCAGGACAAATTTCTCTAATGGTTTTATAAGTAGCTTCTAAAAGTTCAACATATTTCTCTACAGTTCCTTTCCAGAATACAGTAATATCCGGTTCATTTAATATCTCCCAGTGTTTTATACTTTCCTTGTATCTATATAACTCCAAATAAACATCTCTCGTTTTTTATTGCTAAAGAGTAGTTTTTTGATACTCAATTAAATATCTAAAAAATCAAGTAAAGAAAAATCTTTATTCTTCCGATAAAAGAAGTAGATAATGATAGGCTCATCTCTCAAAGATTGTGCCTAAGCTGCAATCTTAGAGAGATGAGTCTAAATAGAAATGCTATCAGGCTAGTTGCGTCTCTGGGATTATGAAGGAAGCCATATAGATATAACAGTGGCTTCGGAAGAATTCTTTTGCTTCTTAGTTTTCGTAATTGCCATCGTTTTGTTTCCTGAGCCTTCCCAAAACTAAAATTGAAGGGAAAATTATTGATGATTCAACGAATAAATCCTCTTCTTAACCTGTTTTAGGGATTCTCCACTGTCGTCAAACTTTTAAATAACTTCTCGCTTTCGTCTACCATTTTTTTTACAGAAAAGTCCATGGCCCGTTCTTTCCCATTTTTTCTCAGTTTTCTGGCAAGTTCTTTATCCGTTAACACTTTAATAATAGCCTTAGCTAACGCTACTTCATCTCTTACTGGTACAAGAAGTCCATTAACCCCATCGGTTATGATCTCCTCCGGCCCATATGGACAGCGGGTTGAGATAACTGGAGTTCCACAAGCCATAGCCTCAATGAGAACGAGCCCGTGCCCTTCCCATAAGGAAGAGAGCACAAAACAGGCTGCTCGGTACATGTATTTAAATGGATTCTTTTGAAACCCAACAAAATCCACAGAATCATCAATGGAAACTTCTTTGGCAAGCATCTTCAGTCTTTGCAAATCCTCCCCCTCCCCAAGAATTACAAGCTTAGCATCTAACCTCTTTCTAACTTTGGCAAAGGCACGGATGAGATAAGGGTATCCTTTCTGTTCAACAATTCTTCCCACAGAAAGGATTACTGTCTCACCCTTTTGAAACCAAGGGTGGTTTACATCCTCTAATTGTTGAGAAAATATCTCTTTGTCTACTACTGGGTTGTAGATTGCCTGAAGCTTCTCTTCCGGAACTCCATAGGATTTAAGGTCATTTACCACCCCTTTTGAAACTCCAATTACTCGATCGGCCTTTTTGTAAAATTTGGAATATATTAGAGAGATAATCCATCTTCGGCCTTCTTTGAGTAAAGTCATTGTAGGATTATTATGAACAGAGATGACAACATGAGTTGAGACGTGTGCAAGTATTTTGGTACAGATTGCAATAAAATTTATATGCCACATCGCACTATAAAGGATATCTGGCTTCTCTTTTTTAAGAAAACGCATCAGAGGAAGAAGGGTATAACGAGTACGTGATTTATTAAGGTTGATTACTGGGACATCATGCCGAGGCGAAAAATAGCATCGCTCATTGCGGCAAATAACAACGAGAGGTTTAAAGTACTTCCGATCTAAGTTGTTAACCAACGTTATTGTTGCTTTTTCAGCACCCCCCCCTTGAAGTGAGGGAAGTAAGAAAGCAACTTTTATCCTTCTCATATATATCCTAACTCCTTTAGACGTTTTTCTATTAGTTTCTCATCAGCTTCTGAATAAGCCTTTTCGATTTCAGCTTTTTCTCTTCCAGTTCCTTTTTTATCTCTTTTCTTCACTTCCCCTCAAATGCCAACCATGGAACCTTAACTAATTCAGAGATATAAACACCAGAAGGGTGACCTACTATTTTAAAAGCTATGGAAAGCGGCAGACGTTTAAAAGCATGTCCATGATCAGACGTTATAACGGTTTTGCCTTTTAGCTTCTCTGCCAGCTCAAAAGCATATTCGACTGCAATTTCCAAATTTCTTTTATATGCGTTCCATGCCTCTTCAATTTTTAAGTTGCCCTTATCTGCTTCTTTCCAGGGGGTTATAATGGAAGAAACTTCATCGCTTTCTGCAATATCAAATACACGTTTATATGCATCATAATGGCAAAGCTTAGGGTGTTCAATAAATGGAACATGAGGTTGAATAAACCAAATTATGAGTTTCTTATCATCCCACTTTTTTTCACTTTCCAAAGCATATTCTACCATTGTTTTAGGATGGACAGTATTTAACACATGTAATCCCAGCTATCTCTCCATACTGAAATTGTTCGACAAAATGAATCTTTAACCAATCTGTCTACAAATGCATTACTAGTTACCATAATAGGATTATCAGGACGGTTCATTTTTATCGTTTTTCCTATGATCTCTTTCCGACTTCATGTTGTCCATCTTTCTTTTGGCAGCATATACGATTTGTTCTAATAAAATCATTTCCTATCTTTTCAAACAAATACTTGCTCAAAATGAACCACCCCGGATTATCAAATTTACGTCCACCAAAGTTCTCCTTGAGAAACTCAGGTGTGGATGAACCCGAGATATTCTATAATCTGCGTTTATGCCTGTTACCTTCTTGAAAGTGTCATATCGGCAGGCATCCAATATTATTAAATTGCCCCAATCTTCATTCATTATGTAGGTACCTTTATTGCCTATTATCCTTTTGAATAGAAATCCTAAAATACGATTGTTCCACCAATAAGTGTCTCTCCAGCTTTTTCTAATCTCGTTATAAACGTATTTCAGCCTATTATCCTTAAGCATAGTGACTAAGTTCCATTTAAGAGCAATACTTTTCATACTCTTTTTTCAATATTCGAATGTGATCATTGACATTAATATAACATCTATTTATATTATCTTGCGCAGTTTGCAATAAAATATGTCGCTGAGACCAGCACCAATGGAACTTATCAAGAAGCAATTTTTCAGTTATTTCGTTAAAGTTTATGACTATTTCTTCTACCCCAAGCATCTTTAAAATGCCCCACTTTGCCCCATAATCATAAGCTATTGCTAAAACTGGAGTACCAGCCGCTAAGCTAAAGATTGCAGAATGCATACGTGTCGCTATAAGGAAATCCAAATTAGTATACATATTTATGAGTTTTTGAATGGATAGATCCTTCCTTATTATGGATATTCTCTTATTATTGATTCCATTAAAAAGTTCATGGATTATTTCATTTGTACTTTCGGTAGGTAAAGTTACTTGGGGTATTATTAGAATTTCTGCTTTCATTTCATTTAATAAGTAATTAGTAAGATGTCTTATGGCCTTAATATAATTCACTCTAGCTTGCACACCACCAGGTTTCCAATCCATTAAAGTAAGCCCTATCTTCAGATCTCTTGAGGTATAAAGTCTTATCTTCTTTGACAGACGAGTCAAATTTAAGGTATAAAAAGATAAATCTGGAAAAAGAAAAATTCGACGGGATTTAGGCCCTAACAATTTTGTCAGGTTATTTAACGAAATATCCTCCCTAACAGACACAAAAAATGTACGCGCAAATACAAATTTTAATAATACCCTAGCAAGAAAATTTCTCAGTTCCCAAACCGACGCCCCTATGCAGGCTATAGGTTTCCTTAAGAATATACATACTAATGGATTGAATAGTAAGTTTAAAATCTCGTACGGTTCCCTGATGAAACTATTCCCTCGAAAGTTTCTACCATTCCAGATCACAAGATCAGAATCAATAAAATGTTTTAAGGATCTACTGAGTTTAGAAGGAAGAAGCTTTAACAGAATAGTAGAGGGTATTCGGAGCATAATGGTCAAAAGAAGTAAGAGGCCAAATAAAGATCCAATCAAATCTATAGCAATTCGCAAAGGCCTGAAGCGGGTTAAATCACCTTTGTTTAATGGAAAATAGGTGAACCTGAGACCACCAATTATTTCACCGACTCCCTCTTTGGTAGAATAATCAAATTGAGTTAGAACATCCGGTAATTGATTTACACCGTATGCTGTGCAAATCACTAATTTTGCATTTGGGAAATATTTACGGGTTAACCTAATTAAAGCCTTTTGCATGGCTGCATCTCCGCGATTTTTTTCAGACCAGAAATCTAACAAAAGGATCTTTTGGAAAGGTCTACTTTTCATAGTCCAATACCTCTTTGTAAAGTTTTTCATGTTCTTCAGCAATTCTATCCCATGCAAATTTTTCGATCACTTCTCTATTTCGGTGTGACAAAATGCTGGATAGGTTTTTATCCTTTAATACCTCGACAACCTTTTTTGCAATTATAGATGGATCTTTTTCTGGAAATAGTGAATTTTCATGTCCGATTTGTTCAAAGATACCCCATCGATTAGTGGCTATAACCGGTTTTTCACATGCCATTGACTCAAATATAACTGTAGGAATAGATTCATAGTCTATGGATGGGACCACACATATATCGGCGGCATTATATAAAGCAGGTAGCTCTATCTCCGGTACATTTTTTATAAAGATGAATTTTTCCTCGAGGTTTAATTCTCTTAACTTTCTCCTTAACTCAGGTTCATATGAAGGTCTTGAGAGCTGATCTACACCTCCAATAACAAGGAAAATAGTATTTGGAATCTCCTTAAGGATATATGGTGCGGCCGCTATAAGATATTGAACACCTTTTTTTCTGACAAGCCTACCTACAAAGAGTACTACCTTTCTATCCTGAATATGGTATTTTTTCTTTATATCATTACCAATATCAGGAGAAGGTCTATACAAAGATAGATTGACTCCATTTGAAATCATAGCAATTTTCTTTCTTGGAATTTTGTATATCTCTAACATTTCTTTTATCTGGTAATTACTAACCGATATAACTTTATCTGAATTTGAAAAGGAAAAGCGATCAATGCATAGCTGAATCCGTCCATTTAATTTCGAAAGAATATTATAAAAAGAGAAACCTTCTATATTAGCATCCAACTCTGGAATATAAGTACCATGTGCAGTGATAATAACTGGAATGTTAATCATTCTGATTTTCTTTAAAAATCTCAACCCAAGAGCTAATGAAGGAGAATGTGCATGGAATAAGTCAAAATGATTTTCCTTGGTTAATTTCAAAAGTTTTTCAAATACCTTAAGACCTCTTGTCGTATATCGGATTATACCCCTAAACAAACCATCTCCAATATTGTATATTTTAACTCCGTTAAAATTCTTAGCGTGTTTTTCACTCCTTTTAGTTACTATAGAAGTGCTCACAATTGTGATATCATGACCTCTTTCTTTAAGGGCTTGCGAAAGATAAAATGGATTTTTTATCTCACCACTAACCACCGCTTCCCAAAGTGAATTTGGATATTCATATACAAGCATACATATCTTCATAAGCTTCTTCTCCTCTCCAGTCTACCACTCAAATCGCTGAACACTGAGATAATGACTTTTTTTTCGGCCGTGTCTAGCGCATGGTGCCATATAGCAAAAGTGAAAAGGGTGATAAGGATGAAGACAATGCCAACTTGGATCAGTAAAAATTCGTTTAAAAACGATGTCGTAAACATTAAAGCAGAGAGGATTAAAAGCGCTGCAATGCCTTGCAAAAGACCATCTCCTGCAAGAGCGCGTATATCCATTCCACAAATTTTCCATGATGCTCCAAAAAGCAAAAGAGTATCAGTAATTATCCAAAATATCCGAGCCAAAGCTGCACCTGGAAGTCCTATTTTTCTAATTAAAAACCAGGCTAATACTGTGTAAAATGGCAACTCTAATAAGAGAAGCTTTGCTCTGACATCTGGACGTCCAAGTCCTTGGAGGAGTAAGGAAGGCGCCACTGCCAGAGAGCTAATTGGAATACCTATAGCCAAGATTTGAAAAACAACAGTACTCTTCTCAGCAAAATCAATTCCTAGCCACCAATGAAGGATCTTTTCTGCAAACAGAGCGAGAATCATTCCTGCTGGCACCATGAGTAGTAATAAATACTTTAGCAATCGCCTGTAAAAGTGCTCCAGATCTTTTTTTTGAGAGATTGCACCAATGGCACTAAAAACAGGAAAAACCGCCAAAGCCAAACTCGTAGGTAAAATCTGTAGACGGACGATGATTTCCCAAGGTGTTGTGTAGTAAGCAAGAGCGTTCATTGTGAGTAATGAGCCGATGAGAAAGCGATCCAGGTAGTTGAACAATGGAGACGTTGCATTAGACGCTGTCACCCATCCTCCAAAGCCAAGGATATTACGCAACTCCCCTTTGTAAGAGCGTGGTAGTACCTTCAAGCAAGGAAAAATACGCAGACATACCCAAAAGTGTGCAATCAATGTCAAGCCCCTAAATACAACCAGAAGTGCAACGATTCCTGGAAGATACCAGCCTAAAAGTAAACCCACGAGCGGTATCAAAAAATTAGCTGTACTAAAAAGCACCCTTAATGTGTTCACCAGGTCAAACCGTTGAGTTGCTTCCAGGACTCCCCGAAAGACACTAGGGATTAATATCGCTGGAACAGAAAGGGCTAATAGGTAAAAGCTTAAACTCGCTTCACCTATTAGATTCTGGGGAACATTCAGGATACGTTCTACGAGAAGTGGAGTTACACTTACTATTACAAGCCCACCCAAGACACCCAACACAGCCTGGATAATTACAGCAGTCCAGACAATAGTGGGCACCCTTTCTTGTTTACCTCTACTCATAGCTTCTGCCACAAATTTTGTCGTCGTTCGACTCAGACCCATGTCGAAGATGCTGAAATAACCAAGCACAGCCCAAGCCAATGATAGAATGCCGAAGCGTTCTACACCAAGTCCACGAACCACAAAAGGCATACTAACTATAGCCACAATCATCGGAAGTACCTGCCCACTCAAGTTAAGCACTGCATTACGAGCGAGCAAACGCCCTTGGATGTTTATACTCATAGCACGTTGATCTCCTGAGTCCATTTTTGGCAGCTTTCAAGATACCACTACACCGTTCGCTGAATCCTCTCCTACCACCAGTGTGTGAAGACAAATTGGGGTCAGCTTAAAGGCTGAATTAAATCCCAAACCTCTTCTTTTCCTTTTCCACTTCTGCTCATCTTTCATCCTACGTCTATTTCGATTTTCCTCTATCCTTGTCCTCAATCACACAATCTATAACTTCCTATTTTCCGCACCCTAAGGTGGGAAAATAGGAAGTTAATAATTTTTAAATGTACGGTCTCGTAGTTAACTTATAAACATAACATAAGAAGTATCTCCTCTAATCTCCCAAAAAACAAAATTAGATATACATACACCAAATAAGCCTCACTTCGTTCGGCAAAATCCTAAATCCGAAACTCTAAATTCTAAACAAATACAAAATTCAAATGACCAAAACCTATTTAGATTCTTCCAAAAGTCTTAAGCCAATAGGAATCTTTTTTGACCAAGCAGAAACTAAAGGTTTTATGGATTGTTTTACTATTTCATTATTAACTATTATTCTTTGGTAGTGTTTTGAATTTTGGACTTCGGTCATTTGGATTGGGGAGTAGAGGACGTTGGTAAGAAACGTATATGTCCCCCATGTTTGCCATGTTTGCAGTTTGCATGTTTGTTGAACATGTTCGTTCTCCATGTTCATGTTCTCCATGTTCTCATGTTCCCGTCCCCCATGTTCCCCCAGATATTTTTAAGGAACCAACGCAGGAGGGTACCCCATGTCCTGCTACAAAAACGAGATTAGCGAGTAACCTATGTTCGAGTAACCTATGTCTTGCTACTTGTCAATTTTATCTTTTAAAGTTTGCATCGCATATCTGGCACCGTTGCACAAATCAAGAGGTTAATCTAATTGCAAGTTTTTCGAGTTTACCATCATAAAAGCTTTTTTCTATAGTCGTATTTTGTCAACCAGGCTTTTCACATCAAAGATTCATTTTTGGATCACTTCTTACTTACCTACAATTCAGTCTTTCCTTAATTTTCAACTACTTAGGAAATTTCTTATTGCAACGCTACCATATCTATAATCTTCATCCAACTTTCCATGCCCCAGGATTTGACGCATGGTCTTGTGATTATTGGCCATTTCTTGAAGTTTGTCATAGTTCCGATTACAGATTAATCTTATTGTGCCTAAAACTAATATCTTCCACAAATCCATCCCACGGCGACCATTATTTGAATCTATCACTTTAGGAACGAGTTCCTCTAAAGTCCTAAAAACTTTATTTCGGGTTTCAACATTACAGTAAATATGCTGCAAGCCCAGGAGTAACTTGGGAATCTCATCACGAGAGCGAATGTCAAATTTAATGTCCGAAATAGCTGTTTCCCTAATTCCGTTTGTGGCTCCATTACTTTTCTCATAACATCTCCTCCCGAAGATTTTCGAAGATCAGCTCAAAAGTGCCAAAAACAATTTCATCATAAAAACCGCAACATCAACAAAATCAATCTAATACTAACATAATTTCGTTGAAATTGCAAGCATAAAATGTACTAAATTTGGCTGGCATAGGTACATGGTATCCAGTCTTGTAATAATTGTCAAACAATATTTCAAGTCTTATAGGAG
>JASEIO010000069.1 GCA_030017475.1 bacterium | reverse complement strand
GAGGAAGTTTCTAAATGGATAGGCTGCTCCAGCCTTGATATTTAAAGGAAGGGAGTAACCTTCCTCGATAAACTTTAGCTTTGTGCCTATATTCTGAACGGCCAGGCCCAATCTTAGCTTAAAGGGTTTATATAGAATTCCCAAATCAGCCCCATAACAAGTGGCCTTCTCCTCCTCGATCCTCTGCTGGATATACTTTAGATTCACACCAAGAGATAGTTTTCCCCCTAACCTTCGGGCATAGGTAATGTAACCCGCCAGGTCATCTGCCCTGGTGGTTTTCTCCATCTCTCCTGTATCGAGATAGTTTATGGCCCCACCAAGGGTACAACTCTTAAATGGATGGGTATAGCCAACAAAGCCATGTTTTATATCCTCAAACAAGATATTATACATAGCAGAAACTTGCTTTTCTTCAAAGAATCCCAAACCAGCAGGGTTCCAGTAGATGGCATTGGCATCATCGGCCACGGCACAGGCCGCCTCACCCATCCCAGTGGCCCTTGCTCCAACACCTATCTTAAGAAAGGTGGCTGAGGTTATCCCAGGCTTCTCTTCCATTGCTTGAACAAAAAGAGACTAAGAAATGACGAAGAAGACTATTAAAATGAACTTTAACATTTTATAAACTGATCTCATCTGGTTTTTCATCAATAGCTGAGCTATTACCCTACCTGATGATGGCAATCTTTCCCTTCTTTATTCTTCCTTCATTATCTATGATGACATAGATATAGACCCCACTGGCTACATTCTTTCCATAGTCGTTCTTTGCATCCCAATCGAAGAAACCAGTGATTATATTCTCTTCCATTCTTACCAATTCACCAGCAATATTGTAGATTCTGATAGTTACATTTTCGGTTAATCGCTCAAATCTTATCTCAGTATGCCCTTTACTCGGTTTAAATGGATTGGGATAGACAACTACATCCTCAAGATTTTGGGCAATCATACTGAAGATTCCAAATGTTGTCAGGTGGGTAGTATTGACCTTGCATAGGTTATTAATGGGATAAACCTTGGTATCAAAGTCTCGTACCCAGGCCCTACCATTCAAGAAGAAGACCTTCAGTGTATCCTCTTTTATCTCTGTTCCATCAACCAGACCATCATTATTTTCATCTTTGTATGGTATCGAAATAGTAGCAAACTTATTATTTAAGAATTGGGTCTTGCCATTCTCTAATGAAAACTTCCTGTATACCCCCGTGGCTTTAAGCCCTCCTGGGGGAGAAGGCACTGAATCAGGGAATGAGATGACAAGGAAGGTATCACAACTCAAGGCATCTTTTGGGATAAATATCCTTGTTCCATCTGGAAGTGAAATATCATTGTCTCGGTTGGCAAGGACTTGGTATCTAAGATTGAAAACAAGGGTAAAATTGACCTCTGTTCCTGGAGTAATGTTGTCCTTGGTTTGAGTTGCCCAACCTTCCTTAGAGGCACGCACACTGTATGTCCCTGATAAGTCAGATATTGAGTAGTTGCCATTAGCATCAGTCAAAGCAAATTTCTCTATGACCTCACCTTTTATTACCTCTACTTTAACATCCTTAAGTGGTCGGTTGTCAGTGTCAGTTACTTTTCCTGAGATAGGGCCATAAGTAAATTCATTACCTGTATTGATAGTTTGCTCAAACTCACCATCTCCATCAGAATCTATCTTAACAGTAACACCTTTTTCGCCTTGAGAAAGAACATCCCAATCAATGGTGTATTGATGGACTGCGTTGGGTGAAGTTGGAATGTTGGTGGCGGTAAATATGGTAGCTTCTTCACCTTTAATGGAAGCTATCTCTAATCCATAATTTCCGGATCCTGTACCTACTACTTCGTAGCGATATGAATCAGATGGAGAAAATATTGCTATACTATCGTCTTGGTATGCTGAATTTGGGATTTCCACCTTAACCTCTCCATCGACTAAACCAGTAACCAAATTTTGCGAATCATAAACACGGGGTTCTCCAGGACTGCCTAGTCTGAAAAGAGACCAGCAGTTTAACTCCAAATCTTCAGTTCCAGGTATCCCGATTTTGGTTCTACCTGCAAGTTCGCCATCATTTTGTAAACAATTTGGAGGATGCCCTACCTTATCCCCATTATCATCAAGCCATGAATAACAAATATCTTCAGGGATTACGAATCCTTCAATAAATGCGTCTTTAACATTCATTCCTTTGTTCAAATTACCCCAAATGCGGTCACTAAAACGCACCCACGTAAATGCGTATATTTTTTGATTATCATGAGTTGAGGTAATTATAATTCTATTCGAAGCAGAAATACCTTTATTAGAGGTAATAAAGCGTCCAGAATAACAGGAATTAATCATGATAAACATCTTAGTTTCATTAGAGAATTTACTAAGCAATTCTTGTAACCTATTGACCCAAAGATAACCCTCGATACGATCGTTCTCATCAAATATAAAAGAACCCTCATACACATCTACACCATGACCTACTAAATATAGAATAAAGGGAATAGGATTATTTCCTATTCTATTTTTAATTTCGTTTATAGCTTTTTCAAAGTTACTGAGTAAAGCAGGCATATCAACTTCATCGTCTCCATTTTTATCAATATCCTGTGGACTCTTAGAATTAAGATAAAAGATATGTTCATCATCAAATCCTAAATTGCGAAGAGCTCTGTATACATTATTAGCACAATGGTCAAAAGAGTGTTTATCGCCGGGTATCCACCACTTTCCCTCTCCTGCTACAATGATTGCATAGCCAGGATGTATATAAATATTGGTAGAATGTTTATCAACCTGGCCAATGTCATCTTCTACTTCTGCCCAAACTTCCTTTATGCCAGGGGTGGCAAAGCGCCACCTCATAATCTTTGTTGTTGCGTTCCAATCTCCTGAAGAAATATTCCAATCATATTCTACCCAGCTCCCTTGAGGAATACCATCTTGAGATTCATCACTTGAGAAACGTACTTTACTAATATCACCTGTAGAATCACCAACATAAATATCAAAGGATTCTCCTACATCAATTTCATCTATTTCAATACCCTCTTTTTGAAGTTTAATGGTGCAAGTCAAAGGTGAGTTGTTCGACTCAAAGTATTTCCCCGCAACTTTACTATCATCCAACTCTCTTTTTCTTGCATCATATTCCCTAAAATCAGAATCAACTCCAACTTGCTTCATCACCAACCGTTCAATCGGTATTGTGTGGGAATCTCTTGCGCCTTTGCCACTCCAGAGGTGGAAATGAAGATGTGGCCCTACAACATTTCCTTTCCATGTTCCAGTAGCCCCGCTCTTTGCAATCACTTCTCCTTGTTTTACGGACGATCCGACCTCTTTAATAATCTCACTAAGATGTAAGAAGACCATAGTGAATGTCTTACCAGTTGGACCAATACAGTCAATGGCCAACCCTATTCCACCTGCACCACCTGGATCAGGATCAGACCAGCTTATAATTCCATCTGCAGGAGCGAGAACATCTGTTCCAACAGGCAAAGCAACATCTATGGCATAGGTATTGTCCCAGACACCGTGATCGTAATGGCTTGTTGCTCCGTGATTTCCTTGAGTTATTTGGGCTATGCCACTCCATGGCGCTTTGAATTGCGGCTGTTCAGATGGTGGAAAATTATTATTCAGAAATTCTATTGGGTCTACCCAGCCATAAGTATTAGATAGATTATCTGTATATCCTCGCCATATGTTACCATCCGAAGGCAAATCACTTCCAGGATGGATACCAAAATGAAGATGGGGAGGATTATATTCATTGATATACCCTATAATTTGGCCTGCAGTGATGGCAGAGCCTTCAGATAGAGGATTATTGATATGTCCATATAAAGCCTTAAATTCCCGACCTGTTGATGTCTTGAAAAGAGCTACTAATGCTCCACCTTTTGTACCTCCTGGTCCGTATCCTCCTACATCAGTCCGTGAATATAGAATCTTACCCTCTGCTAAGGCGTATACAGGAGCGCTTGTATTACTTTTAAAATCCTGGCCTAAGTGATATTTTCCTTTGTAGGGCCCGGTCCCCAGTTCTAACCAACCTAAATAGCCACCGGTATTACTCGTCCCTGTGGGCCAATACCAACCATTTGGGTGTAGTAACGTAACATCGCGTGGTAGATAGGTTACCGTAAACGACTTCGATGCCGTTGCATTTGTTGTGTCCTTTAATGTCACTGTCCAATTGACCGTCCCAGACCAGGTAGGATCTGTTTCTACTACCCTTGGCCGCAGGGTCATGTAATTATCGGATGTAACCTTCACCCTCTCGTTCCAGGATGCATCACCCTTATTCCAAGTCGCACTGCCACTTGTCGCTCCACTCCATTCGAATGTTATCTTGTTGACATTTTTGAAGTTACTGCCACTTGCTAAAAGCTCAGCATCATAGGGTGCAGTGCTCGTCGATATCTCAGAAGGTGTCAAATCGGTAAAGCTGAGGTCAGGAGGTGGTCCATCAGGGGTTATCTTGACTACAAAGACATCACATCCACCTTGACGATCGGTCTGATAGGGGTTCTTGGTAGGAAAGTCAGTGGATTCGGTAAATCCAGTGATGTAGGCGGCACCGGTTGAGTCAACGGCTATTGCATAGCCACAGTCATCATCTCCTCCCCCAAGATAGGTGGAGTAGGAGAGGCTGTCTCCTTCCGGG
>JASEIO010000068.1 GCA_030017475.1 bacterium | reverse complement strand
GTTTTAATTATTAGTTATTTCATGGCTCTACAAAGATGTGGGTAAGTTTCAGAAAGTCAAGACCATTTTACGAACAAAATCATTAGATAAAATTAGTTTAGGTTAGAAAATTGGATATAAGAGGAGATAATGTAGATAAATTGACCTATATTATGTTTGACAATTCTATATATTGTATTAAAATAATAATAGTACATTATGTTGTGAGAAAAATCGAGATGAGATGTCCTTTTTGTGGGGAATTAAGGGATAAGGTAATCGATTCAAGAGGTGTTCATAAAGGAGGGGTTGTAAGAAGACGTAGGTTTTGTCTCACCTGTCAAAAAAGATTTACCACTTATGAAAGAGTGGAGAGATTGTCATTTATAGTTATAAAGAGAGATAAGTCCAGAGAGCCATTTGATAGGGATAAGATAATTACAGGAATAAGAAAGGCATGCGAAAAAAGACCTGTAAGTTATGAAACAATTGAAGAGATAGTAGATGAGATAGTAGAGCAACTTCAAGATATACCTGGACATGAGGTAGAAACAAAGGTAATTGGAGAGATGGTTATGGATCGCTTAAAGGAGCTGGATGAAGTAGCATATGTTCGTTTTGCATCAGTTTATAGAAGATTTAAGAGTGTTGAAGAATTCCGGGAAGAGATTGATAAACGACTTAAAGGAGGAGCCAATGTTTAAATATATTAAAAAAAGAGACGGCGAAATAGTCCCATTTAGTCCCAAGAAGATAAGTAATGCTATATTTAAGGCGGCAAGAAAGGTAGGAGGAGAAGATAGGGAATTGGCTGATAAATTGACTGTAGAGGTAATTGCCTATTTGTATGAGAAGGCAGGTGATCATACGCCTACTGTTGAAGAGGTACAGGACGCAGTAGAAAAGATATTGATTGAACGGGGGCATGCAAAGACTGCTAAAGAATATATTCTTTATAGAGATGCCAGAGCAAGATTGCGGAAGATTGCCCCTAAAACTTATAAAGAGACTACTGACTATGCCTTATTTGTCAGATCATCAAAAGATAATATCTTAACATGGGATAGGAGAAAGATTGTAGATGCTATGATTCGGGAGGCAGGGGTTTTGCCTGATATGGCAGAGAAGATAAGCTTAGAGGTTGAGCAACAGATAAAATCCTGGAACATAAACACCTTAACTGCTTCATTAATCCGAGAATTGGTAGATGTAAAGCTGATTGAATATGGATTGGAGGATGCAAGAAAGTTACATACAAGACTTGGTTTGCCTTTAGCTGATGCAGGAAGATTGATCATATTTAGGAATAAAGAAAATGCAAATATACCCCATAATCCAGAGGCAACAAACTTAACCTTGGCTGAAGCCATAAAAAAGGAATATGCCTTGATCAACGTATTTTCGGATGATGTTGCGGATGCCCATATAAGAGGGGATATACACCTTCATGATCTGGGGATGATAGACCGCCCTTATAGTTTCATGGGAAACGAAACAATATTAATAAGGCAGAATGGTATTGTGCAAAACATCTCTTTAAAGAATCTTTTTAGTAAAACTATTTATCAATATGAAGAAAATGGATTTGAGATAAAGCCCCTTCAATCAATTGAAGTTTATGATAAAAATGGATGGGTGAAGCTTGGAAGGATAGTTAGACATAAGGCCAAGAAGCCAATGCTTTGGATTGAAACAAGTTGTGGGAATAGCTTAGTGGTTACCTCTGATCATCCAATGATGCTTTACAGCGGATATTCAACTCCTGCAGCTAATTTAAAAGAGGGCGATTCCTTACTTAGTAGTAACCTTATGAATAGATTTATAGAAAAGACATCGCATTTAGAAGTTGAGGTTCCTCTAATAATCTCTAATTTAGATGGATTAGGGATTGAGGAGGATATCTTCCCTACCGAGGTTACAAAAATAAGGCCTATAGAAATTCAAGATGAATATGTGTATGATATTACTACAGAAACTGGAACATTCTTCTGTAATGGCATTTGGACCCATAATTGTTCAGGTCAATCCCTGGAATATGTGAAGAAGTTTGGATTAGATTTAACCAATTCCTTATCCATAGCAAAGCCAGCAAAGCATCCAGAAACCCTTTTGGCTCATATGGTAAAGTATGCTGCAGCACTTCAGGGCTGTTTTGCAGGAGCGATCGGTTGGGATGCAGTAAATCTATTCTTTTCTCCATTTTTAGTTGGTTTATCTGAAAAAGATATAAAACAGATTGCTCAAATGATGATCTTTGAATTCAGCCAACAGAGTGTAGCTCGAGGTGGCCAGGCTATCTTCAGTGATATTAATATATATTGGGAGATTCCAAAACATTTTGAAGATGTTCCTGCTATTGGTCCTTCAGGGGAATATACTGGAAAAGTCTATAAAGATTATTCAAAGGAGGCGAAGCAATTTGCCTGGGCCCTATTTGATGTATATAAGGAAGGTGATGGTGCTGGGCGACCGTTTTTCTTTCCAAAGCCTTTAGTCCATATTACAGAGAAGTTCTTTCAAGAACCTGATTTCAAAGATTTTCTATATCACATATGTGATGTAGCGGGTGATAAAGGAAATACCTATTTTGTCTTTGATCGGGATGGTCAAGCCAAGGTATCAGAATGCTGTAGATTGAGCTTCCAATTAGATGCGCGTGATTTAGAGGATGCTAAACATCCTTGGAAGATGAGGTATACTGCCTTACAAAATATTACCATAAACCTACCAAGATGTGCCTATCTTGCTAAAGGAGATACCCAAAAATTGTTTGATAGATTGGAGGAATTGATGAAACTCTCTGTTAAGGCTCACTTGCAAAAGAAGGTTTTTATTGAAAGGCTATTGGCATTGGATGAGGATTCAAGCCTTTCTCTTCTAAATATGAGAAAGGATGGTGAACCATATCTTCGGATGCATAGAGCAACTTACCTAATTGGCTTATTAGGACTTAATGAGATGGTTGAGTTCCATACAGGAAGTGAGTTGCATGAATCGGAAGAGGTACTGAAATTTGGACTAAAGGTTATATCCTATCTACACCTACTTTGTAAGAAATTAGGAAATAGATATGGAATAAGATTGGTTTTAGAACAGACACCAGCAGAATCAAGCGCCTATAGACTTGCAGAGCTTGACTTGGAACATTATCCGGAAGCAAGTAGGGTTGTAAAAGGGGACAAGGAAAGGGGGGAGGTCTATTACACAAATTCCACATATTTGAACATTTCGGAGGCAATGAACCCAATCGATAGGGTGAAGAAGGAGGGATTATTCCACCCATTGATAGAAGCCGGGGCACTTTCACACATCTGGCTTGCAGATGCCTCTCCAAGCCCAGAGTCTATTGCCAATTTTGTGATCAAGACATTTCAGAATACCAAGAATGCCCAAATCGCCTTTTCCCCTGAATTTACCTTTTGTATGAGCTGTCATAAGGTAGTAAGAGGATTGAAGGAGGAGTGTCCCTATTGTAAGTCAAGAAATGTAGAAGGTATAACAAGGGTAACAGGATATTTTTCACGCATTTCTGGATGGAATAAGGGTAAAATTGGGGAGTTACGGGATAGGTATAGAGGAGGAATAGAATAGGCTATATAAAGGACAGAGAAGAGAAATGGTGGAGATTCCTCTTTTTGAAGATATAGAGATAGAGAAAGGAGGCAATCTTACTAATATAGAAGATAGCTTACAAGATAGGATAGTCATGATAAGAAGGCAAATTGCCAAAGAAGCGGGTTTTGTTTTGCCTGAAGTAAAGATTAGGCCAAATGAAGATCTATCTCCAAATGGATATGTAATTAAGATAAAGGGGATTGAAATATGTAAAGGAGAGGTTAAAATGGATAGATATCTGGCTTTAGATAAAGGAGAGGCCAAGCATGAAATAGAAGGGGAGGATGTAAAAGAACCCGTCTTTGGATACAAAGCTAAATGGATCAAACCTGATAAAAAAGAAGAGGTAGAAAAAGCTGGGTATCTTGTGGTTTCGTCCGTAGAGGTTGTAGCTACCCATTTAAAGGAGATAATAAAAAGGTATCCGCATGAATTCTTAGGAAGGGAAGAGGTTAAAAGGCTTATTGATAATATACGAGAAGAATATAAAGTGGTGATTGACGAATTGATACCAAATTTATTAACAATAGGGGAAATAAGAAAGGTATTGATAAATCTCTTAAAGGAAGATGTATCTATCCGTAATCTTCCTACAATCTTAGAAACTTTAGCTGACAATGCATATAAATCAAAAGAGATAGATCTTTTAACTGAGTGCTGTAGATCGGCCTTAGCCAGAGAGATTTGTAGGAAATATCAGGTTGATAATACAATTCAAGTGTTAACCCTTGACCCTCGATTAGAAGAAACAATTGCTAGTTCCATTGAAAGTAACGGAATCACTTTACCACCAGATGTAATGCAAAAGTTAATGAAGTCGCTCCTTGAGGAAATAGATAGAGTGGAAAAAATGGGTCATCAACCAATAATTCTATGCCCTGGACGTATCAGGCGTCATCTTAAACGCCTTACAGAAAGAATCGTCCCTGATTTGGTAGTTCTATCATACGATGAAATAGTGCCTGAAATAGAGGTTAAGTCAGTGGGGATGATAAGGATAGAATGAACCTCTACTGCTTTTTCAATATCTTCTTTGTTAGGCATTCTTAACTTTACCTACTTTTATAACACCCACCATTTACGAACGAACATGAGTCATTAGAATCACCTACTTAAGGCACAATATACCATTAAAATGGTCATTTGTCAAAACATTTTGGCTGGCATAGGCACATGGTATCCAGTCTTGTAATAATTGTCAAACAAT
>JASEIO010000067.1 GCA_030017475.1 bacterium | reverse complement strand
TATTATTCAGATATCTTAATCTACTGACCTGGATACCTTGTGTCTTTACTATCCAACTTCTCTTCTCTTGTGGTGTTCACCACTTAAATATAGATTGGATTTTGACCTGATGTTTTGGGTTAGGTGTGTAATCATCACTATATTTCGTATTTATATATTTAAATAGTAATTCTAAGTATCTATAAGGCGTAATCTTTATTTCACCCGCGTGTAGAATCGTTGTGTCTCCTTGTTTTGAAACATCATAATCTATAAATCTCCCTTCGTATTCTACCTCGAGCTTATCAGTCAATTTGTACCTCAGCCTTCCTTTTAGATATTCCTCCATCTCCCCTGAACCCGGAATAGTGATATATCCATAATAGAGATTTGTCTTTATCTTTGGAGTTGGATGGATTACCAATTCAATCCTTGATTTTATGCTCTTCCCACCTTGAACCTCAATATCCTCATCCTTCCACAAGCGAGATACACGAACTTCGCTTCTTTTTGAAAGCTCGTAGTGAAGCTCCAATACCTTTTCATTATTGGTTACAAGATTCGATACACCCTTCCATTGGTCAAAATTGGCCTTAATTCTTAATCTATTGAAAGGCTTATACACAAGTTCTAAATAAACCCCTTGCTCATCCCTATCATTTTTTCCAAATCCATTACTTTTTGGATTATTAAAGTTCTGACTATAATCCCGATATATATTTAGTAATTGAAATGGGTCTAATTCAAAAGTGCCAACTAAGATATAGGCCCGTTCCCCATCTTCTATAGCAATCTCTGAAGAAAACTCTATATTATTAATCTTGGTATTTACATGTAAACCATAAATATGGGGTAAAATAGATGATTTATACCAAGTACCCCCTATATTGATTCCTCCTATATTAATTACATCTATATTCGTTCCTATCAATTCTTCCGTTTCAGTCTTTGAATAAATAAAGGTAGGAACTAATCTTTCGCCCTTCACCTCAAGCAATGCACCTGTAAATTCATCCGACAAAACAAGATTCTTTCCAAATATAGCCTTATAGTTTCCTACCACAAACCTTCTTATCCAACCAATGTCCATTAACTTAAGATATTGATAAGTTACTTCGTTTCTATCATCATCCTTTTTAAAGGAGATATATCCATCGATGTACTTCCCGTAGACGGAGCGGATGTCTTGATAGAATCTGTAGTTCTCCTCGCCTTCTAAGGTATCTTCCCATTTCAACTTAATCCTACCTTTAAAAGTTCTTGACCAAACCTTAGACAATCTTATAAATGCCTTTAATTTCTCATATTTTTCAACTGAGATATTAGGAACCCTTTTCAAATCCTGTAATTCTTTAAAAAACCCTTCCTTTTGTCTATATTCTAATATCTTCGCAGTATCTAAAAAGGTAATCCCAGGGATCCTTTCTAAACCTCGTAAATCATAACCGTTAATGTCTACCTTATCTTCCAATAAGCGAGACAAAGATTCATAGGTTTTAGTAGAAATCCCCCCTCTTTCAAGCAATTCCTTCAGATCTTCTTCATTTCTAATTGGCTCCTGGGCAATCGAAGATTCGGCAAGATATAATAAGAGAAGTGCTGTGGATAAAAATTTCTTCATATTAGATAGGTTAGAGGCTTATGGTAAAGCCCATCTGGTGAGTTAATGGAAGGACTGGATGATAAATCCCTGCATAATCAAGATCTATCCCATTAACCTTAAACCCTACCCCGAAGGTAAAGAGAGATGGATCTGTTTTTATTCCGAATCTCGTGTAAAACCAATTTGTCACTTGGAATTCACAACCCGCAGAAGTCTCTGGAGGATAATATATCTTCCCATGCACCCTCTTATAATCAATAGATAGGATTAATCTACCTAATGGCCTTATACCAACTCCCATAGTTAATTCCTTGGGCAAGGCCTCACCTACTACTGGTCTATTTATATTCTTGATTGCTAATCCAAGCCACAATCTATCCTCTACTTTATACACCAAGCCACAATCAACTCCATAGCCTTTTGTCCCTTGTCTTACACCATCTATTTCTACTCTTAACACCATATATTTAAGGTTAATTCCTAAGTAGATACCTGTAAGTAGATATTTAGCATATGACAAATAAGATATCTCTTCTCGGTAAATATGAGTTCCAAACCCATGAAAGGAAAGGGAAATTGCGCCATAATTCCTTAAGGGGTGAACATAGATTATGGAATTGGTCTGTAGTTCCTTTATACTAAAAAGTTCAGTATATGTACAACTCAGGCAAGGACAACCTATATTTTCTAATCCGGCTGGATTAAAGAAGATGGTATTAGGATCATTGCAGACCCCGCTCCATGCTCCACCCATTCCAATAGCCTTCCCGCCAATTTCATCCGTTTCAAAACAGGCCATTACCCGATAGGGAAAGGCTGTTACCACAATAACAAAAAGTATTATCCTAACCAAATCCTTACTGGATTTTTTACTTACTAACGTTTTTCCTATCATCTATCTAAGTCTTTTAGCAGCCACACAAGTTGCGGTCTTTATTGTGGAGCCCAAAGAATTTGTTGTCTTTAGGTAAACAATGTAAATCCCTATAGGGACAATCTTTGAATCATTATCTTTTCCATCCCACAAGACCTCATGTTCTTTTCCAAATAATCTTTCTGGACCAAATAAATCTCTAATCAATCTCCCTTTTGTATCATAAATCTTTATCGAGACACTACAATAATATTCCGATAGATCAAACGAGATCTTAGTTTCAGCTTTAGTTGGCGATGACCCATCTACTAAAAAGGGATTAGGAGAGATCTCTAAATTTAAGATTGCAGGCCTCTCAGGCTCCTTGGCATTACTTCTTCCAGGAGTCGGAGTTTCATCAATCCGCCAAATCTCCTTTGAAGCAGGAGTGGTATAAGAACATCTTGCAATAGAATATCCTGGCTTGACCTCTCTACTATCTATACAATCTTCTTCATCAGCCCCTTTGGGAGGAAAATCTTTCCATCTTCCTTCATCAATAAGCATCTGCACATCCTCTTTCTCCCCACTTGAAAAAGTACCTGATTGATCAGCCCAGCATACACAATCTATAATATCTCCGAAAGGATCGTAAAGTATTACCTGTTCATCTGTTGAGGTTAAAGATATATTCCCATGCAAAACAAGATATTCTGAAGTCTTCACCAGGGTTCCAGGTAAAATAGTCTTAATCACCTTTTTCCCATTACCAATATAATACCCCGAAATATCTATCCCCTTACCTTCCATTCCATCATCCTTACAATATAACTCCACCCAATCTGAATCCTTTTCCTTGAAACTCACTTCATTTATGAACAGTTTAAAATCCCCTGGAATATCATCCGAAGGGCTTGCTGGACCAGCGGCCACAACCTCCTTATCTTCATTACCATTTATATCCACTGCTGTTACTCCGACCCAATAATCTACACCATTTTCCAAAGGTTCTCCATTACAGGTATCAAGAATCACACAAGTAGTATCTCTGTCTTTGATTGATATCTCGGGATCTAAATCATTGATCTCCTTAATCATCTTTGTATCTATATAAATATTATAATGGTCAAAGTCACCGGCAGTACTCTCTTCCCAAGATACCTTTAATCTTCCACCTTGATCAGGACTGAAATCCGTAACACTCACACCAGTAATCTTTTCGGGGGGAGTTGTGTCAATCTCATTTACCTCCCCTGGGGTTGCATTGGTAGATATTGCCCAATCCGATTTTGAATTTGAATCCCGAGATAAATCAATCCTTGCCATTGAATTACTGGAAGTTACCTTTCTACTATCTATACAATCAGATTCCAAAGGTACTGTACCAGAGATTATCCATTGCGAAGCCTTAACCAAGGTGCTGACATCCTTAGCTTCCATTGAAAATACCCCATCCTGATTTGCCCAGCAGACTGCATCTAAATATTCCCCTTTTTCGTCTACCAAAACCAATTGATCATCTGTATTTGTGGGATTTGTATCCGTCAAATATAAATCAATATATCCATTACCATTAACATCCCCTCTCTCATCAGTTTCATCAATATATGGCTCAATTCCTTCACTATCTACCCAATGGATAACTACAAATTCGCCTTTTTTTAAAGTAACCTTTGAATCTGAAAGTTTCGTATCTCGACCATCTAAATCCGTTAATTTATAAGATGATATATCAACTCCCTGACCTCCATCATCTAAACAATATAATTCAGCCCAATTACCTTTTGGAGAAACCTCACTAATTATTATATTAACTTCACATAATGCCACTTGACTACATATCAATATGCCAATTAGTAGAAATATCCTAATCCATCTACCTATGTTCATATAGGGGTAATTAACTACTCAGTCTCTTTTGCATCTCTTTTATTTTATTTCTTCTAAGAGTTTCAGCACTTCTATCTATAGTAAAGGTGATTTTAAGTACATTACCTTCTTTTGTTCCATTAGGTAGATTGCGGATAGGGAGTTCTATTTCTCCTCCCTTAAA
Source organism: bacterium (assembly GCA_030017475.1). Taxonomy (GTDB): domain Bacteria; phylum UBA9089; class JASEIO01; order JASEIO01; family JASEIO01; genus JASEIO01. Next base: position 338 of record JASEIO010000067.1, on the reverse strand, counting down.
CATCTGTATTACTGCAATTCCATTTTCAACCCTATCAACTATACCTTCTACAGATGTCTTCTTTTTCCATATATCTTTCATCTTTTCCCTTACCCCTTGCTACCCAATACCAATCACTGCTTTTTGGTCGCAAGTTATTAATGGTATCGAAAGAATCAAAATTTGTTTGCGAAATCATCTTGGACTTGGTATACTATCAATGTAAATAGCGTTACTCTAACTATGCTATCAAAATTTGGAAACAATGTCAAGGATAACCTCTGAAACTTACCCACATCTTTGTAGGCACCGTTGCACAAATCAAGGGGTTAATCTGATTGCAAGTTTTTCAAATTTAC
>JASEIO010000066.1 GCA_030017475.1 bacterium | reverse complement strand
AAATATTGTTTGACAACTATTACAAGACTGGATACCATGTACCTATGCCAGCCACCGGTGCCTAAATTTTTCCTTGACAATCCCAAAAGAAATATCTTATAAAATATATACCACGAACCAGACCTTCTAAAAATCCCTTTAAAAAATGTGTAGACTTGGGACTGTAGAGTTTGTATAATAGAACCAAGATAGACCTTGAAAGGGTCTGAAGCAATAAAGAGACAAAAGAAATGAATAGATTTAAAGAATCATTGTTATCTGGAAAATTCACTATTACTTATGAATTAATTCCAGGTCGTGGCTCAAGTGGAAAGGAAGTAGATCCTATTGTTGAAATGGCTCATCAGTTCAAAGAAGAGATAGGTGATGTTGTTTCTTCTGTAAGTATTACTGACAATCCTGGAGGAAATCCTGCATTAAGTCCTATCTTACTTGGAAAGGAATTTAAAGACGCTAATATAGAACCAATAATTCATTTTACTTGCAAGGATAAGAGTAGGAATGAAATTGAAGCACTTGCTTATGCTATGGAAAGAAATGGTTTAGAAAATATTCTTACCATGAGTGGCGATTATCCTATGAGCGGCTTTTTAGGAAGGTCAAAACCAGTGTATGATCTTGATTCAGTTATGTTGGTGCATCTTTTAAATAAGATGAATAGAGGATTAGTAGATGAAAGGGGAGATGCTTTACCCCCAACAAACTTTTTTATTGGTTGCGTAGTATCTCCTTTTAAAAATACAGAGGCAGAGCAAATGGGTCAATATTTTAAGTTAGAAAAAAAGATAGCAATGGGTGCTCAATATGTTGTTAGTCAATTAGGATTTGATGTGAAAAAATTCTATGAACTTCTCCAATATTTGCGTTTTAGAGATATTAATATACCAGTCATTGGGTATGTTTTTGTATTGTCAAGATTTGTGGCTAAGATGATGCGTAAAGGTGAGATTCCAGGTTGTTTTGTACCTGATAAATTGATGCAAACAATTGAAGAGGAAGCGAAGGAGCAGGACAAAGGAAAAAGGGCAAGAAATGAAAGAGCTGCTCAACAGTTAGCTATATTTAAAGGCTTGGGATATAATGGAGTTCAAATTGGTGGATTTGGAGTAACTCCTGCGGATATAAAAGGTATTATTAACCGAGCAAATGAAATTGGAGACAATTGGCAGGAGTATGTAGAAAACTTCAGTTTTCCTGAAGAGAAATGTTTTTATGTTTTTGAAGAAGATAAAGGGCTTGATATAAACAGATCATCTTTAAAATTAAGTGCCGTTGCTCCTAAAAAGTCGCAATCACTTTTATATCATTTTATGAAAGTTTTTGACTGGATATTTTTTGTTGAAGGTACTTTGAGGTATAAATTGTTTAAGGCAATTGCTCATATTTTAAATAAGAATAAATTGATAGTAAAAATAATTACTAAATTAGAGAAAATAGGAAAGCAAATCTTATGTGATTGTCAAGAATGTGGAGATTGTGCCTTGCCTGATTTAAATCTTCTTTGCCCTGAGTCAAAATGTGCAAAGTATTCTAGGAATGGTCCTTGCGGAGGAAGCAATAATGGTAAATGCGAAGCTTTTCCTGAACGCGATTGCGTATGGGTTAATATTTACGAAAGAGCAAAAAATGAAAATGAATTAGAAAAATTAAGGTCTGTTTTTGTTCCTCCTCGCGATTGGAATCTTTACGCTACTTCTTCTTGGTTGAATTTTTATATGGGAAAAGATCATCATTCAAAGAAAAACCTCATATCTTAACCAACTTTATCAGTTTTCCATTATATGCGATAGGGGCAGATAAGGCAGTAGTGTCCTATGATAGATTGAAAATGGAGAAGAGGGGCTGGTTATGTTAGAAAAAGAAAAGGCAAGGTTACTTGAGATATTAAAATGTGCAGTGCAGTATAAAAAGGAGAAGTTTAGGCTTTCTTCTGGACGAGAAAGTAATTTTTATGTAGATGGAAAGCTAATTACATTGAGTTCAGAAGGGGCCTATTTAACTGCCAAGATCATCCTTTCCTTAATAAAGGATAAAGCGATTGATGCAATTGGCGGGTTAACCATGGGTGCCGATCCAATTGTCGGTGGAATAGCAGCTTTAAGCTTCGAGGAAGGAAATCCAATCTCTGCCTTTATTGTTAGAAAGGATTTAAAAAAACATGGCACTATGAGATTGATTGAAGGTCCGCTTAAGAAAGGCGGACGAGTGGCAATAGTAGAAGATGTAGTCACTACAGGAGAATCGGTTTTACGGGCAATCAAAGCCGTTGAAGAAGAAGGTTGCAGGGTAGAAATGGTTATTGCCTTAGTGGATAGATCGGAAGAAAAAAAGCCGGAATTGAGAAACTATCCATTCGTTCCAATATTCACCTGGGAAGATTTGGAACTATAATTCAATTTATCTCTTTTAAATGAGCTACAATTGATCCAAGAGGGATTTTTGTCTCCATCCTAACTGGGATCCTTTTTTCATCGTCTGTTAGCCAAATCCATATTCCCCTTTCAGACCTAAAGAGGCCACTAGATTTAAACATTGGTCTAACTACAATGGTTCGGAATTTACCAACCTTTGTATTTATTATCTCCTTTCTTAAAACCTTTATCTCCAGATCCCAGTTTTTTTCATCATCATGCATAGGCATAAATATAGATTCTCCTATCTTTAGATCCTTTGTCCTCAGATAATAGAAGCCTGATAATGGGTCTTGAACAAGGGGTGGTATCTCTAATCTTCTATCATTGTCTTCATAATAGGCAAAATGTCTTTCCTGATTGAAGGAAATCTTTACGCTATGGACATAATTCCCCTCATGGCAATCCTTTACAAATTTGAGGCTGCATATGGATGTAACATCCATATAGGAACATATCCTATCATCTACTTTATATAGCGCAGACAACCAGGGAGCGGAGACAGCTCGAGACGCAAGCCAATAGACCTTATGATCATTATAAGAGATAATATCTTTTATCTCTAAGGTCGCATCACCCAGATGGATTCCAAAATACTCGATTGAAAAAACCAACCTTTCTTTATGGGGCAGCAAATTTTGAGCCCTTACCATTCTCTTTCCCAAACCACTACCTATTAATAATAACATTATTAAGATAGCTGTAAATCTATTTCTCATCTATCACCCTTTACTTAGTTTGTCCCATCTATTATAAACCCAAAGCCAATGATCTGGGTATCTTCGGATATAATCCTCTAAAATACCCATCCACTCTGAAGAATTTAACTCTAAATCTTTATCTTTACATTCGGTATGTCGAATCTCTATCTCTGGTAAAATCTCAATTCTATGTTTATCATCCCTTTTTCTAATTATAAATATTGGTATAAGGGATGCCTGGGTTTTTCTGGCAAATATAACTGGACCAGGGGGAACTGAAACATTTTGGGAGAAGAATGGGGTTATAACCCTTTTCGACTCCCCATGTTGATCAGCTAATATGCCCAAGATTTCATTCCTTTTTAATAATCGAAGAAGGGTTCTCGGATTATCCCTATTATAAATAACTCGAGTACCAACTCCTTCCCTTGATCTATTAAATAAATCATCAAATGTTCGTTTCGATTGTCTTTGAACTAAAACATTTACCTTATATCCATTTAATGACAAATATGCTGAGATCAACTCCCAATTACCAAAATGTCCAGTAACCAAAATCACCCCTTTCCCTTTGGCCAAAGCCTTATCTAAATGTTCTAACCCCTTAACCTCTGTAACATACTTGGTAATATTTTCCTTATTAAGTAAAGGAAATCTTAATAGCTCTACTATTGCTTTCACTAAATTATACAAATGGTTTTTGGAGATAACATGTAATTCCCTAATCGTATATTCATCTTTAAAGGCCAATCTTATGTTGTTTATTACATAATTACGATACCTGGTTAAACCTGCCAAAAAGTATAAGAGATCAACAAACCTCATTCCTAAAAAGAAACAAACATGCTCGGGAAGAACTTGAGCAAGCCAACCTACAAATTTAGTCACAAGTCGAAGAAGTGTAGCTTCAATTATATTTTCACGAAAAGATAAAGGAATGGCACTCATATTCAATCCAATAATTAACCAAAATGGGACTAAAGAGGTATCCTCAAATATAAGGGAATTAATAAGAAATGCAGCTATTCCTAAACTTGTGCCTATCACTAAGATTGATCTTTCCTTCTTTATATGTGCCAGAGAAAAATGGAAGAATCTAAGCATTATCCAAGAAAAGGCGACCATGAGTAAAATCCCTTGATCTTTAAACCAAAGAATCTGTGTAGGTTTGTTTTTATATCCAATTCCCAAATAGATAATGGATAAGCCAGCACAGATTATAAACCATTTATATCTAAACAGAAAGATAAGTATTAAAGGAAGAACCAAAATGAGGAAATCGCCCATTTGGTTATTTGGATTAAGTAACCCAAGAATTGAAAGAGAACCTGCTGATATGGCAATCATTTTTATAATTCTTTCCCTTTGTATACAGGTTCGGACATTGTTTGTGATAAGAAAATAGGCCAGAAAGAAGGTAAGGAAATTTGAGATATTTAAGAAATCCTGAGAGAGGATGCTTGAAATAATCCCGATTAAAATAAATGTATAAATTGGTATATCAAGTTTTGTTTTTATAAACTTGGAGCGTTTGCAAAACCAGCCTATTGAAGAAACAATAAGAGAAATGGATACTAATACATCCGATAATGGAGCAAAAAAGACTGTAGATAAGATGCCATAATCGATCAACCTATCAAGAGAATTTTGCTTCACGCGCCTATCCATCTTAGGAAAAACATCCTCCATTCTTCCAATTAATTGAGGCACTTATACCATATCTCTATTAGTTTGTCAAAATATTTTTATTAAGAGACAGAGAAGGTGTGAAATAGTAAGGATCTGAGATTCAATTCGAGTTTAGCCAATAGGAAAATAGAAGAAGCAGAGGGATTTAGACGGGATAATCATTTAAATCAGATGTATCCTGGTATCTTACACACCTTTGTGATGTACTGATAATCAGTAGATCGCAAAACTATCACAAATAGCTTTACATAGATGAGTTCCTATGG
>JASEIO010000065.1 GCA_030017475.1 bacterium | reverse complement strand
GAAGTTGTAACCCATTGATTTTACAGAACTTATTTTTTGAAGTCATGAACTTGGGCCAAATTTTAATAAGAATGAGATTCTATGGGTGTCTCCTAAATCACTGTAAGGGACAAAGGCATAGTCTAGTTGGTAGTCTTTAATTTTAAACCCTAATCCTGCGGTTAATCCAGATAAGGGTTCATTATCAATTTGGTCCAATTTGTATCTATATCCCCCTCTTATGGCTATTAAATCAAAGATCTGATATTCTGTACCAAAATGTAAAATGAGTCCATTATCTATTGACTTACTAACATCAAAGGCTAAAGTTAGGTTATTCTTGAAAGGTCTATATGAAGCCCCAATCCTAAAGATTCGGGGAAGCTGAAACTTTCTTTTATATATTTTCATTTTCGATCCCCAGTTTTGGATAGCAAAGCCTAAATTGAGATTTTTTATTGGTATTTTGTATAACCAACCTATATCCAAGGCTGCACCTTGTCCTTTTTCCCTGTCTATTTGTTGGTAAATTCCCTTTAAGCTAAATCCTGCTGAAAAGTTCTTACTTACATTTTGACTATAAGAAAGAATAATGGATCCATCATAAGCACCAAATGTTCCCTCTTTTTCTAAATTAGGCCCTTTTCTTCTCTCAAGATCATTTATAAATAATCCTATAATACCAATACCTATTATTTTATCTTTACCAATAGGATGAGCATATCCTAAAAAGTCGTGGCTTATATCTTCAAACCATATATTATGCATAGCAGCAAATTCCTTACCCTTAACTTGAGATAACCCACCTGGGTTCCAATAGATAGCAGTTACGTCCGAAGATACGGCCATATATGCTTCTCCCATTGCTACTGCCTTTCCTCCTATTCCAAATTCCAGGAAAGTTGCCGATGCCGTACCTGCATCTTTATGGGTTTCATCTTTTGCGCAGCAAATTTGGCTTAAAAATGACCCAATAATTGTTATTATTAGAATCATCTTTACCTTTTCCATCTTTGTCATTCTCCTTATTCTGAGTTACACGTCCACTCAAGATCCTTCACCTGATTATAGCTATCTTACCCTTTTTGATCCCTTTATCACATTTCACTACATAGATGTAAATTCCATAAGCTACGTCTTCACCCTGATCATTCTTTGCATACCATTTAGCCATTCCATTCCCTGCTACCTCTTCTATCCCATTCCCTTCTTCTAATGTCTTAATTAATTTTCCTCCTATGTTGTAGATGTAAACTACAGCATTAGAATTTGGTGGTATGTTGATAATTCTCAATGGTTCCTCTTTTTCATCCGGATAATAAGGATTGGGGTAATGAATGATATTGTCTACAATATTTAAACTTACAGAACTCATTATGGAGAAAGTAGAAAGGCATTTCACCTTTGCAGTGACAAAATTAGCCTTAGAATCTACCTCTGAATTTTCAACAGGATTCCATGTTTTTGTCTCTTTATCTAAACAAAAGATACATAAAGTATCTTCATCTATTTCTGTTTCATCCACAATCCCATTTTGATCACTATCAGGATAGGGAATAACAATGTTCACAAATCCATTAAATTCTGTAATAGAATTGCCATTTGAATCATCTGAAGCAGTGAGTGTATAAGTTGTATTAACCCCTGGAATAGGTATGATGGAAAAGGCAGTATTGTTATTTGCCTTAACAATATCCGGAGAATCTGGATCGGGAACACCTATAGTTATACTGGTATTCAAGGGAAGAACCCCTGAACCTATCTCTACCTTTACCTCCAACATCTCCCCATTTACTTCGATAAATTCTGAAACCGTGCCACCAAGTGTAGGATCAATTGTTTTATCAATTTTAAACGAAGCACCTTCTATAATCTCTGTTCCTGTATTGCCAGCTAAATCTTTACCTTCCCAGTTAAATGTAGCTTCACCTTCAGGTGTAGTAGAATTGACGTACATAACACCTTTCCATTCCTTACCAGAACCAGACAATTCAATTTGTATAGGCTCCTTTCCATTTGGTTTATAACTTAGAGTTGGAGTTTCAGAAAGCTCTTCACTTGCGGTTAGGGTCACCTTAATTTTACCTGTTTTTACTTTCACTGAGGATGAGGTATCGGAAGGAGATAAAATTATCGAAGCCACTGGTGGTGTCACGTCTACATTTACTCTATAATGGTATGCACTACTCCAATTGCCTGCGTTGTCCTTTGCTTTTATGTGGAAGTACCAGGTACCATCTGAGAGGTCAGTAAATGTTGCAGAGGTTGTATCCTCTTCACATTCCTTTTCCGTATCTGGAGTAGTATCTGAAATCTGATCCAGGATATAGCTATACCCATCTATTCCTGATGTATCAGCTCCTGGAGTCCACTCAACCCGTAAATCATCCTTTGAATACCAGGTATCTTCATCTGGATGAGTAGTACTACTCACTACTGGTATTGGTACTGATGTATCTACCTTTATAGTTATCACTTGAGATGTAGCAAGGTTCCCTGGGATTGCATTATCTTTTACCCTTACCTGTAAGGGTACTCCTGGTGTCTCAATGGTATGTGGTATCTCATCTGAGTCATCCCAGTCATGAATCCCAGTATCATCAGTGAAGGATGTCCAACTTCCATTATTGTAGCTATACTCTAAAGTAGAAAGGTCTATCCCTGAGGTAGAGTCAGAGGCTTTACCATAATAAGTGGTGATTGGTTTTACATACCAGTAATTATCAACTGGATAGTCAATAGTAACAGCATCAGGTGGAGTAACATCAACCTTTATCTTATAATGAGAGGTATCACCCCATAGTCCTGCCCCATTCTTTGCCTTGACATGAAACCAATGGACCCCATCCGCTACATCAGTATATGGTACAGTAGTATCTATACCTTCAGATTCGTTATCCGGGATAGTATCTTGAGCTTGATCTAATACATAGCTATATCCAGCAATTCCTGATACATCTGAGGTACTGAAGTTAAACACAGGATCATTATTAGAATACCAGTTATTTTGATCAGGATGAGTAGATGAAGTAATAACTGGTGCTGGTGGTGGAGAAGTATCTACCTGTACCCTATAATGGTCTACACTACCCCAATTGCCTGCATTGTCCTTTGCCTTGATATGAAAATACCATATACCATCAGACAGGGAAAATTCTAAAGAAGTAACATCTTCTTCACAATCTTTAGCTTCATCTGGTATAGTATCTCCATTTTGATCCCAAAGATAACTATAGCCATCTATATCTGGATGATCTATGGTCCACTTGACTGTCCCATTACCATTTGCATACCAAAGAGCCTCATCTGGATGAGTTGGACTACTTACTACTGGAGCAGGTACTTCGGGTCTGGATATGGTAAAGCTATCGATAATATTACCATCAATATCTATTGCTTTAAAATCTAAAGTCTTACCGTTAATATTTATACAAATAAAATGGTGCTTATTTATAGCAACTTTTATTCCACTTGATTCACTGGGAATCCCTGAATCGTACAGAGTTCCTCCCGCTCCCCCACTAACTACATAACATACACCATCATTGTAACTATCTTTAATCACAAACTCTGGACCTCTATGCTGTATTGGATAGGATCTTTCGTAATTATGAGCATGGCCACAAAAAACCATGTCTACTTTATATTGATCAAAATGGGGGCCAAGCCAGGATCTAATCTTAAGATTTGGGTGTTTTTCAGGGCAAACTGTGAAAGCAGGTTCGTGAATATATACAAATTTCCATTGTTTTGTTGTATTCGCTAAATCTTCTTTTAACCAATCTGCAGTTTCTCTGGAGAGATACGAAATACCAATAAAATGGGCATTTCCATAATCAAAGGAGTACCATCTCTCTGGGAGAGAAAATTGATTATGGAAAAAGGATGGATCTGGCCTTTCATGGTTTCCCATAACAGGCATAAATAGAGAATACTTAAGGAAGGTAGAGGCGCTAAAGAACTCGTCCCATTCCCATTGCTCTTGTCTGGGAGAGCCTCTAATTATATCACCCGCACAGATAACTAAATCTGGTCTCTCGTTGTCTATCAACTCAACAATCCTCTTATATCTTTCATAATGTACATTACCAGAATCGCCCTGAGAATCAGCAAATACACAGAATTTAAAGGAATCCCCCATTAATGTAGTAAAGGTTCGATCATCGCTCCATCCGTCACTGTCATTTCCGCACCTGTAATGATAAGTCTTCCCTGAATCCAATCCGGTAATAGTGGCATCATGGATGGTATTATCATCATATGTGTGGGTTATACTATTGACAGAGGAATCATAAGGGGAGATTAGTCCATATTCTACAATACCAGTACTAACAGAGAGATCTGTCCTCCAGGTGATCGTAATAGTAGTAGGGTCATTTGACAAAGTTGCATGGATGTTTGTAGGTTCGCCATTCGCTATACCTAAATATAGAATTGATGAAATTGAAATTAAAATTACCTTTTTATTCATTTATATCCTGGACTCTCCTCAGTACCCAATGATTAAAACGTCTCGGAATTTCTACAACCTATTAGTATTAAAGGCCTTTTGCAACTGTTGTTTTGTCCCTAAGCTTATTGAATAATGGAATGTTGGAATAGTGGAATAATGAGGTAGATCTGGTTAAAAAACCCAACCTTGCATCATTCCAGTATTCCAATTGCGAAGAGAAGCTAAGTTCATTGATTTGGTGTTCCGATACTCTAAAATAAATAGGCTCTTATAGAGAGAAATCTATAGAAATAAAGTTTCCAAATGCATCTTTATACTCTAACCTGCTTACAAGTTCTTTTATATCGAATATCAAGATGCCTTTATTTTCCTCATTTGGAAGAAGTTCCTTACCAGTAAGGCGTTCTTTATCAGCAAAGGTTTTATCACTTGACTCTATTCTTTCTACATCCTTTGTCAGGATACTAAAACATAAAGGACTTATATAGATCTTTTCATCACTTACATTTTTTATACTTATATGTATCTTGGTGTAGTGTGGATGCGGAACTTCCCGAGCTGCCAATTCAAGATTGTCTGACCGACCCCTTTTTTCTTCAGTAATGATTTCTTTCAGAGCCTCTTCAGCAACTTCTACTTTCTCTATCACCTTCTCTTCTACTTTAGGTTTTGTTACCTCTTTTACTCCTACCTTTTTTTAGCCCCAACCCAACTTCATGAAAAAACGGCTAATTAACATGTTATTTTACCATCTCTAAAA
>JASEIO010000064.1 GCA_030017475.1 bacterium | reverse complement strand
GAAATATTGTTTGACAACTATTACAAGACTGGATACCATGTACCTATGCCAGCCAAAGTTTCAGGAATTATATCTTGATATTTTATTAAAAATATGCTAAAATGTAGAAGGGTTTTAGGGTGGTTCTTAATCCTATGGTTATTTTTGATTTCCAATTGCAAAGAAGATATGCAAAAGGCGATATATTTGGTACCTGCTGAAGGAGTTGATGTTCAAATCCTTTCTGAATTAAAGATCCAATTAGAAAAGGTTTTTGGTTTTCCCTGCAAAATCGAAGAAACTACAGAAATTCCACTTTATGCCTTCAATCCTAAAAGAAATCAATACCTTTCCACTGCCATCTTGGAAAGCCTTAAAATCCCTAAAGACGCAATAGGGGTATTAGGGGTAACCAATTTAGATCTATATGTTCCTCAACTTCGTTTTGTGTTTGGAGAGGCGAGTTTTTCGAAAAGGGTAGCTGTTATTTCACTTTGTAGATTACACGAGGAGTATTATGGCTTAAAAGGGAATAGGCTTCTGTTTGAAAAAAGGGCGATAACTGAAGCAATCCATGAACTTGGACATACCTTCGGATTGCATCATTGTAACAATCCTAAATGTGTTATGTATTTTTCAAACAGCATTGTAGATACAGACCGAAAGGGTTATAATTTTTGTGATGAGTGTAAGGAGAAACTACACGGAATTCTTGAGGGATATTGAGAATATAAAACCGTAGATTTCACCGATTATTCGCTTTAGATAGGAGTTTCAGTAATTTGTTTAGGTTGATTTCAATATCAAAGGGAGGATAAGATGTTAACTGTGGGTTCGATTTATGAAACAGCCATAATCTTTGGAATGGCAGCAGATCCAAGAGGGGAGAAAGATGCAAAGAGGGAATTGGAAAGGGTTAAAAAAAGGTATAAAGGATTAAAGAAAGATGAAAAGGAGGAGTTTGATAAGCAAAAATTGAAAAATCCTTATGCCGATACAAGAATCCTATATGGAGATGAAAAAAGGGTAGTGGAGAGAATATTGGTAGGAATTGATATGGAGATTGGTGAGGTCTTATTAGCCGATAGATTGAGAGAGAAGGGTAAAACAATCGATTTGATCATTTCTCATCACCCAGAAGGGTATGCCTTAACAAGTTTCTATGAAGTTATGCATATGCAGGCTGATGTTTTAAACAAGTATGGGGTGCCAATAAATATTGCAGAGGGAGTACTGAAAGAGAGGATTCAAGAAGTGGAGCGGAAGGTTATGCCTGTAAATTATAATAGAGCAGTAGATGTAGCGAGATTGTTTGATATTCCCTTTATTTGCGTCCATACACCATGTGATAATTTAGTAACTGCATTTTTACAAAAATTGTTTGATAAAGCGAAATCAGAGACTATTAAAGACATAATAAATGAGTTGAAAGATATACCGGAATATAAACAGGCTGTGCAAGACAATGCTGGTCCTAAGATCTTAGTAGGTTCGGAAGATAATAGGGCTGGAAAGATCTTTGTAGAAATGACTGGTGGTACAGAAGGTTCAAAAGAGGCTATAGAAAAGCTTGCCAATGCAGGAGTGGGGACAATTGTTACCATGCATTATTCAGATAAGTTGAGGAAAGAGGCTGAAAAATACCATATAAATATAGTGGTAGCTGGACATATGGCCTCAGATACCTTAGGATTAAATCTATTCTTGGATAAGTTAACAAAAAAGGACAATTTAGAGATAATCGCTTGCTCTGGGTTTCGAAGGATTGCGAGATAAAATGATCGATCAAACGATAATAGACGAGATTAGAGAGAGGGTAGATATTGTTGATGTTATATCTAATTTCATAAGTCTAAAAAAGGCTGGTTCTAATTATAAAGCCATTTGTCCATTCCATGTGGAGAAAACCGCATCTTTCATGGTAAACTCTTCGAAACAGATATATCATTGTTTTGGTTGTGGAGTAGGTGGAAATGTCTATAATTTCTTGATGAAGATTGAAGGGATTTCGTTTATAGAGGCAGTAAAGGTTTTGGCCGAAAAGGCAGGTATATCCTTACCTGAGATATCTAAAAAAGGGCTTTCTGAAAAAGGAGCTATATATGAAATCAATGAACAAGCAGCTACCTTTTATCACGAGACCTTATTATCTCAGATTGGGGGTCGTGCATTAAGATATTTAAAAGGAAGAGGTTTGAATGACCAGACCATAGAAAGATTTCGTCTTGGCTACGCCCCTCCATCATGGAATAGCGTAAAAGATATGTTATTAAAAAAGGGTTATTCAATAGAAAATATTCTAAAGGCAGGATTAATAGTCCCTAAAGAAAAAACTAATATCCAATATTATGATAGATTCAGAGATAGAATTATCTTTCCTATTTTTTCGCCACAAGGGAAGGTTTTGGGATTTGGTGGAAGGGTTTTAGACGATTCTCTGCCAAAGTATATAAATTCTCCAGAAACACCTGTTTATATAAAAGGACAAAATCTATACGGATTAAATCTTACAAAGGTATCTATGAGAGAAAAGGGATATGTGCTTGTGGTAGAGGGATATTTAGACGTTATAATCTGTAGCCAATATGGTTTTGAGCCGGTGGTTGCCCCCTTAGGTACTGCATTAACCAGAGATCAAGTAAAATTGATTAAGAGGTATGTAGATCAAGTAATCCTTATCTTTGATCAAGATTCTGCAGGAGTTAATGCTACCTTACGTGGTTTTGATCTATTATTAGAACAGGGTATAGATATAAAAGTGGTTACCCTTCCAGAGAAAGATCCAGCTGACTTTTTGATAAAACATGACGGATCTTCATTTCGTAATTTAATACAGAAGGCAGAAGATTTCCTTACCTTTCAGCTCAAATTCTACATCTCGTCTTTTGATATCACCACAACGGAGGGGAAGGTAAAAGTAGTAAAGGAATTATTACCAATTATCTCTAAGATAAGCAGTCCTATCCGTCAGCATGATTTTATAAAAAAGGTAGCAGAAAGAATAGACGTGGATGAGAGATGGATAATAAGAGATGTTTCTAAAGGAAGACCTGTTATCACATCTAGACATATAATCCAAAAAGAGAAAGGGGGTTTGAAGCTTGAAAGGATGTTAATTAAGTTCATATTAGAAGATGAAGAGGCAAGGGATAGGTTTATCCATCAAATTAGAAAGGAAGAGTTTGAAGATAGATTTTGTAAGCATGTAATTTCGTTGATAAAAGATTTAGTTTCTAAAGGTGAAATTATTAACTCGGCACATATTATGGATCTGTTAGATGAGGAAGATCAGCGTATTTTATCTTCGCTTCTTATCGAATCCTATGCCATTGAGGATAAGTTTAAATTGGTGAAAGATCTTTTAAATAAAATAAAGATAAGAGATATAGACAAAAAAATCTCTTATTTGCAAAAAGAGATCTCTAAGAATAAAGACGTAGATCCTACTTTACTCAGGGAATACGAAGGGCTGGTTCGAGAAAAAACAGACTTATCCTTATAATGTAAGGAGGAATTAAGCAAAGATATGAGTAAACAGGTTTTAAAAGATGAGATTCGGCAACTCATTGAATTGGGTAAGCAAAAAGGGGAATTGACATATGATGAGATAAATGAATCCCTTCCGGAATCCTTAACCCCTGATCAAATTGAATCAGTTTTTGTTAAGCTAAATGAAGAAGGGATCGAGATAGTTGATGAATTTTGTGAAAAGGAAACGGTGAAGATAAAAGAAAAGGAAGAGATTAAAATAGAGGATCCTGTAAGAATGTATCTACGGGACATTGGTAAGGTTCCACTTCTTGGTGCTCAGGAAGAGATTCAAATGGCTAAGAAGATAGAAAAAGGTGAAGATAAGATAAGGCAGGCAGTTTTAAAATGTGGGATGACTATAAAAGAATTAAAAAAAATAGTGCAGAAGTTAGAAAGAGGAGATGTAAAGATTGAGTTTACCCCAGAAGATACGGAAGGTTCCTTTTCTTTGAAAAGAAAAAAGATAGCACATTATTTGAGAAATGTGCTTACGAAAATTGAACAAGAGGAGAAAAAGATAAAAACCTTGCGTGGTCAAGAATTGATTAAACACAAGAGAAGATTGACTTCTTATTTAAAGGGACTTGATTTGGATAAACACATAATTGGGGATATTGCAGGGAAGATTAAACAAACAGCTTTGAATATAAATGAAATAGAGGACGAAATTGCCTCTCTACAAAAAGAATTAAATGATGGCGGGCATGATAATGATCTAAAAAGGAGAATTAAAGACAATAGAAGAAAGTTAAGAAGATTAAAATTAGATACAGGAGCCACCGCAGCGGAGATCAAACAGATAGCAAAAGAGATAATTTCAGGGGAGCAGGAGGTAGCTCGTGCTAAAGAAGAGATGGTAACCGCAAATTTACGGTTAGTTGTATCGATTGCTAAGAAATATATCAACTGGGGGCTTTCCTTTTTGGATTTGATCCAGGAAGGTAATATGGGATTGATAAAGGCAGTCAACAAGTTTGAATATAAAAGAGGATATAGATTCTCAACCTATGCTACTTGGTGGATTAGGCAAGCAATCACTCGGGCAATAGCTGATCAGTCAAGAACTATTAGAATTCCTGTACATATGGTGGAACAAATTAATAAGGTTGTAAAAGAAACAAGACGCCTTGTACAAAAGTTTGGTCGGGAGCCAACAAGTGATGAAATTGCAGCCTCTCTTTCATGGCCAAAGAGTAAAGTAGAGGCAATCTTACGCGCTGCTCAAGATCCAATTTCCTTAGAAACTCCAATTGGAGAAGAAAATGATTCACAATTAGGAGATTTTATAGAGAATAAAGAGATAGAGTCGCCAATCAACTTAACTACGTTTTCTTTACTGCAAGATGAGCTGCGAAAAGTACTAAATACCCTTACCTCTCAAGAAGAGAAGGTTCTGAAACTACGGTTTGGGTTAGGAAATGGATATCCAAGAACCTTAGAAGAGGTGGGGCTGGAGTTTAATGTAACTCGAGAAAGGATAAGACAAATTGAAGCTAAGGCACTAAGAAAATTGCGCCATCCAACAAGATCGAGAAAACTAAAGGATTACCTTGAATAAAGTTCTCTCATTTTACCTTACTTACACAAATTTAGACATCTAAAGGGCCCATAGCTCAATTGGTCAGAGCACCGGACTCATAATCCGGGTGTTCTAGGTTCAAGTCCTAGTGGGCCCATCATATTTAGCCACGGGTAAGCACGGATAATTTACAGAAGTCAGAAGATAGAGGTCAGAGATCAAACCGACTTCTTAAAACCACAATCTATCTTCCTCATCTGTCGTCTGTTATCTGACTTTATCCACATTTATCCGTGGCTTTTTAAATGACATCAAAAAAAATGGATAGTAAAGGCACAAGGTATCCAGGTCAGTAGATTAAGATATC
>JASEIO010000063.1 GCA_030017475.1 bacterium | reverse complement strand
ATTTCCTTGATACCATTCTTTACATAATAAAGTCGAATAAATCCCAATGAAGTAAGAGACAGAATGGTCTTCATTGGGAAATCTCTCGCCTTTATTGTATAAGCTGATCCAAGATATGCCTTTATTTCAGCATTATGAGGCTCTTTCTGCAATATCTTTTTGAATATCTTTATCGCCTTTGATGTCGAGTGTCTATCTGCTGCTTCATTTCCAATCTGAAAATAAAGTTTCCCAACCTCCTTCAGGAGTTCTAAATCCTCCGGGTTGGATTTTAGGTCGGATAAAAGTGGCTCTAAGAGAGATTTATATTCAACTGTCAGTTCCTTTGAAAGCTGTTCATCTGCAAATGTTGTAGATGAAAGGCATACAAGTACCACTACTAACAAAGATGCAATTATTTTATATAACCTCATCCGCTTGGCCATCCTGTGAATAATAATAAAGTTCATCTTCGCCTCCTTTCATTTAAAGTACGCTCTCGGTCAATCCGAGGCCTTCTTTGACAAATAGGCAATTTTGTGCTATGGGCGCATATAGCTCTACCTATCCCTCTTGAGGCTCCTGTGACTATTGCCACCCTGTCCTGCACCATTCCCATCTGTTATCTCCTAAAAGAAATATTTTACTTCCAGTTGAAGTTCTGTATCCCGGGGAACCAACCCAAATTCAGATTGGGAATCTCCACAAAACCAGTCAACTCCAAATCTAAGCACCAGGTTCTTAAATCTCTTATAATCCACTGAAGGCATAACTACACAACTTCCATCATCGACATTTAAGAGTAAAGACAACTGGCTGTCATAGTAATTAAAAAGCTCCGGATTACTTAACCTGAAGAAGAGGTAGTTCTTACGCAAAGATCGAAAAGTCATAAGGGAATTAGCTATCCGCAGATTCTCCTTAAAAATACCCTGGGGGAAGCCTGCAGGAGGACTTTTGAAATTGGAGCTTGCATCCTTCACCATCTCTATGAACACATCCCACTCTGATTTGCTATAGCCATCCTCATTAAAAAAGTATTCGACAATAAGATTTGTCTTGTTGGCAGAGGTATAGTGTCCACCTATTATTGACCTTACAAAGATGTCCCCTTTATCCGAAGGATTATAAGCCTCATATTCATAAATACCTGAGTTTGGTGGTCCGACTTCTCTTTTCTTTCTCAAAAACTCCCTTTCACTTCCTTTTGTTAGCCCAATTTCTGTATGAAGTTCAGTGTTACTTCCTACTATGCCCGAAAGATTAAGCCCTAATTTTGAGTGCCTACCATGGAAGTAGGAGAAAGTAACATCTGTATCACCCACAAGAGAATATAGCCTCATCTGATACCGAGGAGATTCTTTTTGTAAATTATCAATCTTTGGGGCAACAATGCAGGAAAAGGTTATCTTATCCCCTATTGACTCAAAGCGCACTAAATAATTACCTTCTCTATCCTGTTTTCGCTCTTCTTCCCGTTGAGAGTAATCCACATCCTTTCCCTCAGATAGAAAATCTGTTGGGTTATAGCTTAAGCCTACCCCCTCTTGAATATTTTCTTTGCCAATGGTAAGGAAGATGGGGTTTTTAAGTTTTATATCCACATAGGCATCATCTACATAATTCTTGAGGCTACTTTCCTCTTCGTTATTAATAGTCCATGTAGGTCGAGACTTTACCACCAGTTTAAGCCATTCTTTATATGTAAGGTTAATAGAAACGTCCTTATAAAGTTTATTTTTCCACTTCGGAAACGAAGTAAGTTTAGAATCAGGGTTTAAAAGGGTATCATTCCTTAGTTGATAATAAGTCGTCTGATTAATAAATTCCACTCGATATTCAAGCCTGAGGTTTTCATCAAACACAGAGGCATTTACTGGAATCGAAAATGAAAGCAAAACTAATATAGCAATTCTTCTCAATAGGTGTACCTTCACCGGATATGTTTCAAATAGGTTTTTTGAAAGAAGGCTTTAGGTGTATCGGCTACTTTCATATTACTATATTCCATTATCGAATATTCACCTTTACGCAATTCATCATAAATCTCTAAGACCAATGGCCTCTCTTTTCCTAAAACCTCAGCATACCCTTTATAAAAAGCAGTTTTTAGAAGTTTACCTGAGGCAGTATAAAACTCCGCTTTTATTGGATTAAAACTTTTTATCTCAGCCCACAGGAGAATTCTACTATAAGTTGCCTGTTCGCTTTTGGGGGTTAGCTCAAGTTTGATGCACTGGCTTTCACCTATTTTTTCTTCTCCCAATAATTTTGCGTTATAATTCAAAGAGAATACTACTCTTGCCACATCCCCATTAGAAATTTGACCCAATAAACGCTGTTGGGGGGAAATTCTAATAGGTCTGCGAGTACCTGGAATATATATCCACATATTATTACCAACCATCAGAAATAGGCGACCTTTATTGGCCTCAGGATAGGTAAATTTTACAAGACTTTTATCCGCATCCTTTACCCGAACAGTAAATTTTTGAATAATATCTTCCTTCTCTTTTTTATAAGTAATCTTCAGATCAAAGACAAAGGTATCACCAGGAGCTCTTATTTGATCAATCCTCTCAAGGATTTTAGCAGGGGTAAGAGAAAATGTATTAGAAGCTATTAATATTAGAAGTAGAGGCAAAAAAGCAGCCTTACGCATCATTCCAAACCTCTTTATTCTTCTTAATTATGTCCCAAAGATTCAACTATACTTAGTCTTGTAGCCCGCATAGCCGGATAAAATGCGGAGATAGTAGCAACCACTACCGTAGAAAGGAAAGAGTACCACAACACCCCTGGGACAACGAGGATAAGGGCATTATATCCCTTGGTCATAGCTGGTGGCGGGGGGATATAAATCCCTCCACATAGATTTATCCCCAGGGCTACTAAAACCCCTGTTATCATTCCAAGCACTGCACCTATCACCCCAATCAAAAATCCCTCCCAGAGAAAAAGTTTCAGAATACCGGTTCTCTTTGTTCCGATTGCCCTCAGTGTTCCTATCTCTTTTACCCGTTCAAAGATAGACATGGTCATGGTGTTGGCTATACTAAACAGGACGATAATAGCAATAATAACCTTTACTACTCTGAATATTCCATTGTATAGCCTGACTACAGCGTGATAAAATGGAGCCAGTTCATGCCAGGTTTTAAGTTCCAAATCCAATCCTTTTTCCTTGAAAAGAAGATTAAGCCGCTGCGCTACCTCTTCGGTATGTTCTGTTTTATCAAGAAGTATAACTATCTTTTCTACCTTAGTAGTAAGAGATAGTCGTTGAACTACACTAAGGGGAAGTTTTACAAATACCGAGTCATAATCTTTAGCGCCACTTCTGGCTATTCCAACCAGCTTAATATCGACTGCATTCATCATTCCGGAAGGTGTAGTAGTAAGGATAGTCAGATAATCTCCTATCTTTGCTCCAAGGGATTTTTGCATTTCACACCCGATTACCCCTTCCTCTTTTCCCTCCTCAAATAGTCCTTCTCCTTCTATTATCTCCTCGAAGCTGGCCAGGCGAGCCTCTTTTTCAGGAATAACACCGTTACCTTTACAAATAAGCGTATTTTCACCTGTACTTATAAGTCCGGAAAAGGAGAGACGGGCAGTAATTAATTCGACATAAGGAATCTTGTAAAGGAGTTCTTCTAACTTCTGAAAGTCACTAATCAAATACTTAGAGGGATTGGTGATACCTTTTTCTGAATAGCCCTTTTTATAAACCTGAATATGTCCTAATTCAGATCTTATGGTTGATTCTCTTAATCCCCAGAAGGAATATTCTACAAATCCTCCAAAAACAATGAGTCCAACCATCCCTGAAATTATAGCTAAGAAGGTAATGGTTGTTCGTCTTTTATTTCTGAAGACATTTCGCAGGGCTAAGATAAAAAAGCTATTTCTCATTATTTTTCTCTGATTCTCCATTTATAAGTCTGCCATCTCTGAGGCGATATATCCTCCTGGCGTAGTTCATAATCTTGGGGTCATGGGTGGAAAAGATGAAGGTAGTGGAGAATTCCCTGTTCATCTTCCGCATTAATTCTAAAACTGCTCCTCCTGTCTCTGAATCCAGATTTGCTGTTGGTTCATCCGCTAAAACCAGCTCGGGCATAGTCACCAATGCTCTCGCTACAGCCACTCTTTGCCTTTGACCACCAGACAGTTCATCGGGTTTATGATCTTTGTGTTCAAGCAAACCTACCTCTTTAAGCATTTTTAAGACCATCTTGTGTCTTTCTTTCCTTCCCTTTCCAAGAATCCAGAGAGGATATTCCACATTTTCATAAGCAGTAAGTACTGGTATAAGATTAAAGGTCTGAAAGATGAAACCAATACTTCTATTTCGCAATTCAGAGAGTTGTGCATCAGAAAGACCTGCTACCGCTTGATCTATGATCGCAACAGTGCCTTCAGTAGGCTTATCCAGACATCCAATGATATTAAGAAGAGTGGTCTTTCCACTTCCTGAAGGACCACAGATAGATACAAAATCTCCCTTTTCAACCTCTAAACTTACTTTTTGAAGTGCCTTTACAATAGTCTTACCAAGTTTGTATTCTTTGCTTACCTCTTTTACTGATACAACCGGCATGGTGGATAATCTCCTTAAGGTTTATATACTTCCAATCTTTTCTGAGCTGCAATACCATCTTCTGATTCAGGTGCAACTTCTACAGCTTGCTTCCAATAATCCCTTGCTTTATTCCATTGGCTTTTGCCGTTTCCTTTATAATACTCCCCCAGATTGTAGTAAATGGTAGCTAAAAGATCAGGAGGGAACTTTTCCGGTGCCTTTTTAGAAAGTTTCAAAAGATAAAGCAGGTCTTCTTCAGCATACTTTGCACGCTTGAAGAAAGAAGGGAGTGCTAAACTATTGTGAGCTCTTGTCAGCCTTACTATGATGTTATCCGGCACCTTAGAAACTGCCTTATCCATTATTCTGCATCCTTTAATAACCTGATAAACCCTTGTAAGAGGAAGTGTAGCATCCCTGCCCAACAATGTATGTGTGCTACCAAGATAAACAAGAATTTCATAATCATGTGGAGCAAGTTCATAAGCCTTTGTTAAAATAGAGAATGCCTTCTGACAAACACCTTTTTTCCCTATTACACTTAAGTTGTGATAGGCAATCCCTAATGTTTTTAAAACATTTACATCTGATGGATTCTTCTTTAAAATCTCTTCATTCTTTTCTATGACCCTTTTTAATTCCTTATAGTCCATAAGCCCGTAGATATTTATCTCAGGAATCTCTGCCAGAACTGCTCCCCCAATAAATAAATAACATAGAATTCCTACTGACAAAATAGCCTTTACTTTCCAGTTTGATCTTCCTATTTTGTTCATGATTATAAGTCCTCCTTTCCAAAAGTATTTGTCCAACTAACAACTTTTTTGTGCCTGCAGAAATTCCCAAGCTTATCTGATTTTACTACCTAAAGGAGTGCTACCAGTATCTCATAGGCATCTTTTTAAATTCTTTTGTGGTATATAAAATCTTGTAATCTTTAATCTTTATCTTTTTAGATATATCCATTACAATCTCTTCACACACCCTTTTTGACCTGGCGTGGATCATGGTGAACAGATTATAATTCCAGCAAGATGTGGTAGCCCTTTCATAACAGTGACTGACTTCGTTAATCGATGCCATAAGGCTTCCAA
>JASEIO010000062.1 GCA_030017475.1 bacterium | reverse complement strand
TTTTAATTATTAGTTATTTCATGGCTCTACAAAGATGTGGGTAAGTTTCAGAAAAGATTATCTTGACAAAAGCCCTTTTTTATAGTATATAAAGGCAAGTGGGAGGGGGAATTGTTATTAAAAGGGAAGTGTGCTAATAGACTTCACATCTTAAGAGTTAGATACCATACATTTTTTGCAGAGCTCCTTTTCAAAAAACAGGTATTTTCCCTTAAGAAAAGAATAGATATACGATCTCATAAAATAAAGGCATGGAAAGATCTTTTCAGATCTTTGGATTTAGTAGTTGCATACTTCACCTCTCCAGGTCTTCTATCAAGACTAAGGCATTCTCCTATTTATCTTTTCATATTTTTGGCTACTTTAACATTTCTATCTACTGAGGCAAAGGAAGATGGGATTAATGAAGCATTTAATAGTGAAAAGGTAGTAATAAATGAAGAGAAATCTCCAGAGATTGAAGATCAATTGGTTGATAAAGAGATAGACTTAGGTATTTTCTTAGCTACTGGATATACATCCCACCCGAATTGTACTGGGGAGTGGACAGATGGATATACAGCAACGGGTGTCAAGGCAAGATATGGAATAGTGGCTATAGATCCAAAGGTAATCCCCCTTAAAAGTAAATTATGGGTTGAAGGATATGGGTATTGTAAGGCAGAGGATACAGGAAGGCATATTAAAGGACGAAGAATAGACTTGTTTTTTAATACCTATTGGGAAGCCAAGAGATATGGAAAGAAAAGGATTAGGGTAAAGCTTATTCGAGAAAACCTTTAAAAATCTGAATTTATAGGTGTATGGGAATGGGAGATTTTTATATCTTTTCTATCTCATCTTTTTTTATCCAGCCTTTCAGTCCCTTTTCTTTTATTCCAATTTCAACCCAGTCTCCTTTTTTACTTAAAATAACCACACTTTTCCCTTCAGGGAGAGTGAAACCTACTGAATAGTCCTCTGAAGGTCCATTTCTGACTTGGGAGGAGGGATTAATAACGATAGCCAATTTTATACCCTCTTCATAGTAAATTCTTAAACCTAACCATATCCCGAGTAATATCAGGATGATGCCTATAGAAAGATTTAGTATGAGGTACCTTTTTTTAAAAAAGATTGGGAATATGGATATGATAAATAGAAGATAGAATACTGAGGTGATAATAGTCAATTCATTAAGGGTAAAAAAGGCAAACAATTGAGTTGCAAAACCTCCCTTTTCCTCATTAATAATGGATTTGACGTATTCCAGATTAAATCTAATATCCTCATCTCGAGGAGAAAGCCTTAATGCCCGTTCATAGTTAAGGCGAGCCTCACCGATCTTTGCATCTTTGTAATAGGCATTTCCTAAGTTATAGAATATAGCCTTATCTTTTATGCCCTGGCTAAGTAGATTCTCATATCCATCTATAGCCTGCCTATACATTCCAAGCTTATAAAAGTCATTACTTTTTGAAAATATCTCCTTTTCGTTGCCTTCCCCATAAACTAAACTTGAAATGGATATGAAGATTGTTAATAGTAATTTGTTCATCTCTCTAAATTGCCTTCTAACCTCTCGATTATCCTCTTAGTTTCTCGATAGATATCCTTCATCTCCTGTACACCAATGTCCTTAGAAGGGGAAAATCGTGCTTGTTCCACATGATCAAGTATCCTTTCCATCTCTTTAATCGTCTCTTGGCTTATGTCTCTTCTTTTAAGGGCTTCTGAGATTTGGCTACGTGTAAGCTGGAAAGGTGAAAGATTCAATTTGTCTCCTAAATACTGATTAATAGCAATGGACATGCCCGCATAGAATTCCTTAGCTGAATTCAAGTCTATTGCGCTTCTTGTTTCTTTAAGTTGTTTTTTGAACAATTTATAGGCTTGATGAAAACGCATAAACGCCATATCTTCACTTAGCCTTTCTTTTTTAGCCTTTACCCTCCATAAAATAAGAAGAAGCAAAATAGGTAAAAGGTGCAAGCCCAAAAATATCTTATTCTTATACAGAAGATACTCCTTTTTTCTTGGACCTAAGGAAGTTTTAATATACCGGATGTCTTTTTTAACCAATCTTATCCCATCTTTTGGAATTGTGCGAGAAGGAAGTACCTTTTTTTCAGAAGGAATTACCTTCAAAGAGATAGGAGGCGTTCTTAATGTTCTATATCTTTTTTCTAAAGGTGAAAAGAAAGAGAACAGGATTTCAGGAATAGTTAACCTTCCTGTAATCTTTGGAATAAGTATAGTCTTAAATACCTTTTTCCCCTTAATCTCATAATTCGACTTAGAGATATCAAAGGAATTCAATGTTTCATATTTTCTAAAATCGGCTAAACTTGGTAGAGTTAGTGAAGGTATAGTTTTGATATTCCCTTTACCAGAGATAGTGACTTCTAAAGTAATAGGTTGATTTACCTCACACTCTTCCTTATCTACTAATGCAGAAATAGTATATTCACCAACTGCACCTGAAAAATCCCTTGGTTTTCCTTCCTTTGGTAATGGTAAAACCTCAACCTCAATCGGGTTACTTTTTAAAATCCTTGTGTTTCTCCCAGAGAAGAAATCCTGGAAAAAACGATCCCCGAAGAAGTCTTTATCAAAAAAGAAATCCCGAGAAAGATCCTCAACATTAATCTTTAAAATAGCTTCCCCGATTTGATATTTTCCAGGAGAAGTACCAAAGAGGGCAGTCTTTATCTCGGTGACTAAATATTTCTTCCCACTTAAATTTACATAATAATTCTTTTGAGGGGGAAGATCCTCCTTCCAAAACCCCGTAAGATCAGGAGGTGTATATTCTGGATTATCTAACAACTCAATCCCACGATAGAATCTGAAGGTTAGAGTAATCTGTTCATTCACATAGGCCTTCTTTTTGTCTACCGTAGTAGTGATAAATGCATCCCTATGAGGTTTATAGGCTGGTTGTATTTCTTCTTCTGGAGAAATTCTGGATGGAGGAGGAAGGACACCTTTTGCCACCTCTATATCGATAGGACTGGTTTTAAAGATTTGACCCTTATATTTAATAATAATTGGGGGGATAGTGAACTTACCCACCTTCTTAGGAACCAATACATATTTAAAGGTAATAGAGGAAGATACCCTCCCATTTATAATAGAGATATTTTTGGTTCGTCCACTTGAATAGACATGGAAATCCTTATATATCGAATCCGGAAGATCTGGTTTTGGCAATGAAGATACCTCTCCTGAAATAGAGACCTGGAGAATCAGTTGGTCATCCATCTCCACTACATTCTTGTCTACTTCGGAAGATATAGATATATCCGAAGAATATGAAGGCATGCTCCACAGGATTATTGACATTACAAGTATTAATCTTATCATATCTCTACCAATCCTTTTCCACATCTTCCGATTCTGGCTTACCCATAATCATAATTCTCCTTCTTTTTTCCTCTTTGAATGCATCTAATATCCTTTTCGCATCTTCCTTAGACATCCCTTTTCTCTCTCTATTGTTTGCCTCTCTTACTTTACTTGGTGACTGCTTATCTTTTTCCTTACCCTCTCGTATCTTTCCCTTTTGCCCTTCCTTTTTTTGTTTATCCATTAACTCCTTCAATTTGCGCTGCACAAACTCAATATTATATTTGGCATCCGAATCCTTCGGATTGAGTTCCAAGGCCTTTTTATAATAGAAGATAGAATCTTTTAGTTTCCCTAATCGATATAGGCAATTTCCTATATTATAATAGGCCTTAGCTTGAAACAAAGGAGCTTTTGAATAAACTACCTTTTCGTATTCCTCGATTGCTTGCCTATACCTCTTCATCTTATAAAGGGCCGATCCAACATTAAGATGTAATCTATCCATCTCTGGATAATCAATTTGGGCATCCCGATACCTCTCTAATGCCTTGGGATAGTTCCCTTCCTTATAAAATCTATTTCCCTGATTTACCTTCCCTCTCAAAGAGGCAAAGGCTAAGGAAGTAGACAGTAGACCGCATACAGTAGACAGTATACCACAAGATAGTAATAAGACAGTAATAGATGCATTTCTAACCTTCATCCCTTTTTCTTTCTGGCAATATAAATTCTATGATTAATAATCCTAAGGCACAGATCAGAAAATATTGAAACCTGTCTTCATATTGCCTGGATAAGCGGGTCTTCAATTCCTTCTTTTCTAAAGAAGAGATTTCTTCCCTTATCTTTTCTACCTCTATTCTTCCTGAAGTTGCCTGGTAATATTTGCCACCTGTAGTTACAGCTATCTTTTGTAAGGTTTCCTCATTTAGCTTACTTATCACCATTTCTCCTTCTTTATCCTTTTTATAACCAATAAGCTGTCCCCTCTTATCTTTTAAGGGGATAGGTTCTCCTTCTGTCTTACCAATTCCAATAGGATAGATACTTATCCCTTCCTGCTTAGCTTTCTTGGCTACTTTGATTGGATCGCCTTCCGTATCCTCTCCATCAGTCAAAAGGATCAGGATCTTGAATCTCTTTTCTTTTTTGGGGAAATTTTCAATAGCTAATCTTATTGCCCGCCCGATAGCTGTCCCAGGCCGTGGAATTAGATTTGTATCAATCAGTTCTAAGAACATCTTTGCTGCACCATAGTCTAAGGTGAGAGGACACATAAGATGTGCAGTACCTGAGAAGGCAATGATTCCAATCCGGTTACCTTGTAATCTATTAATCAAGGTAATCAATTCTTCCTTTGCCTTAGATAACCTATCAGGTTTAATATCCTGGGCTTTCATACTCAAAGAACAATCAACTGCAATTATCACATCCATCCCCTTCCTTTTTATCTCTACTAACTTTCTCCCAATCTTTGGATTAGCTAAACTGAGGATAAGAAAGAGAAAGGCTAAGATTATTAAGATGGCTTTAATCCTTTTTATACGAAAGTTAACTCCGGAAGTTAATCTCTCTAAAAGTCTCCAATTACCAAATTTCTCATAGAGTTTTCTCTTTTGCTTAAACATAATTATATAGAAGATGATTAAACCCGGAATAAGTAATAATAGATATAAATTAATGGGATTTCCAAAAATCACCTATCTCCTCCATATAAAAGATGATTTCATCTCCCCTATCAAAACCTATCCGTAGTTTATCATATCTACATCTATTACGTCAACAGGATTCAGGATAGATCTATAACTCCGATATAAGATTACCATTTCTCATTGAGGCACTTAAAAGAAGAAAAGAGATGAAGAATAAAGAGGAGGCTGCATAAGATAATGAGAAGGGCTGCTATCGAATTTCAATAGAGATCGGGACAACCCCTTTTTTCATCTTCATAATTTTAATATCCCAACTTCTTTATTAAAGTTTTGTTTTTTGCGTCCCGAAGCCGATTGCGTATAACGGTTTCGGTGTAAAAGAGGTTCGGCGAAGCGTAGTCTTTTACACCGTGTTATACGCTGTGCTGTGCCAATAGAATAACTTTCCTCTCTTTTTACTTCTACCATTGATTTCAAAAAGATGAGTTAGGGTCATTTTTCACGCTCAGCAGCTCTGGATATTTTTTCTTCCATTTCCGGGGGAGAGAGAATAGGTTCAAAGTGAGGAGGAGAACACACTTCTACTTCAATGTCTCTTACCTTGATACGTTCTATACTTGGGAAGATGAGGATGAGGAGCAAAAGTACAATAAGAAATACATACAGGGTCCAGTTTACCTTGAGAGAAGGAAACCATGAAGGAATAAATGGGTGAAGCAATAACAATGCAGAAATAAATAGTGAGAGAATGGAAAATCCGATCCTCTTAGGCCAGCGATATAAAGGCGAGTCTAACCACCAGCGCCACCAAGACGGTCTAATTTGATAGTTCCAGAT
>JASEIO010000061.1 GCA_030017475.1 bacterium | reverse complement strand
CATCTGAATACATTTTTAAGATAGAAGAACTCTTTTTTGTCCAATCTTGTCCTAAGATGTGGGTAAGTTTCAGAAAAAGTGCTTGACAAATCTGTTGGGGGGAGGTATAATTGTTTCATTATAGAGTTTCGATTTAATTAATTACTAAAGATTGGGAGAGGAAGTTGGATAAAAAAGGGGGAGGAGTAAACTTCTTCATAGGTCTTTTAGGAAATGGGGTTGTAATCCTAAAGCGTTCTAGTCACTCTGAAACTCAGAACGCTTTTTATTGAATAGTAAGGTATATTATTACCATACATATAAGATAAGGAAGATGAGTATGAGGTTTAGAAAAAGAGTTGGAAGATTATAAGTATTCTTGTTAGCGATCCACCTATCAGCCAATAACACAGTTCTTGAGAGGGAGAATGGTCCAATAATGGCTCTTGGAAGTATCTGTTGTTTTTAAGTTGGTATAATGAACAGAAAAAGAGAGGAATGGCGGAAAAAGATGTTAAAGAAAGAAAAAAAGGGGTTAGCAATTAAAATCCTCCTTAGCGTAACATTATTTCTCTTGGCCATTGGTGTGTCTGCACCTTTCTTAAACATCCTTCATGCTGAAGAGTCTATGCCACTAAAAGGTAGGTTATTGTCTTCTCCATCTCGTATAGCTCACGGATCTTCTCAGAGACCATCTCTTAGAACTATTGATTTATTAAGCCCGGCAGATATTATCTTTTCTGAAGATTTTGAAGGCGGTGTCGGAAACTGGATAGTAACTAATGAAGTTTGGGAGGTTGGAACTCCAAGTTCAGGACCGGGAAGTTCATATAGTGGCACCAATTGTGCAGGCACATCTTTAACAGGCAATTATCCTGATAATTCCAACTCCAGATTGGTTAGTCCAACCATTAACCTTCCTTCATTATCAGCCACAAGTGATAAACTAACTCTTTCTTTCTATACATGGTATGAAATGGAAAGTGGGTATGATTACGGGTATCTACAAATCTCAACCGATGGAGGGAGCAGTTGGATAACACTTGGAGCTAGTTACAATGGATCAAGCAATGATTGGCTCCAAACACAAATTGATCTATCTACTTATGCAGAAAATTCGATTAAGATAGCCTTCTATTTCACTTCTGATAGAAGTGTTACTTATGCAGGTTGGTATATTGATGATATTCTAATCCAACGAGAATATATACCCAATGTAAATGTTAATCTTACACAGATTGATCCCTCTAAGTTTCCCACTATTGAGTGTTATGCATTCGTGACTGATGCAAACTATGATCCAATTACAGAGCTTACTGTTGATAACTTCCAATTGACTGAACAATCTGTTCAGGAAACTCAACCAACTCCTGAGAATATTAGTGTTGCCTCACTCTCTGGACAAGAAGAAGGAGTGGCTATTGCTCTAGTGATCGATTGTAGTGGAAGTATGTCTGGTACTCCATTGGTTGATGCAAAAAAAGCAGCTCATGAATTAGTTAATAAGATGCAGGCTTTGGATCGAATGGCTGTTATTCCTTTTAGTACCACTGCTTGGGTAGAACAATCTTTTACTAGCGACCAAAGTTTACTCCATACAGCAATTGATAAAATAGAGGAAATATCGTGGACAGCATTATATGACGGAATATATCTTGGTATAGAGGAGTGTGTGCAAGAGATTGGAGTTAAAGCAGTCATTGCTTTGACTGATGGAAAAGAAGAGGGGCCAAACAATGGAATTAGCACTCATACTCTTCAAGAAATTATTGACTATGCTAAATCAAATGGCACACCAGTCTACACGATAGGTTTAGGTTCAGCCAATGAAGATGTTCTAAAGCAAATTGCTGAAGAGACAACAGGAGATATAAATAATTATTATTATGCCCCAACCTCTTCAAAATTACATGAAATCTATAATGAGATTGCCCAATCTATCCAATCCCAATATCTTATTACCTATTACACCCATAATCCTAATTATGATGGAGCCTTACGCACAGTCACTGTTACAGTTACTTATGATGGTGATTCGAATTCTGATAGTGCTACATATACGGTCGATGAACCACCGCAGATTATGCTTACTCAGGAGACAATTGATCTAAGTTTGCAGAGTCAGTATGTAGGTCAGGATCTGACTATCGCTGCTAATATTACTGATAATAAGCAAGTTACAGGAGCTTGGCTCTTTTACAGAACATCTGGTAGTGGAGCAAGTTATATACAGACAGCAATGACCAATGTCTCTGGTAGTCTTTATGAAGCAATCATTTCATCTGCTGATGTTCTCACTCCAGGAGTAGATTATTATTTGGTTGCTTCAGATGGAACCCTTACGACTTCATCTCCAAAAAACCAGCCTCAAGTATATCCCTATCAAATAGCCATTCTACCTAATATAAAGCCAGAGATCGACCATACTCCGCTGACTACTTCTCCACTCAATACCGACATAACTATTACAGCTACTGTAGCCGATATCACTGATTATATAGAAAGGGTTACACTCTTCTATCGAACTACAGGGAATGTTCTTTATGAGAGTATAGAAATGACTAATGTTTCAGGGGATACTTACTCCGGTATCATCCCAGCATCTGCAGTCATAGAGGCAGGAGTTGAGTACTATATTGTAGCTTGGGATAATCATGGTGTATGTACATATCATGGAACAGATATCTCGCCACATCAAGTTGTTGTTACTGGTAACCTATTGAGTTTGATTACCCAGAAGGAAGGAATGATTGATCAATTGGAGTCTATCTTCCATGCTGATCCAATAGTTGGAATTATCCCCCTTCCACTAACCATAGGATATGACGAATCTGCTGTGAAGAGCTTACTAAATATTTGGAAAAATCCAAGCCCTTCTGATTCAGAAAGGGCTCTTGCCCTTCAGAGATTAATTCTAGCAGAGCAGGCAATTAAAGATATATTTTATAGAGACCCAGATATTCCAGGGGCAAAAATTATGGCTAAGGATACGATTCAACCCGTTGTGGATGCACTGCTTATGCTTGATTCAGGTATGAGAGTTATAAATAAGACAAATCAATATGTTCATGGCATTCGTTGGTTAGGCCCTTTCCTTGGAAAGATTACCTATCGTACTGCAAATCTATTGTTAATGTTTGTAATAGACACTACTAACGCCATCATTTCTTCTGTTGCATCAGATTCTTATGCGGGAAGGGTTTTAGAGAAATCTCTTGATGAAGTAAAGAGAGTGATGACTGTAGGGGTGACAACAATAAAGGGGGACATTATTGGAGAGGTTGTTTGGCCATTTGGTGCTTTTGATCTATTAGGTTTATATATTTATGTGAGGACTCAACCACATCTCGATAATGCATTCAATAGAACTTCTAACTTAGAAGTTAAGGGATCGCTTTCTGATGCCCAGTCTAAGGTCAATTCTGTCATTCAAGATGTCTCTGTCGATACTCAGAAGCTCCACGCTAAATTGCTAGAAACAAAGGCCGCTCTAAAAATTGCAAGTGCTATTGCAGATATTACTGCTCTTGCTGTACTTCTCCCTGGGGCTAATGCCCTTACACTTTTAGGACAAGTTATAAGAGTAGTGTCATTTGGAGGTTATGCAATAGAAGCTGGAAGAAATGGATTATATCTATTCGTAGGGCTGCCTCGCAAAGTTGAACAAGCAGTCAATTATTCCTTCGATCCAAGTATTGCTTATCCGGCTCTAAAGATAATGAAGACTCTTGATATTGGAAATATATCATACCATCCCCAAAATTTATCTTTACAAAAGAGTCTAATTGCATCCATGTCTCAGGATACTAAGATATATGAGAATTTATTGCAACAGGTAGTAAACGCTGTCCAAAATGAAGACCTCTCTTCTTTAGAACTACTTGTTCCACAATTAATGGAAGCAGATGAAGGAATGGTAAGCTCATTTAATAACGCCTGGCTTCCTTTACTTGGTGTGGTAAATCAAGCTATTAATAATATCCCTGGATTTGAATCAGCTTTTAAAGATTCCATAGATAAACCCTTAACCTCAAATGCAGAAAGAATTCTGCTTTATGGAAAATTAATTGAGTTCTTGTGTAATCCGACAAATTCCACTCTCAAAGGGGAAATATCTTCCCAAGCATCAATAGTAAAAGAGTTAAATGTTTCTGCGCAAGACAGTATTTCTAATGCCTTATCTTTAGCCTCCTCAGTACCAAGTCCTCCAGTAATAATAGTGTCAAATAGTTATGTTCCAAATGAGCTCTATAGCAATAACACCTATGTTATAAAAGCCACAGTTAAAAATGTAGGTCCAGGTACAGCTGGCGATATTGCAGTTTCATTAGCCATCACTCCTCCAGACATTATTGATATAAGTTCCTCACCAAGGGTAAATATAGGAAACCTATCAAGTGGAGCTGAAGTAACCGTTAATTGGACTATTACTACACATCAATTATCTTCTGATTCTAATGTGACTTTCACTTTTTCACCAGAAATAAGCAATGGCTTTTCTGCTTCGTTTTCTAAGATTTCTTTTTGTAATAAGAGTTCTTTCCCATCCTATTCTGGCACTTCTCTTAAGACTTATAACTATCCTAATCCATTTGATCCAACAAAAGAATCTACTACAATAAAGTATAGTATCCCTGGAAGTGGTATGGTAAACGTTACTATTAATATCTATAATATTGCTGGAGAGAAGGTATGGTCTTATTCTGACGAAAAAGAAGCTGGGTATACTTACTCCCTACGATGGGAAGGTGTGAACGAGAATAATGAAAAAGTCGCTAGTGGTGTTTATATCTATGTGATTACTGCTGGTTCATATAAAGATTCTAAGAAGATTTTGGTAATTAAATAGCAGAAATTATGGAGAAAAGGTTATGTTAAGTAAATTGAAGCTCTTTATTTCCATATTGATAATAATTGGAGTTCTGTTTCATAATAATACTTCCCATGCAGATGGAAAAGGTACAGCTGGTGGTCAATTTTTGAAGATTCATCCTGGTGCTCGACCAGAGGCTATGGGAGGAGCTTTTGTAGGATTGTCAGATGATATAAATGCAATCTATTGGAATCCAAGTGGATTAGGCTATATAAAGACATTGCAAATGGCAGGGTTGTATAATAAGTGGTTTGAAGGGATTAACTATGAATATTTAGGTTATGTTCAACCAATTAAAAGATTTGGGACACTTGGCCTATCTTTAACTATGCTACAAATTGGAGGTATTGAAAAACGGGTCGAAGACACTGATAAACCCATAAAAAAGCTTGAGGTAAATGATCTTGGATTAAGTTTATCTTATGGAAAAACGTTTTTTAATAAAAAGGTTTCGTTGGGAGCAAATATAAAATATATAAGATCGAATCTTAGTGAAAAAAAGGCCGATGCCTTTTCTTTAGATATTGGTGGACTATATAAAATGCCATTAAAGGGGTTGAGTACTGGAATTAGCATTCAAAACTTATTGGCATCAAAATTAAGATTTAAACAAGAAGAAGATGAGTTGTCTTTAAATACCAAAATTGGATTTGCTTATAAAACATTAAAAGACCATCTTAATTTAGCAGTGGATTATAATATTTCTAATGATAACGACAGTTATTTGTGTATTGGTGTAGAATATTGGATAGCCAAAATAATGGCATTAAGAATGGGGTATAAAACTGAAAGTGATTTAGGAAATTCCTCTAAATGGCGGGCTGGACTAGGATTTAAAATTGGTTCCTTTAACTTAGATTGTACTTATGCACCTTATGGAGAATTAGGAGATACTTATCGAGTATCATTTTCAATAGAGATGGATACTACCTCACCTACAACACCAAAGGTTTCAGATGATGGAAGTTATACAACGAATAATACTAAGTTCCCATCTTCCGCACCCTGAAGGTGCGAAATCTGGGTAATGTAATTTTATAGTAAA
>JASEIO010000060.1:3713-6561 GCA_030017475.1 bacterium | reverse complement strand
TACCCTTTCACCAAAATTCAAACCGAAATATTAAGATATATAGGAATCTGTTTTTGGATAGAACGCAGATTAACACAGATAACTTCCCATCTTCCGCACCCTGAAGGTGCGGAAGATGGTAACTTTATGGTAAATTTAAAAATACGTTAAAATTAAGGAGGGACAGAGCTCAGGAAGGGGGCGAGAGACCGAAAAAAGAACCCATTTTTCTCATAAAGAGCGAGAAAAATGTAATTACTCAATATCCTGTGGAGAAAATAACCAACTGACAAAAAATATTCAA
This sequence comes from bacterium, assembly GCA_030017475.1. Classification (GTDB taxonomy): domain Bacteria; phylum UBA9089; class JASEIO01; order JASEIO01; family JASEIO01; genus JASEIO01. Next base: position 6,278 of record JASEIO010000060.1, on the reverse strand, counting down.
AATATCTAATTTTTTACTTGCATTCCAAATCAAATTATGGTATACGTATGGAGATTGATATCGTAATCGTCATATAACCTGCAAAGACATTGCCTTTATCCGAGCACTGATTTCCAACAACCTTGATAAGAGCCGATGGTTTATCTCCAGAGAGCTGTGTCTTCTTGAAAGACAAAACGTTGATGATTTAGTCTGTCTTGTTAAGGAACCATGTCATATGTGTCATATTGGTTTTATGATACCGGTTAACTACACCGATAAGACAGGAAAACAGTATCTATTCCACAAAATTAAACCAAAGATTAAAAATCTTGACCCTGATACTGTCATGGAACGTATTCTATTTGGACGGGAAGAAGGTTAAATTCTCTATAAACCTGAGTTTTAATGAAACGTTGGTATTAGCCGATGAGGATATTAGGGAGAGTTGGAAAAGATATAGGGATAGCTTTTTGAGAGGAGAGTAAGCAGGTAATGGATTATTTGGAGAGAAAAAGTTCTATTTTGGTAGCTGAGTTGGATCGGTATGTTATGGAACATCCGGATTTTGCAGCTATGAGACCCAAAAATGCCCAGATGATGAGTATAACTTGTATAAGGATTCCGGTTACCCCCAGGAGTGGGGTGACGCAGGCTACGACGGCACATACCCAAGCGGCACCGTTTCTGGCCCTCACGCCGGAGATGGCTCTAACCAGGTCTATACCGTTTACGGAGAGGAGTATGCTTCTTTGGGTCAACCTGCCGGCACCTACACCGATACGGTCACGGTCCATTATTGATTCGGGATTGGACGCAGAAATGGGAGAAAGAATTTGAAAGGGTTTATCATTGTCTTTCTTCTAATAGGCCTTCTCTTTCTTGCCCCATACCAGCTCAAGGCCGGATCCTTCACCGTTATTCCGATTAAGGTCTTTCTTGAAGAGAAGAAGACGGCCACCATCAGTGTAACTAACAATGGTGAGGAGAAGGTAAATGTCCAGGTCAGGGCGGTTGAATGGTCCCAGGATGAGGAAGGGAGAGACAAATTTAGTCCCACCAAGGAGATCATCTTCTTTCCCAAAATATTCGCCATCGAGAAAGGGGAAGAGAGAATAGTCCGGATCGGGTATCAGGGCGAACGGCCTGTAATGGAGAAAACCTACCGGATTTTTTTCCGGGAGCTTCCGGTAAAGAAAGCCGGGGAGACGGCCCTGAAGATGGCCCTTAGAATCGGGATGCCTGTCTTTATCACCCCGGCTAATAAGATAGAGAAGATAGAGATAGAGAAGATATCCCTAGAAGAGGTAAAACCATCTGAAGAAAGTAGTGGGCAGAAGGCAGAGGGCAGCGAGCAGGAAGCAGAACCCCCACCCCCTAAAAGGATGGTGGTTGTTAGGGTCAGGAACAAGGGAAATGTTCATGTTAGCCCGAGAAAGATAAAGGCCATGGGTTTTGATGAATCCGGGAAGGAGGTCTTCTCTAAGGAGGTTGCCGGTTGGTATGTCCTTTCTGGCGTATCCAAACCATTTGCCATTGAGATAAGTCCCCAGGAGTGCCAGGAATCCAGGGTTATCAAGGTAAGTGTCCAGACGAAAGAGTCGAGCCTTGATGCGGAATTGGAACTGGACAGGACTATGTGTGGCCATTAGAATTTAGAATCTTGGGTTGACTTTTTGATAAAATAAAATTATGGATATCTCAAATATTGCCGAAAAGGTAGCAGAGCTCCTTCTTCCAAAATTGGACAAGATAGAGCAGTGTGTCCAACACCTTGATGGCTGGGTTGAAGAGATCTCAAATAGACTCACTGACCTTAATAACCATCAGATTGCCCTCGAACAGAGGATAGACGATGTAAGGGAGGACTTACAAAGAGAATAGACAATGTAAGAGAGGAGCTCACAGCAAGGATAGAAAATGTGATGGATGAACTTACAAGAAGGGATGATGAAATGAATAAAAGGCTTGATAGATTGTATAAGGTTGTGGTAAAGCGTGAAGAATATGTGGAGGTTCTGTCAATGGTTAGCAAATTAGAAGAGGATATGGAGTTTGTGAAGAAAAAGATTGCGGTATAAAAGGAGGTGATGATTTAACTCTATCGATGAAACGGATTAAAGGGATTAGGCAGATTAATAATCTGTGGAATCCGTTAAATCCGTGGTTAAAAATGCTAAGAAAGGAGGTACGATAAAATGAAGAAGCTAATTTTAGCCGTTTCTATTCTGACTCTTGTTTTGGGTCTTTCGGTGAATGCCAAGGCAGCGACTGAGAAAACGACCATGGATGCGAGATGTGAAATACCAGAGGTGGTGACGGTATCGGCCACGACGCTTGATTTTGGCACCATACTGTCCGATTCGGATACTTTCGCTACTGCAACAATCACGGTCAAAGCCACAAATGGGACAAACTACAACATTGCCCTTGATGCCGGGTTGCATTCTGATGTGAGTAGAACGATTAGGAACGATAAAGATAATGCGATACCTTATTATTTGTACAAGGATTCCGGATACACCCAGGAGTGGGGTGACTCAGACTACGACAACACATACGCATATGGCACTTCTTCTGGCCCTC
>JASEIO010000060.1:0-3615 GCA_030017475.1 bacterium | reverse complement strand
AGTGGGGTGACTCAGACTACGACAACACATACGCATATGGCACTTCTTCTGGCCCTCACACCGGAGATGGAAGTGACCAGGTCTATACCGTTTATGGAATAGCGGGACTTTATTATTTGGAACCTGCTGGCACCTACACCGACACGGTAACGGTCACGGTCCATTATTAAATTGAAGGCACAGGGTAACAAAGGCATATAGGCAGGGAGGGTATGTAGATGTGGAGTTGAAAGTGGAGCTGTGAAAATCTGTGTAATCTGTATCTTACTTCTTCTCCCTGTCTATGTGAATGCCAAGCCCAAAGAAACAGCAGTCCTTGGGGTCGTCCTCAATACTCAAGAGAAGGGGGACTATTTTCTCATCCTTACCGATGATGGTGATGTCCTCTTTGGAGAAGATGAATTTTTGGGGCTTGGTTTTAGAGAGATACCGGAGAAGGCCAGGATAAGTGAAGGATATGTCTCCCTTCGATCCCTCTCTCCAGAGGTGGCCTTTGAGGTAGATGAGCGTGGGCCTCTTCTTGTCATCACCGCCGACCCAGGGCTCTTTGAGAGACACATCATCGACCTTTCTCGCAAAGGTCCTCCAGGTGTACTGTATCTTTCAGAGAATACCGCCTTCTTTAATTATTCCCTTGGCTATAATATGGGGGATGACTTTGGTTTTGAGAGCTTAAGCCTGTCCTTTAATCTGGGCCTGAGGAGGGGGAGCCTTTTAGGGTATTCAAACTTCTCATACAAAAAGACAGACACCGAAGATGAGCTTGTTAGGCAGTTGACCAATATCACCAGGGATGACCCGAGGACACTCAGAAGATACGTCCTCGGGGATTTTTTTGCCACCTCAGGGGGCCGCATTGGGGGTGGGAGCAGCTTTGGAGGCCTCTCCATATCGAAGGATTTTTCCATGAGTCCTTATTTTATAAGATCCCCTGGATTGGAGGTCTCTGGGGTACTTGAGACCCCCTCTGAGGTCAAGGTGTATGTAAACGATATACTACAAAGAATAGAGGAGCTTGGGCCGGGGGAGTTTGAATTTCTGAATCTACCTGCGAGCGGGACGGGAGAAACAACCATTGTTATAAGGGATGCCTATGGCAGAGAGAAGCGGATTAGAACCCCCTTTTACATCTCCTCGGGTCTGCTTGCCCCTGGCATTGATGAGTACAGCTATAACCTGGGGTTCAAGAGGGAGGAGATGGGCATAGAGAGCTTCAAATACGGGAAACTTGCCTTTGTGGGCTATCATCGAAGGGGTCTTACAAAGGGTTTTACAGGGGGCTTGCGGGCAGAGGCGGATGAGGATACCGTCAATCTTGGGCCTATGGCCACATTTGTCCTTGGGACCTTTTGGGAGATGGATGCAGCCCTTGCGGCAAGCAGCAGGGATGGCAGGTATGGGTGTGGGGGGTTCCTTGGCCTATCCTTTCCCAGGGTGATGGGGATGAATGCCAGGCTTTCTTTGAGGGGATTCTCCAAAGAGTATGGGGATATCTCAAGCAGCCAGAAGCCAAGGTCTGAGGTGGTCCTTGGCCTTGGCCTCCGCCAGAAGGTACTTGGCTCCATATTCGGTAATTACACCATCCGGGATAGATATGATGAGGCCTACCAGAAAAGGCTTGCCCTCTATTACTCGAGGTCGGTTCCCGGAAATGGTTCACTCTCTGTATCTGTCCACAGAAGATGGGAAGAGGATGAGGTAGAGGATGAGGCCTTTGTTGGAGTGCGATTCTTTATTGGGGGAAGGACGCTGGGTCTCAACGGTAAGATTGAGGAGGAGAGGACCACCATGTCCGCAGAGCTCCAGAAGAATCCGCCCCTGGGTATAGGTGTAGGGTATCGGTTTCGGATAGAGGGGGACAGGAATTGGAGTATAGATGAGGAGATCAAGCTCCGGGGCCAGGCCCACCTTGAGTACCATGGACCCTATGGTATCTATTCGGCCGATTATAGAAGAAGCAGCGGCCGGAATAACTATGACATGAGGCTATCAGGTGCTGCGGCCCTTGTAGATGGAGGGCTTTATTTCTCAAGACCCATCCATGACGGCTTTGCCCTGGTAAGGGTGGGGGATGTTGCAGGAGTAAAGGTCAAATACAACAACCAGGAGGTGGGACAAACCAATAGGAGAGGAGAGGTGCTTGTGCCGGGACTAATATCCTATTATGATAACCGGCTGTCCATAGTGTCTGTTGATCTGCCGATGGGGTATAATGTGCTTGATGCCACAAGGTATGTCTCTGTGCCCTACCGAAGTGGGGGTGCGGTGCAGTTCGATGTGGTGAAGCTTCAGGCGGTTGAGGGAAGGCTGTTCTGGGTGGAAGATGGAGCGATGGTGCCGGCTGAGTATGCGGGATTGGAGATAAAGGTTGAGGGAAGGACTATAGAGACTATAATTGGGAAGGATGGGGAGTTCTATCTTGAGAATATTTCTTCAGGGAGATACCCTGCCAGGATCTTCAAGGGGGACAAGGAGCGGTGCTTTGAGATGGTCATACCCGAGAGTGACCAGATAATTGTAGACTTAGGAGATATATACACCGAGGCAGAAGATAGAAGGTAGAAGGCAGATGACAGAGGAGGAAGGGTGTTATCTGGGGACACAATACCTATTTTTAGGTTTGTGCCCCGCTTTGAGGATGAAGTACGCAACCAAGCATTACTTCCAGTCTATTTATAAATGATTCGTCTCCCAGGGGACGACCTCTCCCCTCATGACGACGAATTTGTTCCACATCCTCTTTTCTCATTTCTCCTTGCAAAAATTCTTTCCAATTTCCTACTATCTCAAGCAGTGGTAGAACTCGTACTAATCGGTCATCCTTTCCATTTATATGAGCACATGCACTCGACCATGCATATTCCCAGGCTTCTGAAACTATCTTTGCCCGAACAGGATTTAACTCAATGTAGCGCACTAACCTCTATCAAATACCTCTCGTCCATAGGATATGAGTGGACATATCGTAACTCACGGTTTTCAAGATGTTTTGCGTTGCTTGGTTAGCTTTTTTCTCGTGACTACACGTACCTCCTTATGGAGTAAAACAAACGGCAGACGAATATTCAATGCCTTCAATAATTCCTGAGATTTTTTCCGTGGTCTTGGGATCTTTAGACAAGAACCTTGGTTTGTGACTTTCATCTCCATGGAGCAAAGGGTTGACAGTTGATTGAGGCATTCTTCAACAGTCAATTCCTCTTGTCTCGAGGATACCCGTAATCGGCAAATGCATTCTTCTTTTCCTCCAGATAAGTGCTTGCCCTAACGCTTTCTCAATCCCCAAGCGTCTTGCTACCTGGTAGACCGTCCAAACTGCTCCAATCGAGAGTCCTTCCTGAAGATTTACTGATTCTTTGAGTGATCCAAGGACAGTGAGATTATCCTTGTGTTTTAAGGCAAGTTTGATAGCAACAATCTCTCCAGGTGTACAATCAGATAAATTTGCAATAGTACGTTTTTTGACCTTGCCACCATCACGGTAAGACTGTCGTAGGAGAATGGAACGATAAAACATTGGGGTGAACATTCGTTATATTGGAATCTCTGTATCCATTGGCGAAAGTTTACCTACCCTTTTCATTGCCTTGGGTTTATATGGATGGGCAGGATTTG